>NZ_JAHKKC010000001.1:0-320621 GCF_020496585.1 Alcaligenes sp. 13f
TTCACGCGCCTGCGAGCTTGCCCCCGGCCCGCAAACGGCCTGATGGTGTGATCTGAGGCCTGATCGACCGAAAACCGTAGAATCGTGAGCGACACCTCATCGCCTGGGCGGGAGAACAAAAAAATAAACCCCAGGGCGCAAAACCAGGGGTTTATCAGCAGTCTGAAAAGGGGCAGAGAAATCTGCCCCTTTTTCATGTCCGACCGAAGTCAGGCTTACAGCACGTAGCGCGCCAGATCCTGGCTGGCTGCGGTTTCCTGCAGCTGTTTGTTCACGTAGTCCGCATCAATGACCACGTTTTGCTCTCCGTGGCTGCCAGCGCTGTAGGACAGCTCTTCCAGCAGTTTTTCCATAACGGTGTACAGGCGACGGGCACCAATGTTTTCGGTACGCTCGTTGACCTCAAAGGCCAGCTCGGCCAGACGCTGGATACCGTCGGGACGGAAGTCCAGCTGTACGTCTTCGGTGCCCAGCAAGGCTGCGTATTGCTTGGTCAACGAAGCGTCGGTCGTGGACAGAATCTGTACAAAATCCTGGGCGCTCAGCGATTCCAGTTCCACACGGATGGGGAAGCGGCCTTGCAGTTCAGGAATCAGATCCGATGGGCGGGACAGGTGGAACGCACCCGAGGCAATAAACAGGATGTGGTCGGTACGTACCACCCCGTATTTGGTGGTGACGGTGGTGCCTTCTACCAAAGGCAGCAGGTCGCGCTGCACACCTTGGCGGGACACATCGCCGCCGCTGCCCTGGCTCTCGCCTCGCGCCGTGATCTTGTCGATCTCGTCCAGGAACACGATGCCGTTCTGCTCGGCGTTGGCCACTGCAGCAGTGCGCAAATCGTCTTCATTGACGCGACGGGCCGCTTCTTCTTCCGTCAGTTGCTTGAAGGCTTCCTTAACCGTCAGCTTGCGGGCTTTGGTCTTTTCCTGACCCAGACCGGAGAACATGCCGCGCAACTGCTCGGTCATCTCTTCCATGCCGGGAGGGGCCATGATTTCCATGCGAGGCATGGCCTGGGCCATCTCGATTTCAATCTCGGTATCGTCCAGCTTGCCTTCACGCAGGCGCTTGCGGAACACCTGGCGGGCAGAGTTGTCCTCGCGTTGGGGTTGACCGTGGGCATCGCGCGAAGGGGGCACCAGCACGTCCAGAATACGGTCTTCAGCGGCTTCCTCGGCCTGGGTGCGGACACGGCGCATTTCGATTTCGCGGGTTTGCTTGACCGAAATATCCACCAGATCGCGAATGATGGTTTCAACGTCGCGGCCTACATAGCCCACTTCCGTGAACTTGGTGGCTTCGACCTTGATGAAAGGCGCGTTGGCCAGCTTGGCCAGACGACGGGCGATTTCGGTTTTACCCACGCCGGTGGGTCCGATCATCAGAATGTTCTTGGGGACGATCTCGCTACGCAGGGGCTCAGCAACCTGCTGGCGGCGCCAACGATTGCGCAGGGCCACGGCCACGGAGCGCTTGGCCTTGCCCTGGCCAACGATATGCTTGTCCAGTTCGGAGACGATCTCTCCGGGAGTCATATTAGGTGTAGACATGGTGGTGTATCCGGCTGTCAGAGTGTTTCGACGATATGGTTCTGGTTGGTGTAGATGCACAGATCACCTGCGATCTCCAACGATTTCTTGACGATGTCGGCAGGAGCCATATCGGTGTTTTGCAGCAAGGCCATGGCGGCAGATTGGGCATAGGAGCCGCCCGAGCCGATGGCGGCCAGGCCATGTTCGGGTTCGAGCACGTCGCCATTGCCGGTCAGGACCAGCGTGTGCTCCTTGTCCGCCACCAACAGCATGGCTTCCAGACGGCGCAGAACGCGGTCGGTGCGCCAGTCGCGCGTCAGTTCGACGGCGGCGCGCAGCAGGTTGCCCTGGTGCTTTTCCAGCTTCGCTTCAAAGCGCTCTTGCAAGGTGAAGGCGTCAGCCGTCGCACCGGCAAAACCGGCCAGGATGCTGTCGTTGTACAAACGGCGAATTTTGCGGGCCGTGCCCTTGATGACGATATTGCCCAGGGTGACCTGACCATCGCCGCCAATGGCGACCTGATCGCCGCGGCGTACACAGACAATAGTAGTGGCGTGAAATTGTTCCATGATTTCCTTCCTTTAAGGTTCCCATCTGGGGGCCGGGCAGGAAATTTCAAGCGCATGACAGCAGGAAGTTTTTGCCGACTGAGGGTCGTGCCTGGAAACCGGGCTGAAACAGGGTGGCTTCCCTTGGCAGGGGCTGCTGCAGGGGTTCTCGTATGTCGCCTGGCTTCTTGGCGTGCAAGCAGCCTGTTGGCCTGCTAGCGGTAGACGCAGCCGGCTTTTTTGAGCCTGCTTATTTTCAGCAGCGTACACAAGTGGGTTGGATCGAGTTGGGTGACCCACAAAAAAGCCCGCCAGAATGATCGGGCGGGCTTTTTATCAGGGTGATGGGCCTTGCCGCCTATCAATCCCCAAACATCTTTTGACGCTTCTCGCGACGCTCCTGGGCTTCCAGAGACAGGTTAGCCGTTGGGCGTGCCAGCAAACGTGGCAGGCCGATGGGCTCGCCAGTTTCCTCACACCAGCCGTATTCGCCCGAATCGATCAGGGCGATGGACTGTTGCACTTTCTTGAGCAGTTTGCGTTCGCGGTCGCGGGTACGCAGCTCCAGAGCGTGTTCTTCTTCGATCGTGGCACGGTCAGCCGGGTCAGGAACGAACTGGGTTTCACGCAGGTTTTCCGTTGTAGCACCCGCGTTGGCCAGAATGTCTTGCTCCAGCTGGCGCAAGCGATGCTTGAAAAACTCCAGCTGGGCGGCGTTCATGTAGTCTGACTCAGGCATCGCCAAAAGCTCCTGCTCGGTCAGCAGGGTTGTAGTACTGTCATGTGACTTAGTTGCCATGATGCTTACCTCTTGTTGACGTCTGGGAGCCTGTAACTGTCGTCACGCGCAATCGCTCCGCATTTACTGAATAATTATTAATTCAAACCAGGCAATTCTCCAGGCCCTGGGTGAATATGTCTTGTGGCAATTTGCGGCCAATAAAGACCAGCTTGGTGCCCTTTTTATCTTTGGCCAGCCAGGCATTGCCAGGCTCGGCGCTCATCATCATGTGTACGCCCTGAAACAGCATACGGCGATTGATGCCCTTCAGATACAGGATGCCCTTGTAGCGCATCAGATCTGGTCCAAATACCTGGACAATGCCCGACAGGAAATCTTCCAGACGCTCGGGGTCGAAAGGACGGTCCGAACGGAACACGAAAGCCCCGATTTCGTCATTGTGAGCTGCGTGCTCGTGGTGGTGATGATGGTGATCGTGTCCGCAGCCCGGACCGCACTCGCCTTCGTCGCCGTGGGCATGATCGTGGTGGTGATCATGGCCGTCCGCCGCATCGGGGTGTTGCTCTGCCAGGAATTGAGGATCAATGTCCAAAATGGAATTCAGGTTGAAACCGCTGACTTCCAGCAAATCCTTGATGTCGGTTTCACCGAAGTGAACCGGCGTAATCGTGGCTCGCGGGTTGATGCGGATCAGACGGGCACGCAGGGCCTCGTAATCCACATCGTTGACCAGATCTTTTTTGGAGATCAACAGGCGGTCCGCAAAACCAACTTGTTTTTGAGCTTCTTCTTGCTGGTCCAGTGTGGCCATGCCGTGTTTGGCATCCACGACCGTGATGACCGCGTCCAGCCGATAGTAGTCGGCAATATCATCGTCCATGAAGAAGGTCTGGCAGACCGGGCCGGGGTTAGCCATGCCGGTGGTCTCGATGATGACGCGCTCGAACTTCAGTTCGCCTGCCTGGCGGCGAACGCGCAAATCATTCAGGGTGCGCATCAGGTCACCACGCACGGTGCAACATACGCAACCATTGCTCAGCTCAACGATTTCTTCTTCGGAGTCCTGCACCAACAGTTCGTTGTCGATACCTTCGGGCCCGAATTCGTTTTCGATGACGGCAATGCGTCGACCGTGATATTCGCTCAGGATGCGCTTGAGCAGCGTGGTTTTACCAGCGCCCAAAAAACCAGTCAGAACAGTGACTGGAACCATGTTGTTCAGATCTGATGCCGCGTTCATAAACATGCCTCGCAGTGGCGGGCGAAAGGTACAAGGCACGGCACCAACCGCGGCTTCCTGCACCCATCTGCTCCGCACGAAAACAACGTGCGATTACATCACAGCCTTGCCTGTTGGGCAAACGGTGATCTGTAAAAATTCACAGAGGTTTGCCAATAGATCGGGGAATATATACCGATTGGCGGCAAAATACCACGTTTTAGGGGGCAGATAAGGGTTTTCGCTCGTTTTTAGCTGCAACGCAACGTTGGCACAGGCCGCGCAGTTCAGTTTCGTGGCCGGACAGGGCAAAGCCCGCTCCGCGCACACAGTCGGCCAGCCTTTGACTCAGGTCCGGAGCGCACAGCTCCACCACGGTGCCGCACTGGGTGCAGACAATCAGCAAGTCGTGGGGATGGCCGCCGGCATCCACACAGGCCGTCCAGGCATTGACGGCATCCAGGCGGTGGATCAGGCCTTCTTCAGTCAGAAAGTCCAGGGCGCGGTAAACGGTAGGGGGTTTGGCGCCGGGCTGGAACTCGCGAACCAGATCCAGCAGTTCGTAGGCGCGCAAACTGCGCTGGGCCTGAATCAGGATTTCCAGCACCTGGCGGCGAATTGAAGTCAGCCGTTTACCGCGTTCCAGACAAAGCTGTTCAGCGGTGGCGAGCTGATCTTCAATGGCGTTGGGCGTAAGAATATGTACAGGCATGGCGCTTGATGGGTTGTTTGTTATGTTATAACATCTTTGGAAAATTAAATTATTCCCAATCTAGCCGCATTATCCCTGTTTCATGTCCTGTCCTCAATTTCCCTCGACTTTCCGCAGTCCGGCACCTCGTCGTTCGCTCTTGCTGGCCTCGGCCGGACAGCGCGTACTGGGCGCTTTGTGCGTGGCAGGAGCCCTGTGGCTACTGACCGCCTGGGCATTGGGCGCGTGGTAAGGGCATGAGTTCACATCAAACCTTGATCGAACTCGAGCATGTCGCGCTGGGCTGGAAAGACAAAATCGCTCTGCGTGATATCAGCGGCTGTTTTAACCGAGGCTCTTTGACGGCTATCGTCGGGCCTAACGGTGCTGGTAAATCCACCTTGCTAAAAGGGCTGACCGGGCAGATCAATCCCCTGAAAGGGCGCATTGCTGTCGACAGCGGTTTTCTGGATCAGCTGGCCTTGTTGCCGCAGATGGGCGATCTGGACAAAAGTTTCCCGGTGACAGTACATGACCTGGTGGCCATGGGAGCCTGGAAGCGTGTGGGCGCCTGGGGTGGTTTCCCCAAAGCCGAGCACGAACGCATTGGTCATGCGCTGGAGCAGGTGGGTCTGGCCGACTTTGCGCGTCGTTCTATTGGCACCTTGTCGGGCGGTCAGTTACAGCGCGCCTTGTTCGCCCGCATGATCATGCAAGATGCCCAGATCCTTTTGCTGGACGAGCCTTTTGCCGCGGTGGACCGTGCAACCTCGGACGAATTGATGAACCTGATTCTGGACTGGCACAAACAGGGCCGTACCGTGATGGCCGTGCTGCATGATCTGGATATGGTGCGTAGCTGTTTTCCGCAAACCGTGCTGCTTGCCGGTCAGGTAGTGGGTTGGGGGGAAACTGAAGCGGTGCTAACTCCCGAGAACCTGCATCTGGCTCGCCATTTGTGTGCGGGGGACTACCTATGATGGCGCTGATTGATGTGCTGTTTGGCCCCTTCATGGACTTTGGTTTCATGAAGCGCGCACTGGCTGGTTCTTTCGCCCTGGCTGCAGCGGCCGGACCTTTGGGGGTATTCCTGGTGTTGCGCCGCATGAGCCTGATGGGTGATGCCATGGCACATGCCATCCTGCCCGGTGTGGCGGTTGGATTTCTGACGGCGGGCCTGTCTTTAAGCGCGATGGCCATAGGCGGCATGATTACCGGCCTGGTTGTCGCCTTGCTGGCCGGACTGGTGGCCCGCCTGACACCACAACGGGAGGACGCCAGTTTTGCGGCCTTCTACCTGGTCTCCCTGGGGCTGGGGGTGCTGCTGGTGTCCTTGCGCGGCTCCAATATGGATTTGATCCATGTGCTGTTTGGCACGGTGCTGGGCCTGGATGATGCCTCCTTGTTGCTGGTGACCAGCAGCACGACGGTTACGCTGATTATTCTGGCTTTGGTGTTCCGGCCTCTGGTGCTGGAGTGCATGGACCCGATCTTTTTGCGCACGCAAGGCGGGCGCGGTTCCGTCGTCCATATGTTGTTCTTGTTCATGCTGGTCATCACGCTGGTGGCTGGCTTCCAGGTGCTGGGAACCTTGATGGTGGTGGGGATCATGATGCTGCCCGCTGCCTCGGCCCGATTCTGGGTGTATTCCGTTGGTCGTCAGATGCTGGTGGCGGCCTTGCTGGGCATGATCAGCGCCTATCTGGGCCTGCTGTTCTCGTACTACTACAACGTGCCTGCTTCGCCCGCGATTATTTTGGCAGCCGGCGCCTTCTATTTTCTTTCTATCACCTTTGGCCCCCAAGGCGGTTTGCTGCGTGCTTATTCCCAATGGCGTGCACGGCGTCGGCGCATGGCCTCTCTCTTGGAGCACGATTGATGAAAATGCGAGACATTTACTCAGGCCGCACGGTGCTGGCCCTGGGCTTGCTGGCGGCCAGCCTGTCGGTGCAGGCGGAGCCTTTGCGTGTGGTCAGCAGCTTCTCGATTTTGAACGATATGGTCAAGGAGATAGGTGGCGACAAGGTTATGGCCAGCACGATTGTGCCCGCCAATGGGGATGCCCATTCGTTTGAGCCGCGTCCCAGTGATGCAAAGACCTTGGCTAACGCGCAACTGCTGGTGATCAATGGTCTGGAGTTCGAGACCTGGTTGCCACGCTTGCAGCAGGCAGCAGGCTATAAAGGGCCGCAAGTCGTGGCGACAGAAGGTATTACGCCTTTGGCATTTGAAGGTGGCGGACACGAGGATCATGCTGGTCATGACCATGACCATGACCATGACCATGACCATGACCATGACCATGACCACGGTCACGACTCCGAACCTGAGCATGCCCACGACCATGAGCAGACCCACGCCAAAGAGGATACACAGTCCCACGGCGGGCATGACCATAGTCATCAGCACGGCAGCCAGGACCCCCACGCCTGGCAAAGCCTGGGCCTGGCACAGATCTATGTTCGTAATATCAGCAAAGGTCTGGAGCAGGCTGATCCGGCCAATGCCGAGTACTACCAGCGTCGCGCCAAGGATTACGCACAGCGCATTCAGGAGCTGGACGATTCCATCAAAACCCGCCTGCAGGCGGTGCCGGTAGAAAAGCGCAAGGTCATTACCTCGCACGATGCTTTCTCTTATATGGGCAAGGCTTACGACATCCGTTTCATTCCCTTGGTGGGGGTATCCAGCCAGGCGGAGCCTTCAGCCCGTGATATTGCGCAGATCATCCAGCAAGCGCGTAGCGAGCAGATTCAGGCCATTTTTGTGGAAAATACGGTCAGCGCAAAACTGGTCGAGCAAGTGGCACGGGAGACTGGCGCCAAAGTCGGCGGCACCTTGTATTCCGATGCTTTGGGAGCCCCAGGCTCTGGCGTGGATACCTACCTGGGCATGATGCGCTCGAATACAGACCAGTTGGTCAAGGCCTTGCAGCCCTGATTCACTCCTCCGGCTTGTCACTGGCCCGGTTCTTGCGTTGTGCCCGAGGGTGGGCCTGATCGTAAGCCTGGGCCAGATGCTGGAAGTCCAGACGGGTATAAATCTGAGTCGTGGAAATATTGGTATGACCCAATAGTTCCTGCACCGCCCGCAAGTCTTGTGCTGATTGCAGCAAATGGCTGGCAAAGCTGTGACGCAAGCTGTGCGGGTGGACATGCACCGGCAGGCCGCTAGCGCGGGCATAGCTTTCCAGTTCTTGCTGCACCACGCGTGGGTGAATGCGGGCTCCACGGGCACCCAGAAACAGGGCCGCACTGGCATCTGCGCTGGTCGCCAGTGATGCCAAAGCCGGGCGCTTTTCCAGCCACTGCTGCAAGGCATGCAGCGCTTTCTCTCCGACAGGCAGGCGGCGCGTCTTGCCGCCTTTGCCACTGACCACCAGCTCACGATCATCCAGCAGTAACCAGCTCTTGGACTGGTAGTGCGCGTCCTGGTGATAGTGCGTGTCCAGGCTGACCAGCTCGGACAAACGTAGTCCGCTGGAATAAAACAATTCAAACATGGCCTGATTGCGCCAGCTGACCGGGTCGTCCTGAATGGGGGCGGTGGGGCGGTCCAATAGCTGCTGGGTCTGGTCTACGGACAAGGCCTTGGGCAGAGGGCGGCCTATCTTGGGTGCCTTCAGGCTGGCTGCAGGGTTCAAGGGCCAACCCAGTTCTTTAGTGCGCGCTTGATAGTAACCACGCCAGGCTGCCAGAATGCGGGCCAGGCTGCGTGGCGCCAGGCCCTGCGCATGCAAGCGGGCGGCAGCCTGTCGCAACTGGCTTTGAGTCAGTGTGTCGGGGTCTGTACCTGGGTACTGCGCCAGCAAGTGGCGCAAATCATTACGGTACGCACTAAGGGTGTGTTCCGAATAGCGTTTTTCGTGGCTTAGTTGATGCAGCCAGCTTTGCATGGCCGGGCTGAGGGCCTGGGGGGCGGCTGGCTGCTTTTGAGGCGTGTCCCCGGGCGGGGAGTGATCTTGTTTTTTCAGGCCGGACATTCGCTTTGATCAACACTGCTGGGCTTGTACAAACGCTGCAGGGCGGCGCTGCACAATTCGCCAATGCCTTCCAGAAAGTCCGTACCCATATCGGCCGTAAAACGCGTGGCTTCAGGCGAGCCCAGAACCAGCAGACCAAACAGGGTGTTCGACTCCGGAAACGTCAAGGGCACAATGGCCACCGATTGCGCGTCTTGCTGCAAATCGGCCAGAAACTCCTGTTCGCGTCGAGCGCCGCAATAGGGGTTGATCAAGGTGTAGGCCCAGCTGACCAGGGCGTCGTCAGCCAGCACTTCGTCCGGATTCCAGCAGTGCAGACGGACAACGGGCATTTCAAAAATGCGCTCCAGACTGCTGCAGATCAGTGCGGGCAGGGCTGCCGGGTCGGACTCGGCCAGCATCTGGCAGTTCCATTGGTGCAGTTGGCGCGAAATTTTTTCATTGCCACGGGCATTGGCGACCAGCGTGGCCAGTTGGCGCTCGGTTTTCTTGCCGCGCTCGCGCAGCAGCATGATCTGGCGCTCGCCCAGTGAAATAGCGCGGCTTTGATGGGGGTGCGGCACCATCAGTTTGGAAAAAACATCGGCATGCGCGTCGAAGAAATCAGGGTTGGCTTTCAAAAACTGGGCCACTTCCACGGCGCTAAGGCTGTTGGGGGTATCCATGTCTAGAAGGTTTCCTTTCTGGCTAGGGACGCACACAGTGCATCTATATCGACTTGTCCGGTAAAGACGGTTTGGGCCGGGCCGCTCATGCGTAGCGCCTGTCCGTCCCATTCAATGCGCAGACTGCCTCCACGAGTATCAACGACAACCGGGCTTTGGAGCAATCCCCGCCGTATGCCTGCCACCACAGCCGCACAAGCGCCTGTACCGCAGGCCAGGGTCTCACCGGCGCCGCGCTCGTAGACGCGCAGCTTGATGTGATGGGCGTCCAGAACCTGCATGAAACCGGCGTTGACCTTCTGAGCAAAACGCGGATGAGATTCGATGAAGGGGCCGACGCTGGCAACCGGCGCCTGCAGCACATCGTCTACCACCTGCACGGCGTGCGGATTGGAGATGGACACCAGCGACAGGGCGACAGGTTCGGCTTGATCGGGTACGGGCAGAAGCCACAGCGTATCTTCGCCCTGAGTTTTCTGTTCCAGCCCGCTAGGGTCAAAAGCGACATCGGCCGGGGCAAATCGGGTGGTGCCCATCATGACATCCACGCCAAGCTCCGGATCGTCATTCAAACTGATGATGCCGGTACGAATTTGTGCTCGTAAAGGGTTGGCCGAGGACAGGCCTTGTTCGTGTACGAAGCGGACAAAGCAGCGAGCGCCGTTGCCGCAATGTTCGACCTCGCCACCGTCAGCGTTGAATATGCGGTATCGGAAATCCGCGCCGGGTTCGGTCGCGGCTTCAACCAGCAAGATCTGGTCCGCGCCAATGCCAAAGTGACGATCCGCCAGCGCGCGGGCGCGTTCGGGAGTCATTTCAATGCTTTGCCTGACACCATCCAGCATGACAAAGTCATTGCCCGCGCCGTGCATTTTGCTGAAACGCCAAAGCGAGGAAGCGGGCTGGGGTGTGGTGGGGCTGTGCATGATGGGGCCTAGTAGATGCCGGGTTGACCTTCAGGACGGGTTTTGAAGCGTCGATGTACCCAATAATACTGCGGCGGGTCCTCGCGCACATATTTTTCGATCAGGGCATTCATGCGTTCCGTGGCTTCTTCCAGGCTGCCTTCACCCGGAAAGTCGGACATGGGTTCCAGCACCTGAATATGGTAGTGACCAGTCTCGGCGTCCACGCGGGAAATAACCGGAATCACCAGCGCGTCCTGGTTGCGTGCGATCTGGGCGGTGGACAAGAGTGTGGCCGCCGGGACATTGAAAAAGGGTACAAAGGCCGAGCCCTTGGTGCCGAAGTCCATATCAGGCAGGTAATAAATCGGCTGGCCCTTTTGCAGCGCACGCATCAGACCGCGAATGCCGTCTTTGCGAGAAATCAGCGGGACGGAGGAGAAGCGGCTACGGCCTTCGTACATCAGGCGATCCACATGGGGGTCGCGTTGGGGAGTGTAAAAGGCAACCAAGGGCGAGATGGACATGGACAGGCGTGTACCCGCCGCATCCATACCCAGAAAGTGAGGCACCAGCAGCATGACCTTGCGACCCTGTTCCAGAGCCTGGGTGATGTGTTCTTCGCCCGTCAGGTGCAGAGTGTTCAGAATAGTGCTGGGTAAACCAAACCAGAGCAGGCCCCGGTCCAGATAGGATTGGGCCAGCAGGCGAAAGTGCTGCTTTTCCCACTCGCGACGGGTGCTCTCGGGCGTGTCTGGAAAGCATAGATCCAGATTGGTACGCACGATATGACGGCGGCGGGAGGCAAAGCGATGCACCAGCCCGCCCAGTACAGCACCCCAACGCTGGCGCGTGCGTACCGAGGCACGGCCAAAGTAGGTGAAAACGGATTTGAGCAGCGGGTAAGAATTAAAACTCATGGGGTGGTATCGCCAGGCAAAGGGGGCGCATCGTGGGGAATCTTGTAGCGGTTATAGCCCCACAGATACTGGGTGGGGAAACGGCGTATCAAGCTTTCCATGGATTCGTTGATCAGGGTGGCCAGTTCCGTCGGGTCTTCGGGCAACGGCTCGGGTAGGCGCAAGGTGTGAATATGCCAGCCGCGCCCTTTAGGCAGGCGCTCGGCAGCGGTCACAATCACAGGCACATTGGACTGACGGGCCAGCTTGCCAGCCAGTGTCATGGTCAGGGCAGGGCGGCCAAAAAAGGGTGCCCATACGCCATCGCCACCGCTGGGAACCTGGTCGGGCAACATGCCTACCGATTCACCTTTGCGAAACGCGCGGACAAATTCGCGCACGCCTTTCATATTGGCGGGGACGGCATGCAGGCCGGGCAGTTCACGTGACTCCACCATCAGGGGTTCCAGTACGGCCTGGCGTGGTGGGCGAAACATCACGGTCAGTGGGCCTAAACCCACCAGATAACGTGCCGTAATCTCAAAGCAACCCAAGTGCGGGGTCAGATACAGCACGCCGCGTCCTTCGGCATGGGTGGCTTCCAGCAAGGCCACATCATCGACGGTGCAGCGGGCCAGACAGGCTTGTGGATACAACCAGACGCGCGGTGTCTCCAGAATCATGGCGCCGGTTTGTCCGGCCGCTTGCCGGAAAAATGCGGGGGAGTCGTAACCCGCTTGTCGGCAGTGGCTTTGCAGACGGCGGCGGTAGCGTCCGGGAAAAGCGTAAATCAGGCGTCCTATTCCTTTGCCCAGCCCATGAAGAACGGGTAAAGGCAGACGAGCCATCAGACGTAAAAGTGCCGCGAGCATGGGCCAGGCAATCCTTTAGTGTGAAGTTTTGCTGAAATAAATACGTATTTTCGCTTAAAATGGATTGTATCGCTGAGTTAAACGACAACTTGCGGAGCGATCGGGCAGCAAACTGCCCACTATAAACCGCTAAAGCGTCGCGCCCCGTCTATCGTATCCACATCGCTGGCTTCGAGGTGCAACGCAGTTTGTTCAACCTCGTGCTGATTATCAGCCCTTATTCAAGGAAGCTACGCTGTGAACAACAACGACTTTCTCTTTACATCCGAATCCGTTTCTGAAGGCCACCCCGACAAGGTAGCTGACCAGATCTCCGACGCCATCCTGGACGCTATTTTCGAGCAAGATCCTCAGGCACGTGTTGCTGCCGAGACCTTGTGCAATACCGGTCTGGTGGTGCTGGCTGGCGAGATCACCACGCACGCCAACGTGGATTACATCCAGGTTGCCCGTGACACCATCAAGCGCATTGGCTATGACAATGGCGATTACGGCATTGATTACAAGTCCTGCGCCGTACTGGTGGCCTATGACAAGCAGTCGCCCGATATCGCCCAAGGTGTGGATCGCAGCCCAGAAGAGTTGCTGAACCAGGGCGCTGGCGACCAGGGGCTGATGTTTGGCTACGCGTGCGACGAAACCCCTGATCTGATGCCTGCTCCTATCTGGTACGCCCACCGCCTGGTGCAGCGCCAGAGCGAGCTGCGCAAAGATGGCCGTCTGCCCTGGTTGCGCCCTGACGCCAAATCCCAGGTGACCTTCCGCTACGTGGATGGCCGTCCTACCGAAGTGGATACTGTGGTGCTGTCCACTCAGCACGCGCCTGAAATGTCCCAGAAAGACATTCACGAAGCCGTGATCGAACACATCATTCGTCCATGCTTCCCTTCGGACCTGCTGACCGAGAAAACCCGCTTCCTGGTGAACCCCACCGGCAAGTTCGTGATTGGTGGCCCTCAAGGCGATTGCGGTCTGACTGGTCGCAAGATCATTGTGGATACCTACGGTGGCGCATGCCCTCACGGCGGTGGTGCTTTCTCCGGCAAGGACCCCTCCAAAGTGGACCGTTCCGCTGCCTACGCCGCTCGTTACGTGGCCAAGAACATTGTGGCAGCCGGTCTGGCTCGCCAGTGTCAGGTGCAACTGAGCTACGCCATTGGTGTGGCCGAGCCTATCAATATCACTATCTACACCGAAGGCACAGGCGTGATCCCGGACACCGAGATCGCCAAGCTGGTTCGTCAACATTTCGACCTGCGCCCACGCGGCATCATCGAAATGCTGGATCTGCAGCGTCCCATCTACACCAAGACTGCTGCCTACGGTCACTTTGGCCGCAGCGAACCCGAGTTCAGCTGGGAAGCCACGGACAAGGCCCAGGCTTTGCGTCAGGCTATCTAAGCGATGTGCGGATAGGCAAAGGCCGCTTGCGGGCGGCGCTTTGCTGCAGTTTGACAGCGTTGTCGGGGCCGGGAAACCAGTCAGCCAGCAACGCTGGGTGGGACGGGCAAGTGCCAGTCTCATGAGAAGAAATTATGATTTTTACCCGTGGAGCTGTCTTCCCAAGACGATCCAAACGAGTACAATCACCCACATTCATTTGCCATCCTCGAGGGGCGTTGCGACAAGACTCACGGTCTTGCCAGGCTCGGGGCATGGATAGGTGGTATCCACCTTGGAGAACGACGCTCACCACGACCTGCATGGCGGGCTGCTGGTGAGAATTCATTTGCTCTCCCTGCAGTCTGCGTGCCGTATAACGGAGCCCGACTGTGACTTTTACCGATTACAAAATTGCCGATATTTCCTTGGCTGAATGGGGCCGCCGCGAGCTGACCATTGCCGAGACCGAAATGCCTGGCCTGATGGCCACCCGCGAGGAATTTGCTGCCTCCCAGCCCCTGAAGGGCGCGCGCATTGCCGGCAGTTTGCACATGACAATCCAAACTGGGGTTCTGATTGAAACCCTGACTGCCCTGGGCGCTGAAGTGCGCTGGGCATCGTGCAATATCTTCTCCACTCAAGATCACGCTGCCGCTGCCATTGCCGCATCTGGCGTGCCTGTATTCGCCGTCAAGGGCGAAACCCTGGAAGAATACTGGCAATACGCCCACGACATTTTCGATTGGCCCGGTGAGCAGGCCAACATGATTCTGGACGACGGTGGCGACGCTACCTTGTTGCTGCACCTGGGTGCCCGTGCAGAAAAAGACCTGTCCGTTCTGGACAAACCCGGCAGCGAAGAAGAGCGCGTCATGTTCGCCTCCATTCGTGCCCGTCTGCAAAACGACAAAACCTGGTACTCCACCCGTCTGGCCCAGATCAAGGGTGTGACCGAAGAGACCACCACAGGCGTGCACCGTCTGTACCAGATGGCCAAGAAAGGCGAGCTGGCTTTCCCTGCCATCAACGTGAACGACTCGGTGACCAAGTCCAAGTTCGACAACCTGTACGGCTGCCGCGAGTCCCTGGTGGACGGTATCAAGCGTGCTACCGACGTGATGGTTGCTGGCAAGATCGCCGTGGTTTGCGGCTTCGGTGACGTGGGTAAAGGTTGTGCTCAAGCACTGGCCGCCTTGCGCGCCCAGGTTTGGGTTACCGAAATTGACCCTATCTGCGCCCTGCAAGCCTCGATGGAAGGCTACCGCGTTGTGACCATGGAAGAAGCCGCTGACAAGGCTGACATCTTCGTGACTGCCACCGGTAACTACCACGTGATCGACCGCTCGCACATGGAACGCATGAAAGATCAGGCCATCGTGTGCAATATCGGTCACTTCGACAATGAAATTGACGTGGCCTCGGTGGAAGATCTGGAGTGGGAAGAGATCAAGCCTCAGGTTGATCACATCATTTTCCCTGATGGCAAGCGCATCATTCTGCTGGCCAAGGGCCGTCTGGTGAACCTGGGTTGTGCTACTGGCCACCCCTCTTTTGTGATGTCGGCTTCGTTCACGAACCAGACCATTGCACAAATTGAACTGTTCACTCGTGGCGAGAACTACGAAACGGGTAAAGTATATGTACTGCCCAAGCATCTGGACGAAAAAGTCGCTCGTTTGCACTTGAAGAAATTGGGTGTGAACTTGTCGACCTTGTCTCAGGCGCAGGCGGATTACATCAACGTACCTGTGCAAGGGCCTTTCAAGGCTGAGCACTACCGCTACTAAAACGCACCGGCGTCTTCGGACGCCTATTCTTGGAGCCCTATCATGACTTTGCTACTTGTCTGGATCCTGAATGCTGTTGCCCTGCTGGTTGTCGCCTACATCCTGCCTGGTATTACGGTTGCCTCGTTTGGCTCGGCACTGATCGCTGCGCTGGTACTGGGCCTGCTCAATACCTTGGTCAAACCTTTGCTGATTGTGCTGACCTTGCCCATCACTATTGTGACGTTGGGCTTGTTCCTTCTGGTGCTCAACGCCTTGGTGTTCTGGTTTGCGGGCTCCATCCTCAAAGGCTTCCAGGTTGAAGGCTTCTGGTGGGCCGTGATTGGGGCGATCGTCTACAGTCTGGTTTCCGGGCTGCTGTCGGGATTGTTAATGAAATGAGCAACAAGCAAACCTTGAGCCTGGAGTTTTTCCCGCCGCGAGATATCGCGGCGCAGGAAAAACTGGTGCGCACCGCCAAGTCCTTGATGGGCTTGAACCCCGCCTATGTCAGCATGACGTTTGGAGCCGGTGGCTCCACCCGTGCTGGCACGGTCGATGCGGTAGCACTGCTGCAAAAACTGGGCTTTGATGTCGCACCGCACTTGTCGTGCATTGGTACGGCGCCCGCGCAGCTTGGCGAGATGCTGGACAATTACCGCGATCAGGGCATACGACGTATCGTGGCCCTGCGCGGTGACTTGCCTTCGGGTATGGGTGGTGACGCGGGCGAACTGCGCTATGCCAGCGATCTGGTGTCATTCATTCGCGAAAACTATGGCGAACACTTCCATATCGAAGTGGCCGCTTATCCCGAGATGCACCCTCAGGCCACAGGCTTTAGCGACGACCTGGGTCACTTTGTGAACAAGGTCAAGGCAGGTGCGCACGGTGCGATCACGCAGTACTTCTTCAACCCGGACTCGTATTTCAGCTTTGTTGAGCGAGCCCAGGCGCAAGGAGTCACGATTCCGATCACACCGGGCATCATGCCCATTACCAACTCGTCCCAGTTGCTGCGGTTCTCGACCATGTGCGGTGCAGAAGTGCCGCGCTGGATTCGCCTGCGACTGGCCGATTTTGGTGATGATCGTGCATCGATTCGTGCTTTCGGTATCGATGTGGTGGCACGCTTGTGTCAGGACCTGCTCGATGGCGGCGCTCCTGGCATTCACATGTACACCCTGAACGGGGCAGATGCGAGCATGGCTATCTTGCCGAATCTGACCTGGCGCTAAGCACTTCGCGTCGCGATAAAAAACCCGCCACATTCATTTGGCGGGTTTTTTCATGGGGAACTGACTAGCCAGCATCTGACCCGGTTTAATCAACTGCTTGGTAAACAGAGTTCTGGATTAAACAGTTTGTGGTAGCGGGTTACTTATAGTTCCGGAGCGGGCACAGCCCAGCCTTTATCAGTCAGAATACTGTCCAGGCGTTGGTCGTGCGGGGCGGGCTGGTAGGCCTGGCCGGATAAATCGCCCACTGCCCAGGCAATACCAATGCTGGTAAAAGCGTGGTTTTGTTCTTTCAGCGCCGCCAAGGTCCGGTCGTAGTAACCCTTGCCATACCCCAGACGATCACCCTGTCTGGTGTAGCCCAGGGTGGGGACCAGGACAATATCCGGTTGCATGGTTTTAGTGGAAATGGGGATTTCGATGCCGTAGCGACCCTTTTCCATTTCGGTCTCGGGTGTCCACTCGACAAAGCTCAAAGGGGCATCGGCCTCTTTGACAACGGGCAGACAGACATTGATGCCTTCCTCTTCCACCCATTGAAGCAGCAGTGGGCGCAAGTCCGGCTCCTGGGCCATAGGCCAGAAAGCGGCAATGGTGGTGGGTTCGGCACGGCCCTGTTCACGCAGGCGGCTGCGGTTGGTAGCCAGCCACGTAAACAGACGGCCCCGGATCAGCAAAGCGCCCCGGTTGGTGTCGATGGAGGGCTGCCCGGCTCGCAGGTCTTTTAGTCGCGTGCGCAGCGCGGCTGCGTTATGCTCTACGTTCTGAATCATGGGTGATTTTCTAAAGGCCGTCACTATGGGTATCAACCAGCTAAAGTACCAGAAAACACCAGCTTGGGGCATGGCATCCATGCTTCCTCGCCCGCCCTTGAGCGCTTTGGTGGTGTTTGCTCTGGGTTTGGTCGGCTGTGCGGGGTCGCAGTCGCCGCAAGCCCAGACCCATTCCCCGGATCCTGCCGTTGCCAAGCAAGCTGTCGTGTTGCAGCCTGCCAAAGAAGCCGTGCGCCGCTGGGATAGCGTCCCGCCTGTGCCGCCAACGGCCCGTCAGGCTTTGATTGACGCCCGTGATGCCATGCAGGCCAAGCGCTGGACGGCGCTCGATGCTCTGGCTCCGGTTGCCGCGAATGATCCTGTTCTGGGTTCTTACGCCGAATACTGGCGCTTGCGTCGGATTTTGCAGGATACGACCACGCCCGTGCCCGATGAGCAAATTCGTTTGTTCCTGAGCGGCAATCAAGACGAATATCTGGAAAATCGCCTGAAGTCCGACTGGATTGTGGCGGCCGCGCGTACCGGCAACTATGCTTTGGTGCGTGAGCTGGCCCCCGTTCACGCCCCTACCTCGGCTGTGAAGTGTGCAGTAGCGTCGGCAGAGAACGTGGCCGGTCAGCCTGTGGATGTGCAGGACTTGCTGGCGTCGTTCTCTCCAAGCCAGGCCTGCTGGTCGGCACTGGACCAGTTGTACGCCCGTAAAGTGATCAGCAAGAATCAGGTCCGTGATCTGATGCGTGATGCTCTGGAAAATAACCGCACATCCCAGGCCCGCCGCCTGGCTGCGATTATCTTCACTGCGCCGCAAATGAAGGATTACACCGCTTTGATGGCTTCGCCGCAGAAGTGGCTGGATCGTAATGTGAACAACAGTTCGGTCAATCCGGAGCTGGTGTCCTTGGCCTTGTCCCGTCTGGGTCGTGGTCAGCGTGATGCTGCAGCGGCCTATATCGACCGTACCTGGGCCGGCAAAATCCCTCAGGAAAACCTGAATTGGGTGTGGGGCCAGTTTGGTCTGATCAGTGCCTTGCGGGTGGAAGACGATGCGGCCAAATGGTATCGCCGCTCCGGTCGTACCCCCATGACGGATTACAACAATGCCTGGCAAGTGCGCGCCGAGTTGCGTCAGGGCACCATCGAGTGGAAGCATGTCTCTGCCGCCATCGACAAGATGAACGATGCGCAAAAGGCCGAGCCGGTTTGGGTGTACTGGTCGGGGCGTGCCCATGAAGCCTTGGGTCATAAAGATCAGGCTCGTGCCAAGTTCCAGTCCATTGTGGGTGATCTGAACTTCTACGGTCAGCTGGCCACGGAAGAGTTGGGTCTGACACCGTCCTTGCCCCCTCAGCCACAGCCTTTGACGCCGTTGGACATGCAGGATGCGCGTACCAATGCGGGCTTGCTGCGTGCGGTGGAGCTGTTCAAGCTGGGTTGGCGTCCGGAAGCGGTACCCGAGTGGAACTTTGCCTTGCGTGGCATGAACGACAGACAGTTGCGTGCAGCAGCCGAGTTCGCGCGCGAGCAGCATATCTATGATCGCGTGGTGAATACCTCCCTGTTGACCAAGAACGAGATCGACTTCAGCCAGCGCTTTATCGCGCCCTTTGAAGGCCGCGTAACCGAGCAGGCCAAGTCCATCAATCTGGACCCGGCCTGGGTGTATGGCCTGATCCGTCAGGAATCGCGCTTCATTACCGATGCACGCTCGGGAGTCGGGGCGTCGGGCTTGATGCAGCTGATGCCTGCCACCGCCAAATGGGTGGCCAACAAGATCGATATGCGCGACTTCTCTCCCTCCCGTGTGAACGAGTTCGAGGTGAACACGGTGCTGGGTACCAATTACCTGAACATGGTTCTGGGGCAGCTGGATGGCTCGCAGGTCTTGGCATCGGCAGGCTATAACGCAGGGCCAGGACGTCCCCGCCAGTGGCGCTCGCGCTTGAACACTCCGGTGGAAGGGGCTATTTTTGCCGAAACCATTCCCTTTACCGAAACGCGCTTGTACGTGAAAAACGTGCTCTCCAACGCGACCTATTACGCCATGATGTTCAGCGGTCAGCCGCAGTCCCTCAAAGGGCGTTTGGGTACGATTTCGCCTTGATGAGCCCGTCCATGCTTGATGACAGACAGCAAGCAGCGCTGGCGGCCCTGATGGGGCCGCCAGATCCTGTTCTGGAAGGTTTGCAGGTCTATGTGGTGGGTGGCGCGGTTCGCGATGCCTTGCTGGGGCTGCCAGCGGGTGACAAGGATTGGGTCGTAGTCGGTGCCCGGCCCGAAGACCTGGCTGCCCGAGGTTTTGTCCCCGTAGGTGGCGACTTTCCGGTCTTTCTGAATCCCCATAGCAAAGAAGAGTTTGCCCTGGCCCGGACTGAGCGCAAGTCGGGCCGGGGCTACAAAGGCTTTACCTTTTACACCGGCACAGACGTGAGCCTGGCGGACGATTTGCGTCGCCGTGATCTGACCATCAATGCCATGGCCGTGGATGCGGCGGGGAATCTGCATGATCCCTTGAATGGTTTGGCGGATTTGCAGGCCCGTCTATTCCGGCATGTGGGCACCGCATTTAGCGAAGACCCGGTACGCTTGCTGCGTCTGGCACGTTTTGCCGCCCGCTTTTCCGAGTTCACCGTGGCCGACGATACCTGGGCTCTGGCACGTGATCTGGTCGAGCAGGGTGAAGTGGACGAGCTGGTGCCTGAGCGCATCTATCTGGAAATAGCGAAAGGTTTATCTGCCCAGCAGCCCGCTCGCATGTTCGAGGTACTGCGGGAGGTCGGCGCACTAGAGCGTGTCATGCCCGGTTTGAGCTACAGCGATCAGGTGGGCGAGCAAGTTCAGATCGCTAAAGACAGGCGTCTGGATCTGGCAAGCTGCTTTGCCGTTCTGTGCCATATTTCGGACACCCCAGGACAGGTGGCCGAACAGATTCGTGCACCCTCTGAATGGCGCGACCAGGCCCGTCTTTTGCCAGTGCTGTTAGCCAGCCCTGCCTTGTTGCAGCCTCGTGCAGACGTGGAGTCTGCCTTGCAAGTCATGGAGTCGTTGGATGCCTTGCGCAAACCAGAGCGCTTTACTCAGCTGATCGGTGCGGCGGCCTGTCTGCAAGACGTTCCAGAGCTGGAATGGGACTTCTTGCGAAAGGTGATGGCCAGTGTGGATGCCGGTGCAGTTGCTGCTCGATACAAGGCCGAGCCAGGCAAAATCCGTGAAGCGGTGCGCGCAGCTCGATTGGCAGCTTTGGAGCAGTCTGTTTAGTCTATGTGTGAGCAGCCTAGAGTGCACACTCAGAAAATAAGCGGCTAATAGGCCGCTTATTCTTTTCTGCTGAGTGCGTGTTCGTCTAGGGGGCGGTGTCTCGTGGGAGTGTTCTGGCGCGGTTGCTTTACGTAAAAATGGCAAGGTATATACCCTGCCGTTTGCTGATCTCTGCTTATGGCTCTTGAGGGAAATGCCCTCAGGAAGTTCCCCAAGGGCCGCTTTACAGACGCTCGCGTCGATCTCCGCTCATTGTGCCCAGCACTGGGGCTGAAATATCGCGCCCAATAATCAGCACTTTGAACAGTTCGCCCATTTCCGCTTCAGACAGCAGCTTGTTGGCGGCACTCATGGTCTGTGCCCATTGCTGTTGCACGGCGGGCGATGGGTCTTCCGGCGGAGAAGCCAGGAAGTTGGTGATGCCGCAATTCATCAGGAAGCGCGCCTGGCTGGTATAGCCCAGCACATCCAAACCGGCCTCCAGGGCGGCATCCGCCATGGCGGTGAAGTCCACGTGGGCGGTAATGTCCTGCAAGCCAGCCAGCACCAGGGGCTCGGCATGAGCAAAGTGGCGGAAGTGGCACATCAAGGTGCCTTTGTCACGTTGCGGGTGGTAGTACTCGCGCTGCGGAAAACCGTAGTCGATCAAAATGGCCGCGCCTTGCTTTAACCAAGTACCCATGCTGCGCACCCAGGCTTCGGCTTGCAGGTTGATCTCGGATAGGTAGAAGGGCTGCGCTTCCACGCGCTCGGCCACCAGCGAAGCCAGATGGTCGGGAGCCGGGCGGGTAGCCAGGTAGAAAGGCGCTGGCAGGCCTTGGGCCGTGCTGTCGTCTGCGGCAATGACACCTACTTCCAGCACCTTGCCAGCCACATCAAAGGTGAACAGGCTGGCAGGCATGGCATCCAGAACCTCATTAGCTACCACGCAACCCTTGAAGCTGTGCGGTGTGCTGTCCAGCCACTGCACTTGTGCTTGCAGGGGGGCCAGACGCTCTTGCTGACGCGCGCGCAAATCAGGCGATACTTCCAGAATTGAATACTGCGGCTCGATACCTTGCTTGCGCAGCTCCGTAATCAGCGCTTCGGCCAAAGCGCCGCTACCCGCGCCAAACTCCAGAATGGACAGGGATTGGCTGCCTTCCAGCACTTCCATGACCTGACGGCTCAAGGTCTGAGCAAACAGGGGGGAGAGTTCGGGGGCCGTCGTAAAGTCGCCCGTGGGCTGATTGCTGCCAAACTTGGTGCTGCCACCGGTGTAGTAGCCCAGATGCGGGGCGTACAGCGCATGATGCATCCATTGGTCGAAAGACAGGAAACCGCCTTCATCGGCAATGCGGTCCAGCAAGTAATCGTTAACCTGTGCAACGTGTTTCTTCAGTTCCTCGGACAGGGGAGGCAAACCGTGTGGCAGGGCAGGGGCGGACAGTACGTTCATGGCGTCAGTTGGGCTTGTCGTTAGGTGTCTCGGAAGAAGCCGGGGCGGCGCTCTTGGCGCTGGCTTTCTTGGCCTGGGTCACTTGGTGCAGGGTGCGGATCATGCCCACCAGCATCCCGATCAGGATGGAGGTGGCAGCGGCCAGGATGAAGTTGCCGTAGACAAACCATAAAGGCAGGCACAGAACGGCCATCAGCAATATGGGTTTTTGCAGCAGAACTTTCATACACCCTCAAAAAAATAGCGTGGAATCGGGGCCAATTGTAGCCCAGGCCAGTGCTGTGCTTGAGCTTGCCCACTGCTGCGTTACCATGGGCGTTTTGTCTGCTTAGCAAAGGGGTAAGGATGAACGACAGGGGACAGGCCAGCGCCTGGTTACAGGCATGGGCCCATTTGATTCCGAATCCGGGCACGGTCCTGGATGTGGCCTGTGGTCGGGGGCGCAATGCCCGCTGGTTGGCCGAGCGCGGCAATACCGTGATCGGTGTAGATCGGGATCCAGAAGCCGTGGCAGCGACCTCGCCTTACGGGGAAATCATCCAGGCTGATATTGAAAACGGCCCCTGGCCTTTTGCCGGGCGCCAGTTCAATGCCCTGGTGGTGACCAAGTATCTTTGGCGTCCCTTGATGCCGACCTTGCTGGAGAGCCTGGAGCCAGGTGGGGTGCTGGTTTATGAAACCTTTGGGGTGGGCAACGAGCAATACAACACGCCGCGTAATCCGGACTTTCTGTTGCAGCCGGGGGAGCTGCTGCGCTGGTGTGCGGACCTGGATATCGTGGCGTATGAGCATGGTTTCCGGGCAGATCCGGACCATATTGTTCAGCGCATTGTCGCCGTGCGTCCGCGTGAGGGCGGCTCTTTCAGCGATTACCGTCTGAATCCGCAAGACGGTGGTGGCAGTATCTGCGAGTAAAGCATGTGCAGTTTTGAGCCAAGCGCGGCGCTTGGCTCAAAGCCATGTATCCGTTGTTGCTTGAGCGCGTGTACAGAATCGCGGCTTAAAACAGATAGGTACGTGCCAGCATGGACAGGGCCACAACAGCGGTCAGGATGCTGAAACCCTGTTGCAAGCGCACAGAAGGAATATGAGGGGCCAGTTGTCGGCCTATCACCATGCCACCCATGGCCGAGGCCACAAAAACCCAGCCGCTAAGGGGAATCTCCGCCCCGTGTGCCAGACTCATGGCCGACGCGCTCAGGGAAATCAGGGCGATCAACATCAGGGATGTAGCCACAATGCTATGCATGGACAGGTCGCTGAAACGTTTCAGGGCAGGCACGATCAGAAAGCCGCCGCCCACGCCCAACATGCCTGAAAACAAACCCGCTACGGCACCAATGGAAGCCAGGGTGGCGGTGCCTACTGGTGTCCAGCGCAGGCGGCCGGTTTCCGGGTTCAGACAACAGGGTGTATGAGCATGGGCCGTTGCCGCCGGACGACGCAGCATTTTGGTGGCAATCCACAGCATGATGGCGACAAACAGCGTTACCAGCACTTTTTCCGGCAAGGCATGGCTGATGCGTACGCCCAAAGACGTGACCAAAGCGCCTGTAACGGCCATGAACATGGCAGCTCTATAGCGCACGATATGTTTGTACAAACCATCTAGTGCGCCGACCAGGGCGGCGGCGCCCACAGCCAGCAAGGCTACCGGTGTTGCCGCTGTCATGCTGTAGCCCATGCCCAGCACCAGAGCGGGCACGGCCAAAATACCGCCACCCGCGCCAGTCAGGCCCAGCGACAGGCCAGTCAGAATTCCCAGGATGATTGCAAGCGCCATAAGCCAGATGGCGTGACCCCGGTAGGGATCACGCCTTTTTCAGAAAGCGTAGTAATGGCTTATTGTACGCTCTTAACTTCTTTTGGAAATTAGCTTATTTATAAAAGTAATTAATAGAGCCAATTTCCATGGTTTCGCTTTAGCCCGAGTTACGCAGGCCAGCCGCAATACCGTTGATCGTCAGGTGAATGACGTGTTGCTTGTTCACACCGCTGCGTGTGGGCTTGTGGGCCTTTTCACCTTGACGGCGATGGCGGCGCAGCAGTTCCACCTGCAAGTGGTTCAGCGGGTCAATGTAGGCAAAGCGTTCGGCCAGGGCATCTTGCAAAGCCTGATCGTGCGCCAGCAGTTCATGGCCGGTGATTTCACGGAACAGTCGGTGTGTCAGCTCGAACTCGTCACGGATTTGCGTGAAGATGGTCTCGCGCAGTTCCTCGTCCTCGACCAGACCGGCGTATTTCAGGCCGATATCCAGGTCAGTCTTGGCCAGCACCTGCTCCATATTGGACAGTAGCGTGCGGAAGAAGGCCCAGTCGCGCGCCATGGTTTGCAGTTGGGCCAAACGTTTGGCGCGGTTCAGGCCATCATTGGGCAGCCCCGATTCCAGATAGCGGTTCAAGGCTGTGCCCATGCCGTACCAACCTGGAATAGGCAGACGGCATTGCGCCCAGGAGAAACTCCAGGGGATGGCGCGCAGGTCTTCAATGCTTTGCGTGGCCTTGCGCGAGGAAGGACGCGAGCCGATATTCAGGCCAGCAATTTCCTTGATAGGCGTGGACTGGAAGAAGTACTGATCAAAGTTCGGCGTACCGTAGACCAGTTGGCGATAGCTTTGATGAGCCTGCTCGGACATCCAGGCCATGGCGTCACCATACGCAGCCAGATGTTCGTCGTCATTGGACGAGCCCTTGCGTGACCCCAGGCTGGCTTCCAGCGTGGCAGCGACAAACAGCTCCAGATGCCAGCGGCCCACGTCCGCATCCTTGTAGCGGCCTTGAATCATCTCGCCTTGCTCGGTCAGACGAATCTGACCATTCACGGTGCCTGGAGGTTGCGCCAAAATAGCGTCGAAACTGGAACCACCTCCTCGGCCTACCGAACCGCCACGTCCGTGGAACAGGCGCAAACGCACTTTGCGGCGCGAGAAAACCTGCGCAAATTCACGTTCGGCACGGTATAGCGTCCAGTTGGAGGTCAGGTAGCCACCGTCTTTATTACTGTCCGAATAACCCAGCATCACTTCCTGCACGCTGTCCTGAGCGTGACGCACGCGCTGGCGGATTTCAGGCATATCCAGCCATTCCTGCATGATTTGCGGGCCACGCTCCAAGTCAGGAATGGTCTCGAACAGCGGTACAACCATCAGACCTTGATGCTCCGGCTCGTTGGAGTTGGGCACGATCAGGCCGGTTTCTTGTTGCAGTACCAGCACTTCCAGCAAATCGCTGAGCGTTTCGGTGTGCGACACAATGGTTTGTTCCAGCGCACGCGCACCAAAGCGACGTCGGCATTCGGCGGCTTTGCGCAGAATGGACAGTTCTTTCTCGGTTTCTTCCGAGTAGCGATACCAGGGCGAAACCAGGGGGCGATGGTGGCGCAACTCCGAGCGCAGCAAAGTGATGCGGTCCTCTTCGGACAGTTGGCGGTAATTGACGGGTTCGTCCTTGTACAGCGTGCCTGCCACGCGGAACAGTTCGTCCAGTACGCGCTCGTGCACGTCCGAGCTTTGGCGCAGGTCCAAAGTGGCCAGATGGAAGCCAAAAACCTCCACAGCTTGAATCAATTCGTTCAAGCGCAGGCCGGCAATGGCGCCGCCTTTGTTTTCAGCCAGAGAGTCGGCAATGATTTGCAGATCAGCCTTGAATTCTTGCGGGTTTGCGTAGGGTGGGGCGGCGTAAGTGGGGCGATCGGCCAGGTCGCGGCCCAGCAGGTTCTGCGCTGTGGCCGCCATACGGGCGTACAGATGAATAAAGCTGCGGCGATAAGGTTCGTCTACACGGTGTGGCGATGGGTCCTGGCTGCTGGCCGACAAGGCCGCCAGGTCTTTGCTGACGCGGTTCAGTGCGTCGGATACGGAGATTTCTGTACCCAGCAGACGAATCTGCTCCAGATAGTGTTGCAGCGCGCGTGTCGACTGGCGCAGCACCGCTTGTTCAACCGTTTCAGGGCCCACATTGGGGTTGCCATCGCGGTCACCGCCAATCCAGCTGCCCATGCGCAAAAAGGCGGGCAGGGAACGTGTTTTCTGATCCAGCAGGCTTTTCTTGCCCGGTTCCAGCAAACGGTCCAGATCGTGGTACAGCTGCGGAATGGTGGGCAGGAAGGTGGAGCCGTAATAGGCCAGGGCGTTGTCGATCTCGTCCATCACCGTCAGTTTGTGGTCGCGCAGCATGCGGGTTTGCCACAGCAGGGACACCAGACCGGTCAGCTTCTCCTGGGTACGGGCCGATTGTGTGGCGCTGGCTTTGTGATCCAGGCCGTTCAATTCATCGGCAATGGCCATATGCACAGCCAGCGTACTTTGGCGCTGAACTTCGGTAGGGTGAGCCGTCAGCACCGGCATCACACAGGCTTCTTGCAGATAGCGGCGAATTTTCTTGGCGCTCAAACCTTGGTCCATCAAGGTTTGAATGGCATGTTGCAGGCTGCCCAGCAGCTTTTCGGGATCTTGTTCTTCGCGGCGACGGTTCTGGTCGCGGTCCTCGGCAATATTGGACAGGTGCAAAAAGTAGGCAAAGGCACGGGCCACGGAACGGGCCTGCGCGTCGTTCAGCTTGGGAATGTCTTTTTCCAGAATCCGTGCTTGCTGCGGATCGTGTTCACGTCTGAAACTGACAGCCGCCCGGCGCAGGGCTTCAATCAGCGTGAAGGTCGCCTTTCCTTCGCTATCACGAATCACCTCTCCCAGGGCCTTGCCCAGAAAGCGGATGTCCTGTCGAAGCAGGTTGGAAAGGTCAGGCACGGCCTGCGGCATAATATATCTCCTGTTAAATAAGGGGTTTTGCTGCAAAGGATTCTGGGTGCCAGATCGGTAGCCGCCCTACGGTAAGACGCCTTCCCGACCTTGACGCGCACAAAGCGCCTTGGGACGTTTATGATAGGTATCTTTACATAATTTTCCTGTTCAGAGAGTAGTCATGCCCCAATATCGCTCCCGTACCTCGACCCACGGTCGGAATATGGCCGGCGCGCGTGCCCTGTGGCGCGCCACCGGTATGAAAGACGAGGATTTCTCCAAACCGATCATTGCGGTGGTGAACTCCTTTACGCAATTCGTACCGGGTCACGTACACCTGAAAGACATGGGCCAGCTGGTTGCCCGTCAAATTGAAGCGGTCGGCGGTGTGGCAAAAGAGTTCAACACCATTGCGGTGGACGACGGTATTGCGATGGGCCACGGCGGCATGTTGTATTCCCTGCCTTCGCGCGAACTGATCGCCGACTCGGTGGAATACATGGTCAACGCCCACTGTGCTGACGCCATGGTGTGTATCTCCAACTGCGACAAGATCACCCCTGGCATGTTGATGGCCGCCATGCGCCTGAACATCCCTGTGGTGTTTGTGTCGGGCGGACCGATGGAAGCGGGCAAGGTCTACTCGCCAGATGGCAAGACGGTGGTACAGAAGCTGGATCTGGTGGACGCCATGATTCAAGCCGCTGACCCTAACGTCACTGATGAACAGGCTGAAGCTGTTGAACGTAGCGCTTGCCCGACCTGTGGTTCCTGTTCGGGCATGTTTACCGCCAACTCCATGAACTGTCTGACCGAGGCGCTGGGCCTGTCCTTGCCCGGTAACGGCACCATTGTTGCCACCCACGCTCGTCGCCAAGGTTTGTTCGAGCGTGCTGGTAGCCTGATCGTGGATCTGGCCAAGCGCTACTACGAGCAAGACGACGAATCCGTTCTGCCACGCAACATCGCCACCTATCAGGCTTTTGAAAACGCCATGACCTTGGACGTGGCCATGGGCGGCTCCACCAACACCGTGCTGCACTTGCTGGCCGCAGCTCAGGAAGCCGGTGTGGAATTTACGATGGCCGATATCGACAAGATCTCGCGTCGCGTCCCTTGCCTGTGTAAAGTGGCTCCCGCCACCCCCGAATTCCACATGGAAGACGTGCACCGCGCGGGCGGCATCATGGCTATTCTGGCCGAACTGGCCCGGGCCGACTTGCTGAACCTGGATGTGGGCAACGTACACAGTGGCACCTTGCGTGAAGCCATCAAGCGTTGGGACGTCAAAGGCGACAACGTCAAAGCCATTAGTGACTTTTTCCGTGCCTCCCCCGGTGGTATCCCAACGCAAGTGGCCTTTAGCCAGGACCGTTACTACCAGGAATTGGACACAGACCGTGCCAAGGGCTGTATCCGCGACAAGGCTAATGCTTATTCGCAAGACGGTGGCTTGGCCGTGTTGTACGGCAACCTGGCCATCAACGGTTGTATCGTGAAAACTGCTGGCGTGGATGAAAGCATTCTGACCTTCACCGGCACGGCGCGTGTTTACGAAAGCCAGGACGATTCCGTTGCTGCCATTCTGGACGGCGTGGTCAAGGCAGGCGATGTGGTCATCATTCGCTACGAAGGCCCCAAAGGCGGCCCTGGTATGCAGGAAATGCTGTACCCCACCTCCTACCTGAAATCCATGGGCCTGGGCAAAAGCTCGGCCTTGTTCACCGATGGTCGCTTCTCCGGCGGTTCGTCCGGCCTGGTGATTGGTCATGCTTCACCTGAAGCGGCTGAGGGTGGCAATATCGCCCTGGTGCAAGATGGCGACACCATCGAGATCGACATCCCCAACCGTCGTATTCACCTGGCTATCAGCGATGAAGAAATGGCCGCACGCCGTGCCGAAATGGAATCGCGTGGCTCCAAGGCCTGGAAGCCAGTGAACCGCGAGCGCGTTGTGTCGCAAGCACTGAAAGCCTATGCCGCGCTGGCCACTTCGGCTGACCGGGGTGCTGTGCGTGATGTGTCGCAACTGGACCGCTAAGCACTAGTTCTGCTTGTAAAAACCCCACCTGCCTTGAAGCAGGTGGGGTTTTTTTATGCCTGGTAGAAACGTACCGGGTAAATACGAATATTCCAGTGCCATCGTCCTGATAGAATCCATTTCATGCAAAACGGGATCCCATTTTGTTAATTTGGTTTTTAAGGAGGAAGTGATGAGTGAAATAGATCCAATTACCTTGGCTCCGATTCTGAATCCGGGTGGCATTGGTGGCCCGCTGACGGCAGCTCACCGGGAAATGGCGGTCAAGCATCGGGATGATCTGGAGTGGGACAACCTGCGCTACGAAGGGCAGTTCACCAAGATGATGTTCCACCCCACGCAAGACGACCCCACCATTCCCAACGCCGGGGTCGTGAAGTATCTGAAGGGTTCCGGGCACCCTTTGCACAGCCATTACTTTGCCCAGATCTGGTACATCCTGGCGGGCAAGTTCGAGATCAATGGCGTGATCTACGGCGAGGGCACCATGGTGTTTCACCCGGACCCGCATTACGAGCACGCACTGACGACCCTGGAAGACGGCGAGATTCTGTACGTGCAGTACATGGGGCCGACCACCCGCCAGCCTGCGATTTATGAAGGCCGCTTCAATATGAAAACCCGCCGTTCCCTAGAGGAAGAATCCAGAGCGGTGTAAGCAGTCCCGCTTTAACAGCGAGCTACAGGAAAGCTGCCCATGCCTTTGCGTATGGGCAGCATCAACAAGCAAAAAAAGCCCGATCAGGGCTGGCTTGAAACACAAATAAAACTGAACAGAAATTCAATACCACAGGATGCAGGGGGACGATCATGAAACGAATGACACGAGTGGGAATCGCGGTTCTGGCGATGCTGGGCGCACTGAGCGCATGTGGCAAGGGCGGTTCGGGCGATACGGCAAAGCATGAAAGCAAAGGCCCGCGAACATTACAGCTTGCCCACGTTTCGGTAGAGCAGAACGAAGATATGTACCACCACCTGGCAACGAATTTTGCCAAGCGAGTGGAGGATCAAACCAAGGGGGCCATCAAGGTCCAGGTGCTGGGCGGTGCTCAACTGGGTGGCGAGCGCGATGTGGCTGAAGGCATGCAGTTGGGTACGGTGGACATGAGCCTGCTTGCCAGCTTCACCTTGGGCACCTTCGAGAAAAAAGCGATGGTGTTTGACCTGCCTTACCTGTTCAAGGATTACCAGACCGCCTTCAAAACCCTGGACTCCAGTTTCACGGATCCGATTGAAGCAGATCTGGAAAAGTCCGGCCTGAAAATTTTGGGTTGGGGGCATGGCGGTTTCCGGAATCTGTATAACTCCAAGCACGCAATCCGCAGTTTGTCGGATCTGAGCGGCATGAAAGTGCGTACGCCGGAAAGTCCTATTTATGTGGATACCTGGCAGGCGCTGGGCGTGAATGTCACCTCCATGGCGTATCCGGAGCTGTTTACCGGCCTGCAGCAAAAAACCATTGATGGTGCAGAGAACCCCACGGCCTTGTTCTATACCAGTCGCTTTTACGAAGCGGCCCCTTATCTGTCCCGAACCGAGCACGTGTATGTGGCGATTCCTTTGGTGATTTCCGGGCGGGTCTGGGACACCTTATCGGCTGATGAAAAAGCCATCTTCCAGAAAGCGGCTAGTGAGTCGGTGCAGGAGCAACGTCAGTTCCTGATCCAGAGCGAAGCGCAGATCGAGAAGAAACTGATGGAGGCAGGCGTGTCCATTAATGCCGATGTGGATAAAGCGCAGTTCCGCAAAGCCGTCATGCCGATTTACGAAAAATACAAGACGGTGATTGATCCTGATCTGGTCACCCGTGCTGCGGCGCTTGCTCAATAATCCTGGCGGATAACCATCATGAAACACTCTTTGCTCGATTGGGCCGATAGAGTCAGTACCCGCCTGGACAGCTTATGCAGAACCTTGGGGGCGGCATTTCTGGGGCTGATTGTGCTGGCCGCATCAATACAGGTGGCCGGGCGCTATTTTATGGGTTACTCCCCACCGTGGATTGAGGAAATCACACGCTACAGCTTTATCTGGATGATCATGCTGGGCACAGCTGTGCTGGTTAAAAGCAATGGCCATGCCGTGATTGACCTGCTGGTGATGCGACTGAAAGGCAAAGCCCGCCAAGTGCATGGCGGCTTGGTTCAGATTGCGATTTTGACCTGCGCACTGGTCCTGCTGGTGCAGGGTTTGCAACTGATTGCCATCGTTTACCAACAGCTTAGTCCTGCCATGCGCATCTCCATGGCCTATGTGTACGCGGCCCTGCCGGTAGGCGGCGCCATCATCGCCGTGCAGTGTGTGAATGCCTTGCTGGACGGGTATCGGGATCAGCCCAGCCCAGCGGCGCAGGGGGTGTAAATGCAAGAAGCTCTCTTACTTTTTAGCTTGATGTTCACGCTGTTCATCGCGGGCATTCCTATCGCTTTTTCCTTATTGCTGTGCAGTGCGCTGTTTTTGCTGTTTACCGGCATGCGGCCACTGATTGTTGTGCCGCAGCGTGTGATGGCGGGGCTGGACTCCTTCCCCTTGCTGGCGGTGCCGCTGTTTATCCTGATGGGAAACCTGATGGAAAAGGCGGGCCTGTCCAGGCGCCTGATTGATCTGATCGACATGCTGGTTGGGCGCGTCCATGGCGCACTGGGCTATGTGACGGTGATTGCTTGTGCCATGTTTGGTGCCTTGACTGGCTCGGCTCCGGCAACGGTGGCGGCTATTGGTGCCATCATGATGCCCGCGATGATCGCGCAGAAATATCCGGCTTCTTTGGCGACAGGGATTACGGCTTCGTCCGGTGCCTTGGGCAATATCATTCCGCCCAGCATTGCCTTGATTCTGTATGGCGCAACCGTCAACGTTTCTATCCCCAAGCTGTTTGTAGCCAATATCCTGCCCGGTTTGTTGATGGCTCTGGCTTTCATGCTGACCCATATGCTGCTGACCAGAAAGCTGAAAGTGCCTAAAAGCGCAACGCGTTCCTATACCTCGCAAGAGATGGTCATGGTGGCTTTGAAGGCGATTCCGTCCTTGTTGATGCCTGTTGTGATTCTGGGCGGCATCTATGGTGGTGTGTTCACGCCTACCGAAGCCGCCGCCGTGGGTGTGGTATTCAGCCTGGTGTTGGGTGTGTGCTACCGCCAGTTCACCGTAGGTACCCTGTGGCAGGTCATGAAAAGCTCGGTAGAAACCTCTTCCATGGTGGGCATTATTCTGGGCGCAGCCGGTATTTTTGGCTGGATTCTGGCCTCGGCGCGTATCCCCATGCTGATGGTGACGGAACTGACGCCTTTGCTTGATACACAGTTCCTGTACCTGGCTTTGTTGGTGGTGTTTTTGCTGCTGGTTGGTTGCGTGATGGATGCTGCAGCCAGCATCGTGATCCTGGCACCGATTCTGGTTCCTATCGGCATTGCCTTGGGTGTGGATCCTATCCATTTGGGTGTGGTGTTCTGCGTCAATCTGGTGGTGGGTTTCTTTACCCCTCCCTTTGGCTTGAATCTGTTCACGACGGTCTCCGTATCAGGCCAGCCTTACGAGGTGGTGGTGAGAGGGGTCATGCCCTTTGTCATTGCAGCCATCGTCGTTCTGTTCATCCTGGCTTATGTGCCTGAGATCTCCCTGGTGCTGGTTCGTTTGATGGAGGCGTCAGCATGATGCGCAGTTCCCATAAGGATGAGCCAATCGCCAAATCTGAGAGCGCCGTGGACATGAAGTCTCCCACTTCTATGGATCTGATTTATGCCAGTGCGGATGAACTGCAGCGCTTGTATCAAAGCAAAGTGGTGTCTCCTGTAGATGTGGCGCGGGCTACGCTGGATGCAGTGGATCGCTGGAACCCCATTGTGAATGCCTACTGTTATCTGGACCGTGCCTTGACCTTGCAAGAGGCTGCCGAATCAGAAGCACGCTGGATGGCAGGCGCTGAACGTGGCCCTTTGGATGGCATTCCGTACGGAGTTAAAGATTTGCTTCTGGTGCGTGGCTTGCCGACTGGCTATGGTTCAAGTGCAGCAAAGATGGCGGACGCTGCCCAGGATGACGCGCCTTCGGTGGCGCGGATGCGTGAGGCCGGGGCGGTACTGATCGGCAAAACGACGACCTCGGAGTTTGGCTGGAAAGGCACGGCGGACAGTCCTTTAACGGGAGTTACACGCAATATCTGGGACTTTAGTCTGACCAGCGGGGGCAGCAGTGGCGGTGCGGCTACGGCGCTGGCAGCGGGCATGGGAACGCTGCAAATCGGTACGGATGGCGGTGGGTCCACCCGGATTCCCGCCAGCTTTTGCGGTGTCACCGGCATGAAAGCTACCTTTGGGGGCGTACCTGCCTGGCCTGCCGGCCCGATGCTGACCTTATCCAATGTCGGTCCCATGGCCCGATCCGTGGCGGACCTGAAAGGCTTGCTGAACGTCATGATGCAGGCCGACCCACGTGACTGGAACTCGGTGCCCTTGCCGCGTCATGTGCGAGCTCCCGCTCGTGCCTTGCAGGGCCTGCGCATCGGTCTGCATCTGGATGAGCATTGCAGCCCCGAGGTCAGGGGCATTATCCAGACGGCGGCTGACAAGCTGCAAGAGCAGGGGGCGCATATTGTGCCTACCGAGCTACCCCTGGCCGGTGCAAAAGAGCTGATTACAGCGCATTGGGAAGCTGGTACGGCCTGGTTGGTGAATCAAGTCTCTGCGGCACAGCGTCCTTTATTGGACGAAGGTCTGCGCCAGGTTGCCAGTAAGGGCGAGAAGAACAGCTTGCCGGACTATTACCAAGCCCTGATTGGCCGACAAAAGCTGGGTGAAGCCATGCTTAGACACTTTGCGCAGTTTGATCTGGTCCTGACGCCTACCGTTCCGATATTGCCGTTTGAGGCGGGCCGGGAAGCGCCGTCTGACGCCGCTTCGCAGAATTGGCTGGATTGGAATCCCTATACCTATCCCTTCAATTTGACGCGGCAGCCCGCCATTTCCTTGCCAGCCGGTATCAGCGCCTCCGGTTTGCCCGTGGGGCTGCAACTGGTGGCGGGTTTATATCAGGATGAATGGCTGGTGGATGTTGCCCAACTGGTAGAGGATTGCCTGCAGGTGCGCAGGCCGCGGTTTTAACAGTCGGGTGGTTTGTCCGGGGGATCGCAAACCACCTTGATTGTGCGGTGCCACCTCTCCTTGCGGGTGGCACTGTTTTTTTGCTTAGCGCTCTGGCAACCAGTCCAGGACCAGATTCATGGTCTTGGCAACGTGCTCGGTCATGGCTTCTCGAGCGGCGGTGCCATTGCGATCAGCCAGCGCGGCGATGATAGCCTCATGCTCCAGAATATTTTCTTCCATCAAACGCGGCGGCATTTTGGAGGCAAAGCTCAAGGCGCTGGAGACACTGTCGTTCTGCAACTGCTGAATCAGCTCGTGCAGGCGCTCGTTGTGACTGGTGATCGTGATCAAGTCGTGGAAAGAGCGGTTGTGTTGCAACCATTCTGACCCCTCCTCGCTGCGCACACGCGTTCGCAAGGTGCGGGCATAGTCGGACTGATGCTGCATCAAGATCTCCAGATCCGAGTCCTTGATCCAGTCCACCGCCAGTTGCGCTGCCAAGCCTTCCAGTTCGGCCCGAATCTGAAATGCCTCGCGGATTGATTTGGCAGAAGGAATAGCCACAATCGTGCGCCCGGTCTTGGTTAACGAGGTTACGCGGCGTGCCTCCAGAAAACGCAGGGCTTCCCGAACAGGGGTGCGGCTGGTCTGAAACTCCTCCGCAAGCTCGTATTGACTTAGCGAGTCGCCGGGCCGGTAGTGGCCGGACTGAATACGTCTCAGGATTTCGTCTGCGATTTCAGTTGAGGATCTCATGGGATACGTCTGGTGAGCTTGCTGCCAGCCGGGCGCGTAGGCACGCTCAATGTCGCGCAAGGCACCGGATGGCATGGGCTGGTTTTATGGTGCCCGAGCAGTAGCTAAGGGGCTTGTCTCAGTAAGGGCGATTTGTTTTTCTTGACTGAAGATTATATACAGAATCCATTTTTAATGAATAAGGATCCCAATTTTTTAAAAGCCCCTGATAAGGCGGTATGGCACAGCTCTCCCAGTCCTTTACAATCGAACTATTGTTCACTTTGTGTAGAGAGCCTGCGCCATGACAGATGATCAACGCGCTTTGCAAGCCAGTATCCGTGCGGAATTGGGGATCACGGATCATTTCGATGCTCAGGAAGAAATCGAACGTCGCGTCCGCTTTCTAAGTGACTATCTGCTGCGTACCGGCTGCCGCAGCCTGGTCCTGGGGATCAGCGGGGGCGTGGACTCCCTGGCGGCTGGGTGTCTGTCTCAGCGAGCCGTAGAGCAGGCACGTCAGCAAGGCCATCAAGCGCAATTCATCGCCGTGCGTTTGCCTTACGGTGAGCAGGCTGACGAGAAAGACGCCCAAGGTGGTTTGAAGGTTATCAATCCCGATCAGACCTTGGTCGTGAACGTGAAGCCCGCATCGGATGCCATGCTGGAGCAATTGCTGGCCTCCGGCCTGAAGTTCCGCGATGCCGCTCTACAAGATTTTCTGATGGGCAACATCAAAGCCCGTCAGCGTATGGTGGCGCAGTACGCGATTGCTGGTGCAAACGGTGGCTTGGTAGTTGGTACAGACCACGCCGCTGAAGCCTTGATGGGTTTTTTCACCAAATTTGGTGACGGCGCTGCTGACATTACGCCTTTGGCTGGCCTGAATAAACGCCGTGTGCGTGCTTTGGCTAGTGCGATGGGCGCTGAAGAAGCCTTGGTGTTCAAAGTTCCCACCGCCGATCTGGAAAGCCTTAGCCCCTTGAAACCGGATGAAGACGCCTTTGGTGTCAGCTATGACCAGATTGATGATTTTCTGGAAGGCAAGGTGATTGATGATGAAGCCACGCAGATCATCATCAAAACCTTCCGTGCTTCGGCGCATAAACGTGCATTGCCGGTGGCGCCCTGAGCATGACTTGAGGGGATAAAGGCAGCCACAGCCGTTACGGCCTTGTCTAAAGAAGCCCCTGAATATATAGAAACGCCCTGAGGCATCCAACCTAAGGGCGTTTTTTATTGCCCATAAAAAAAAGAAGTCGGGAGCTCTGCAAGAGCAGACTGAAGGCACCAGCACCAGCACCAGCACCAGCACCAGCACCAGCACCAGCACCAGCACCAGCACCAGCACCAGCACCAGCACTCGCACGTGATGCCTGTTGCAGCTCTCAGGCGACTGAGGATCACAAGACTTGAACCCCTGTTGTAGATTTCAAGCTTTCGTGTGCAGCATTTAAGCTGCTTCACAGCAGCAGGAGTAGACTTGGCAAGACGCGGTGTGAGGTGCAGTTCATTAAGAGTCAGATTCGAGTCAGTCCAATCGAACCGACCGAGTCCTGATGCTGCTATCCAGCCCGCAATGATGAGTCTTGACCCTATGCAGATCGCGGGTGCCGCTTAGAGCCTGCTTCCACCTTAAAAAGTGTTATCAGCTTGTTGTAAGAAACGGGTATTCCTAGGGCTGTGATCATGCTATCGTCAAAAAACTTTCGGGCACCGACCCATGCCCAGACCAATAGACAAGAGGGTCTCCACCGTTTATGCAACCCGTCTTACCCGCATTTCTAATCGCTCGCTGGCTATTGCTGCTATTGCTGGCCGCAGGCGTCTACTTTTTAAAGGGATTTTTGGTCCCTGTTCTGGCCGCGCTGATCATAGGCCTGGCCGGTTGGCCCTTATATAAACGGCTGGTTGTACGCTGCAATGGCCGCACCGCGCTGGCGGCTACATTGGCCTTGCTGGTCGTCATCGTGGTCCTGGTCGTACCTTTATCCTTGGCCTTGTCCTTTGCGATCCAGGAAGCCAGCAGCTTCATCACTTGGGCGCTGGCCGCCAACCGCTACGGCACACCGACCCCGGAATGGATCAAAGCCATGCCCTTGATGGGCGAGCGCTTGACCGAGTACTGGCAAGTTTATTTAGGCGAACCCCACGCGTTAGGCGAGCTGGTCGAGATGGTTAGCGGCCAGCATCTGGGCAATATCTACCGCATGGTCCTGTCCGCTACTGGCAACGTTTTTCACCTGCTGCTGACCGTGCTGTTCATGCTGATCACGTTGTTCTTCATCTTTAAAGATGGCGACAGGCTGCTGGTGCAATTGGATATTGTTGGTGAGCGCATCCTGCCCGGCCGCTGGCAGCGCTTTTCTCGGGTTGTGCCTGCTACCGTTAACTCCACCGTCACTGGGATGGGCTTGATCGCCTTGGGTGAGGGTGTGGTTCTGGGTATTGCGTACTGGATTGCAGGGGTTCCATCGCCCGTACTCTTGGGTGTGATCACCGGCTTTATGGCGCTGATCCCTGGCGGTGCTCCCCTGTCATTCACAATGGTGTCCTTGTATTTAATAGGCTCTGGTCACCTGGTGGCTGGCGTGAGCTTGTTCCTGTGGGGCGCTATCGAACTGTTTATCGTCGATAAAACACTGCGACCACGCCTGGTGGGTGGCCCGGTAAAACTGCCGTTCCTGCCGACCTTCTTTGGTTTGGTTGGCGGTGTGCAAACAATGGGCATCGTGGGCTTGTTTATCGGCCCGGTCCTGATGGCTTTGTTGGTCGCGATCTGGAGAGAGTGGATTCGTAACGGACAGGCTGTGGCAGGGGACTAGGGGCTCCATACTCAGAACCAAAAAATTGAGCAGGCCAGGACGGTGTACCTGGCCTGTTTGTTATTTGGAATCCAGGTTTGAGTATGGCTAAAAGTGGTGTGGGTTCCTGCCTGCCGAGAACCGTCTGTTAATGCTTAAGCAGTTGTGACAAAGCAGGCGGAAAACTGAGCTTCAGACGGACTTTAGGCGGGAATGTTTTCAGTGCCAGGCTAAATTTAAAAAAATTGCTTTAGCACTTGCCAAAACCACCAGGAATCTGCGTATAATAACAATCTTTCCTTCCAAGCCTGGATTCCCAGGTTGCCATACCTAGCCCGGGTGGTGAAATTGGTAGACGCAGGGGACTCAAAATCCCCCGCCGCAAGGCGTGCCGGTTCGATTCCGGCCCCGGGCACCACTCAAAAATCCCTAGTGTTAACAGGCACTTAGCGCGATTCAAGTCATAGCCCCAATACTGGGGGATTTTCCTCAAAGTTCGCTTAGGTACACTGACGCAGCGTAATGCGTATCGGTAGCAACATTTTGCTTATCGAGGTGTATCTCTGCGCCTGGGGAAGTCTCCATCACGGATGGTGGCCAATACTGCCGCAAATCGGGAAAACCTATTGATAGCCACAAAAACAAGACAATTTCTGCGTGAAACCTTATTTGCTGGTTTTCCCTACAAGTCACCAAAAAAAATCCACACCTTGTAATATAGCGTTACTTAAAGCACGGGAGACAACCATGGCTGAGATGGGTTCGCACGAAACGGAACTAACTAAAACGATATCCGGTGCCGAGCGCGACCGGCGTGTAGCGGCCGTCAACTACGCACGCGCATCAGTCGGTTTGGAGGGATTCTCGCTCAGTGCAGCAGATGAAGAACATTCTCAACGGTTCATCGACGGGGACATTGACGTCGAAGAATTTGTGCAACCGCGTAGTGCCTTGGCGAGCCCAAAAGCTTAGTCATGACGAAGAAAATATAGGTGGTTGAAGCTGGTGCAGGATAGGCTGTCGCCGGTTTTTGTATGTCAATCTAACTATGGAAGTGTCATGTCTGTTAAATGTTTAAAAATAGAGGTTCTTAAATCCTTCTTAAGTAACATTGAGCACAAGCTCGACAATAAGCCAAACGGGCAGAGCATGTACAAGTTCACCAATGGACTAGTCTTAAATGTTTACGATACGGGGTCAGTAGTTTTTCAAGGAAACGATACTAGCGGCACATTGGCTAATCAGATAAGAGAATTTATCACCAGCTTAAACGCGCCCTTCGTGTAAGGCCGCTCTGATAAGCGTCGCCCACGTAAGGAGGGCGATTCAAAATTCATATTAAAAGCTAGACTTTTGCTAGGAGTACCTGTGGCGCTTATTGCAGAAGATATCAAACTCGGTCTCGATGGCCGTTGGAGTCTGGAGGAATTATCAGATGCCACCCGAAATTATGTACAGCTTTATGGATTTGCCTACTCACTAATACCTGACCTTCCGCAGCCACACCATAGAGAAGTTGACTACATTTATGGAAAGTTTCCATGGCGGGGAGGATATAGCACTGTTAACTTTTTCAACCAACTCTTTCATCAAACTCCGCCGAGACTTCGTCCTGAGGTCAAGCGTATCCAATACGCGTCACCAGGCTTCATCGAACTGACACTACTACTTGCCGCAGCGACCACTGTGGCAGGAATAGTTAAAGCAGTATGTTCATCTATAAACAGAGCGAACGAAACCTATCGCAGCATTCAAAAAGGGGCCATCGAACACAAACTGGCAAAGATCAATTTGGCGAATCAAGAACTAGAACTGAAAAAGCGCCAGATAGATTTCTGCAAATCTTCATCTGAAGAGATGGTTAAGATTCTTGGCCTTTCTAAGGTGGAGGATGTACAGCTAGAACGGCGCGTACAAGGGAATCCCGTTATGAAGCTAAAAATACTACTTTCAGTATTTCGCAGGGCTGAACCCCTCGCAGAACAGCAAAACAATAGAAAACTAAAAGTCCATGGAGAAGAGGACAGACAATAAGAAATACCAAATTTGATTAGACTTAAATCATTCCACAAGAATTGTTTTCCAGAAGCAGCCAAGCAGTCTGCCAGCTATCCCTAGCCGATTATCACCACGAAGGAAACACATGAGGCCAGACCACATCCCCCCCCGGCAGTATCTTAAAAGCAATAAGCCACGACGATGCGGGCTGGGGCGACGAGTCAAGACTACTTACTTGCCCTGTGTGCAGTTTTGACTACACACACGTCGCCCCCCCTTACATAAAGGACGGAGCAGACAACTACAAAGCAGGCTGGAATGGGCGCGGCGATCTCGCTGTCGTCCCGTTGTGGAGCGAATGCGGCTCGAAGTGGCAAGTGTGCATAGGATTTCACAAAGGGCAAAGCGCGATATTCACTCGAATACTTGAGTCTTGCAAAGACAAGAAATAGAAGAGAAGGCCGAGTTTTTTAACGTGATCTGTAGATTGTGTTTCAGCATAGACAATTACCGACCACACCGTTCAGTCATTAACTATAAAAATTTTAGGCACCTGAGAGGAGGCGGCAGTGTATTTTCAAGATAACGCATCGCGTCTAATCATCCGCGAAGGGACTGCACCCAACTCAGGGCTGAGGCGCGGGCAGGTTGGCGCATTGCATGCGCTGGCGGCCCACTTTATTGAGCGCCATGAACCCGCTATTGTTTCGCTACCTACTGGATACGGAAAAACAGCAGTTCTCACCGCCGCATGCTTCCTCTTACAGGCGCGACGTGTATTAATAGTCACTCCAACAGCCCCGCTGAGAAGCCAAGCGGTGAAGGCTTTTCAAGGTCTTGAAACTTTACGTCGACTCACGGCACTACCTACCGAGGCCGATTTAGCCGGACCGCAAGTAGCGATTATTGAGCAGCGGATTAGTGCACCTGAGGAGTGGCAAGCGCTTGAGCAATTCGACGTCGTTGTCTGCACACCGCACTCTGCGAGTCCTGAGATAGAGGGCGTGCCAGCACCACCAGAAGGACTGTTCGACTTAGTTCTTGTCGATGAGGGCCACCACTCGCCCGCACGGACATGGGCGGCATTTATTCGTGCGACACCAAGCGCCCGTCACGTGCTCTTGAGTGCAACGCCGTTTCGCCGAGATCGCAGACAGTTGCCAGGGCGTCTTATCTTCTATTACTCGCTGCGTCGAGCCGTAGAGGAAAACGCTTTTGGCAAGGTTGACTTTCACCCTGTGATGATTGATGAAGATGCACTCCCCGAACAGCGGGACGTGGCATTGGTGGCAACAGCAGTGGACGTATTCAGGCGAGACGCCAATGCTGGCCTGCAACACAGACTTTTCGCAAGGACTGACCGTGTTGTCGATGCCGAACGACTTGCAGGTATGTACGTCGCTGCAGGCCTGAGAGTGGAAGCCGTTTCTAGTCGAAAGACTCGACAGCAAATTGGAGATATCGAGAGCCGTCTCATTGCTGGCGACCTTGACGGGGTGGTCTGCGTGGACATGTTCGGCGAAGGCTACGATTTTCCGAAATTCAAAATTGCCGTACTGCATAGCGCTCACAAATCTTTGGTTCCAACGCTGCAATTCATAGGCCGCTTTGCAAGAACGAATGACGAGAATACCGGCGCGGCTACATTCTTGGCGATACCACGAGAAATAGATGCAGAGAGCACGGAACTCTATAGAGAGGGAGTCGACTGGGATGTGCTACTTGCGGATGTCGCAGAGGCTCGTCAGGGTTTGGCAATTCGCGAACGCGAGGCCCTCCAATCGTTCGCGCAGGCAGGCCACCCATCCGCAGACTACGAGGCCGTGAACCCTGGGGCATTCCGCTTGGGACAGCATATCGCTGCGTTCAGGGTCGATCAAGCCCCTGACTTTGATACAGCCCCAGAGACGCTTAAATCTTTGCAGGTTACGAATGCATGGCGTAGTGACGATGAAACGACTTACCTGCTTCTAGCCAAATCCGTTCGATCACCCATCTGGTACCGCGACGAACAACTGGTCGATGCTGCGCACGAATGCTTTCTTCTAAAGTATTTCCCAGCTTCGCAGCTTCTGTTCATTACGGCGACTGAACGCTCCGCGCGCTACTATGCAGAACTTCTTGAGGTGTTCTTTGGTGGTAAAGCAAGGCCGTTAGCCTTTGAGCAGATTCGAAAAGTCCTGAATGGAATGACGGACCAAGAGTTCTACAGCGTTGGAATTCGGAGCACATCACCCACGGCTACCACCGAGTCTTACCGTATCGTTGCGGGCAGTAATGCTGACAGAGGCGTTCGCGATACGGATGCCGCGAATTTTTCGCAAGGCCATTTCATGGGGCGGGGGCAGGTCAATGGCGAAACCGAGGTGATTGGTGCAAGCGCGGGCGGCCGGGTTTGGTCGAACGGTAAACTTTCTATTCCCGACATCATTGACTGGATGGAAGCGTTACACGGGCGGATTACAGCAGCTCAGGTCAATATCGGTCGATCGGGCCTTGACCTACTAGCCTATGGTGAAACACTCCAGAGAATTCCTGCATCCACGTTTATGACAGATTGGTCCAAAAACGCGTACAAGGACAATCCCGCTGTACTCATAGGAGATGGTGCCGAAGCTATTAGGACGTGTATCTTAGATTTGGATGTGAGCGATATTGTTGTCAATGAAGACGGCTCTTCGCTAACTTTCCGCATAGGAAATGGTCACCATTATCAGCAGGTGCGTTATCGCTTACACCGTAGCCCCCAGTTTTCGTTGATCGTCGCTGAGCCTTCCATGTACGTAGCTGCTGCAGAAGGACAATGGGAATCCATTGAGGAGTGGTTTGAGGAAAACGGTCTTACATTCTTCACGAAAGAGTTGGATTCGTTCACTCGAAGTACGCTCAATCGGCGTCGTGCAAGCGCAGGCATACGACCGGAGAGTCTGATTCCTCACGGCTGGGGTAACTGTGAGATGCGGGTAGAGTTTGACTTGGCAAATCCTGAACGTATGACAGTGCAGAGATTTCTACAAGACTACTTACTCGGGCTCCCGGATATCAACTTCATCATTTATGATCACCGGTCCGGTGAAGCAGCGGACTTCATTGTGGTACGTACCATGCCCGCCAATCGTTTGTCGGTGTCGCTCTACCATTGCAAGGGTGCTGGTGGACCTGTGTCCGGGGAGCGTGTTGAGGATGTTTACGAACTCGCAGGCCAAGCCGTAAAGTCGGGTAGATTCCAACGCAAGGACGATCTGATACGCCACATTGAACGGCGAACACTTATACGTGCTGGGCGTGGCCATTCGCCGTTTTTGGCCGGCACAAGGGACGCAGCGATTGCCCTCGTACGAGAGTGCGACCCTATAGCTATTCAGCTTGTAGTGTATGCTGTTCAGCCAGGACTATCGGCTGGAAGGTTAGTGGAAAACGTCAGGGCAATAATGGCTGCTGCTAATGACAGCTTGACGTCGCAAGGAGTGGAGTTGCGCTGGCTAATTAGTGCATAGAGAACGCATCACACCAAGCAGCCCATATCAAACTCGATCATGGTAGATCAATGTCAGTAGCTTCATGTCGTGCAGACGATAGATAACTGTACTGTACCGAAATTTAGGTACAGCACAGGTACAGTGACCAGTTTTCACCAACTCAGTTAATATACGCTAACCTACTGATTTGAAACTGGTTTTACCTATTTCAACCTACGCTAGAATTCGCCCCATTTCCCTGTAGAAACACTGTAAATCACCGACTCAAAATCCCCCGCCGTAAGGCGTGCCGGTTCTATTCCGACCCTGGTACCACTCAAAAATCCCCCTAAAGTTCAAATAGTTGGAAGATACCGTAGTGTCAGTCCCTGTTCAGGGAATCAACTCAGCACTTAAATAGATACAGAATCGGTACAGCGATGCTTACCTTTGTCTGCGATTGTCTCCGTCTCGTACCCTTATCTCTGCTTCTGCTTCTGCTTCTGCTTCTGCTTCTGCTTCTGCTTATTCAGTGACTATGCCAGGTAGTTAGCCACCTCTAGCTTTGAGTTAACCTCAGCACAGTGTTATATATCCCCATCAGGTTTCTCTGCATTCCAAAACCTCATTTTTGGAAGTTCATAAGCTTTTAAAACTATTAAAAAGCGTGGAGGGAGTTGTGGCTGTACGTTTTCGACGATCGATTAAGTTGGCTCCAGGCATACGCATGAATTTGAGTGGTTCGGGCACTAGCTGGACCTTGGGGCCGCGGGGCTCAACGGTGAATGTTGGTAAGCGTGGGGCACATCTCAATACCAGTTTTTTGGGATTTTCCGCTCGTCATACCCTATATAAGGCTGCTCCTGCCCCTAAGTCGCGCCAATCTGCTCAGCAAACACAAACTTTCTCTTTGGTGTGTGGGGTCACAGAGCAAGGAATGTTGAGTTTCCATGATCAGGCCGGAGAACCTGTTTCCGAGTCGGTTGTTGAACTCGCCAAGAAGCAGAATCGCCAGGCTATCCAACGCTTAATCCAGCGTAAATGCGATGAAATAAATAGTGAATGTGAAGCGGTGGCTAATATTCATCTAGACACTCCTGCGCCTCATATTGCACCTAGGTATGTTCCAGAGCGTTTTCTTCGTTCTGAGCCCTTGCTGCCTACTTTGCTAAGTGCAAAATGGTGGGAAAAGTTTTTCCCCAAACGTTTGGAAAAATTGAATCAGCTCAATCAGCAGATAGCCAGCGAGCATCAACGTTTATTGGCTGCATGGAAAAGTGATCAGACTCAACATGCTTATGAGCAAGAGCAGCGGCGTAAGCTGCTTGAAGAGGATATCTATCAAGATACGGCAGCGATGGAGCAATGGCTGGAAGCTAACCTCCAAGACATCGCTTGGCCTCGGGAGACGTTGATATCGTTGGACATTGCGGAGCAGGGAGCGCATGTTCACTTGGATATCGATTTGCCGGAGATTGAGGATATGCCCTCAAAGATTGCAGCGGTTCCGGCAAGGGGCTTGAAACTGTCTGTGAAGGATCTACCAACAGTTCAGGTACGTAAGCGTTATATGGCCCATGTTCATGGCGTAGGCTTCCGGATTATTGGGGAAACCTTTGCCGCTCTCCCTGTCGTTCAGGGCATCACTCTATCGGGGTTTTCTCAACGTCATGATCCGGCAACAGGGCAGTTGCGTGATGATTATTTGTACTCCGTGAAGGTGAGTCGGGAGGCATGGTCAGAGATCAATTTTGAGATGTTGCCCATGATTGATGTGGTGGAGGCACTGGCTCAGTTTGACCTTCGGCGCAATATGAGTAAGACGGGTGTTTTTAAACCTATTGAGCCCTTTTGATGGATAAATTTTTTTTAATCTTGAAGGACTGAGGTTATGCGTACTTTAAAAGGAGCCTGGGAGTGGCTCCTTGATGGCTTCATCTGGGTTAGTTGATTTTTATGCTTCTGATGCCTGGTAAGTTGAGCCAAATATTCTCAATATTTACGTCTCTAAACCGATGCTTATTGAGCTTTTTCAACCACCTAAAAAGCCCCGTCGGCAACACATGCCTAGATTAAGAAAAACGGTAGTGCCCAAAAAAGCACGCCTGCTTCGCGATGTACCTTCCTGAATAACCGTTATCACCCGCATCTTCCCAAACCACTTGTAAGTGACAGTAAAAATTAAAAACCCCTAGAAAAACTGGGGTTGTTCGCTTTGCCTGCTTGTACTGCCGAAGTGGATGACACCCAGTCAGGGCTCCCCCTTAGAAAAAGGGAAGGGGGATCACCACAATACTGAAAACGATAACGGAGACACAATGGTTCTAAAGATGCCGATATTGGCAGGCGGGCTGCTGGCCGCTTTGCTGGGAATAGGGTCAACTGCCCACGCGCAATCCAATGTACAGCTGTACGGTCTGGTTGATGCCTGGGCAGGTATACATAAGCCTGTAGGAGGCAATAAGCGGGAAGGGACGGTAGGCGGGGGAGGGATGACAACCTCTTACTGGGGCTTGAAAGGCCAGGAGGAGTTGTCCAACGGTGTTCGCGCCGTGTTTGCCATGGAAGGGTTCTTCCGGCCAGAGACAGGTCAGGCGGGTCGGTTCAATGGCGATCCCATGTTCTCTCGTAGTGCTTATGTGGGTTTGCAAAGTGATGATGCAGGCACTTTGACGCTGGGGCGGCTGACTACGCCTTATTTCGTCTCCACCATTTTGTTTAACCCATTTGGCGATTCCTACACTTTCTCCCCGTCGGTGTTTCACACTTATCTGGGGATGGAAGGCCAAGGTGTGCTGGGCGATTCGGGCTGGAGCAATGCGGTCAAGTACACCACGCCAGACTTCAATGGACTGACGGCAAACTTGATCTATGGGTTCAGTAACGAGCCTAACAAGTCTGGCTCCAATAAATGGGGTGGCAATGCGCTGTATTTCAATGGTGCTTTCTCTGCGACATTGGCCTATCAGCAGATCAAGTTCGACAATCAGGCGGATGATCTGGAAAACATTATTGTGGGCTTTCGTCATCAGCGAGCAAGCCAGTTAGGCATGGCTTATGACTTTGATTTTGCCAAGGTTTTTGCTCAGTTTCAGTACGTGAAGAACACCATTACTAGTGGCGACATCACGATGAAGGGCGGGCAGTTTGGTGTGTCTGTCCCCATGGGCGGCGGCAAGGTGCTGGCTTCGTATGGTCATACTCGTAGCAGCGGGGCGAGTGACGTCAAGCGCAACAGTTGGGCCTTGGGTTACGACTATGACCTTTCCAAGCGCACGGATGTTTATGCCGCGTATTACAGCGACAAACTGACTGGTTTGTCGCGAGGCGATACGTTTGGTGTGGGTATACGCACACGCTTCTAAACGGTTCACTGTAGTAGAAGGCAAGCAGACGACATGCCCGTAGACGTGTCGTCTGCTTTTTTTTTGCTTAATCTGGCAAAAATCCGCCACCCCTGGCCGCAGGATGGTAGAGCCATTGCCCGGTAGGCGTCTAACTTGTAGTCAGGCTCGCAGACAAGACGAGCGAATGATTGACTACAAGGAGACGTTTTGATGACCAATCCCAATCCATCCCGCGACTCGAGCAATGCGGGTTTTCTTCCTGAGTATGGCCATTTCATTGATGGCACCTGGGTAGCTGGTGACAGCGGCAAAACCATACCGTTAGGCAACCCGGCTACAGGGGAAACTCTGGCGCATATTGCTGCAGGTAATGCCGCTGATGCCAAGCGGGCGGTTGATGCGGCTGCCCGTGCTTTCCCATCCTGGTCTCGTACACCGCCTGCGGCACGTCAGGAGATTCTTTACGAGATCACCCGTCGCTTGAAGGCGCGGGCACACCATTTCGCGCTGATGGATACGTTGAACAACGGCAAGCCGATCAGTGAATCTACGCATTTCGACATGCCCATGGCGATCGAGCAGTTTGCGATTTTCTCCGGCACGCCCTGGCAGTTGCACGGGGAAGCGGTACATCACACTTCCTCCCTGGGTACAGACTCTATCGGCATCATCCATCGCGAGCCCTTAGGCGTGGTGGTGCAGATCATTCCCTGGAATGTGCCCATGATCATGCTGGCCACCAAGATCGCTCCTGCCTTGGCGGCTGGCAACACGGTGGTGCTTAAACCTTCTGAAATCGTGTGTTTGTCGGTGCTGGAGTTTGCCAGGGAGATGGCTGATCTGCTGCCTCCCGGTGTGCTCAATATCGTGACGGGCTACGGCCCTGATTTGGGCGAGACGCTGGTGACCGATCCTCGTGTGCGCAAGGTTGGCTTTACGGGTTCCCGCCCTACGGCCAGAAAGCTGATGCAGTATGCCTCGACCAATATCATTCCGCAGACGATGGAACTGGGTGGCAAGTCCGCAAATATTGTTTGTGAGGATGCAGACCTGGATGCCGCGGCAGAAGGTGCTGCGATGTCCACCATTCTGAACAAAGGGGAGGTGTGCCTGGCAGGTTCGCGTTTGTTCGTGCATGAGAAGGTTCGCGATGAGTTTCTTGAAAAGCTTCAGCGGATTCTTGCCGGTATTCGCATTGGAGACCCGCAGTCGCCTGACACCCAACTGGGGCCGCAGGCGTCTCAAATGCAAATGGACAAGATCATGGGCTACTTGCAGGAAGGTCCACGTGAAGGCGCTTCGGTTTTATGTGGTGGTGGCCGCGCTCATGTACCGGGCTTCGAGAAGGGCTTGTTTGTGCAGCCCACCGTGTTTACAGACGTGAAGAACACCATGAAGATCGCGCAGGAAGAAATCTTTGGGCCCGTGACCAGCGTGTTGACCTGGAAAGATGATGACGAGGTCATGCGCCTGGCCAATGCCTCGATTTATGGTCTGGGTGGTGGGGTCTGGACCTCCAATCTGGCACGGGCGCACCGCATGGCGTGCGAGCTGGAAACCGGCACGGTCTGGGTGAACCGCTACTACAACTTCTTGGGCGGCATGCCGATCGGTGGCTATAAGCAAAGTGGCTTTGGGCGGGAATTTGCGCATGAGGTGCTGAACCATTACACGCTGACCAAGAGTGTGATTGTGGATCTTCAGCCCGGTGCTTTGGGGATTTTTGGGGCGCAGCGCTAGCCGTGGCGCAAAGGAGATTCCCATGTCTTTATTCCTGGGTCGGTCTGCAGCGACCAGTGTGACTGCCTTGCTGCTTGCTTTGAATAGCCCCCTGGTAGGGGCTACCGAAGGTGGCGGTTCGGTTTATCCCTTTGGAGCCGAGAACTTTTTGACGGGTGTATTGCCGCCGCCCGGTTTTTACAGCCTGTTCTACGGGCAGGTGTATTCGGCGAACAAGGTGCGTGGCAATGAGGGGCAAGATGCGTCACCACCGGACTTCAGCCTCAAGGCCAATGCGTTGGTTAGCCGCTTTGTCTGGGTCACGCCTCAGAAGGCTCTGGGTGGTGATGTATTGCTCAGTGCCATTGTTCCTTTGGTGAACCTGCATGTTTCCGCTGCGGGTAGAAGCCAGACCAGAACGGGGCTGGGTGACATTACTTTGTCGTCTGGCATTGGTTGGCACTTTAGCGAGCGTTTTCATGTCATTGGGGCGCTGGATGTCTTTGCACCCACCGGGGGCTACAGCAAAAGCAATCTCGCCAATATCGGACGTAATTACTGGTCTTACGGGCCAGTAGTGGCAGCTAGCTGGGTGGATCCTAAAGGCTTGAATGCAGACGTCAAAGTTGGTTATTTGTTCAATCAAAAAAACCGCAGCACCGCTTATACGTCCGGCAATGAACTATATGCGGACTATTCATTGGGATGGTCGGTTTCGCCTGAGTGGGCTCTGGGTGTCGGTGGCTACGCCACCGTTCAGACAAGCGATGACAAGCAGGGCGGGCAGACGATCAGTGGCAGCCGTCATCGGGCGTTTGCTGTGGGACCCAGCATCAAGTACGCCAGCAGCAAGGGCTGGTTCGTGACGGCAAAGTGGCAACAGGAAATGGCGGTTCGCAATGGGCCTCAGGGACACGCTTTCTGGATTCGGGCAGCGTTCCCGCTCTAAGCGATCCAGGCTGTATTTCCATTATTTAAATGAAAGGAGACATCATGAATAACACCTATGAAGGACGTGTAGCGGTAGTGACGGGCGCTGGGCGAGGTATTGGACGCGAGGTGGCTGTTCGCTTGGCGGAGCGAGGTGCGCAACTGGTTTTGATTGATCTTGAAACCCCAACGGAAACTCAAGCCATGATCGGTGGTGATCCGCTGGTTTTGACGGGGGACGTTAGTGATCCCAAGGCTTGGGCGAGTTTTGCGCAGGCTGTTGACCAGCGATATGGCCGGGCGGACATTGTGGTGAACAATGCCGGTATCTATCCCTTTGCGACCTTTGATGAGCTGGATTTTGAGCTCTGGTCACGTACCTTGCGTGTGAACCTGGATTCGCATTTTCATTCGGCCAAGGCGTTTGTGCCTTTGATGCGCAAGAACCAGTGGGGGCGGTTTGTGAATTTTTCCTCGAACTCGATTGGTACTCCGCTGGCGGGTCTAAGCCACTACATGGCGGCCAAGATGGGAGTGATCGGTTTTGTGCGAGGTTTGTCGAATGAATTGGCGGAAGACGGCATTACCGTTAACGCGATTTTGCCGGCGTTGACACAAACTCCCGGCACCCGAGGTCTGCCAGAAGAAATGGCCCGCAGCGTGTGGCAGCAACAGGCGATCAAGCGTTTTGCGACACCTGAAGATATCGTCGGCCCTATTCTCTTTTTGACTAGCGATGATGGTGCTTTTGTGACGGGGCAGGCTCTGGCCGTAGATGGCGGGATGTACAAGATTTCTTAAATCCGTCTCTTGTACTACACAGTCCCATCGTGAGCCCGTGCGCGGGTTTGCGATGGGCTTTCTGCGTAACGGCGCCGGTATTGTTGATTAAAAGAGCTCAGGTGGCTGAAACCATGTTGCAGAGCCAGGGCTGCAATGGATTGGGTAGAGCTGGCGGTGTTGAGCAGCTCTTCGTGGACTTTCTGTAGACGTAGTTCGTTCAGGTGCTGCATGGGCGTAGTTTGTCGAAACTGCTGGAAAGCGCGTGAAAGCGAGCGAATACTGCAATTGGCCTCGTCCGCAATTTGGGCCAGGGTTAAGGCCTGCTCAAAATGGGCTTCCATGAAGTCGATCGCCAGGCGTAGTTGTTTTGGGGTGATGTTGGTGATGGGCGAGCGCAAGGCATCGGTGTAGTTATGCGCCTGTATGTCCAGCAGTGTCAGCGTCAGCATTTCCTCTATGCTGGGCGCCAGTGATGTGCGCAAGGCAATATCGCTGTCATTCAAAGTGCTCACCACAAAGTCGAGCAACATCAACCAGCGCCGTAGTGCCTCTGGGTCCGTCATTTGAGTGTTGAATCGCAAGGCTTGCTGGCCTTGGCGTTGCATCAGACGCCAGCACACGGCAGACACACGCCGAGAATCCAACTGGACCTTAAGAACCTCTCCAGCAGGGGTGTAGTGAAAGCGTGGCTGATCGGCCGCAACACTTAAGGCGGTTGTTCCCGGCCCGCCGCCATATCGTGTGTGGTGTGTCGCCAGTTCGGTGTGGCCTTTCATCGTTGTCGTGATCAAGAGGCAAGAGTCCAGATCTTCCGGCTCGATCTCGATGTCGCGCCCAAACGTCAAGGTGGATAGCGTGACGGCACCCGATACGGCACTGTGCAGCACGATGGGGGACCTTGTGTCGGTCGTGGCGTGGCGAACTCGATAAGAACAATACCGCCGTGAAATGGCTGCCTGGGCTGCAGGAAGGTCCTGGACGTAGAGTTCAAGAAAGCGCTCGTTGAGCCGGAGCGAAGGGGAGATGGGCATGTTTGAGCCTACCCTAAGAAGAACACCGGGGTTTGACGAAATTATGAATTCATTGACAATAGTGTCAATAAATGGAAACCCGATGTCTTCAGCACGCAGCGACGTGAACCCTGAGTTCTTTGGGCATCCCCCGGAGCTACTGTGGTGTTGCCAAGTCCCCATCCTGCGCAGCGACCAGTAATAATACAGATCGTGTACTGACCTTAAGCATAAAAACGATGAAAAAAATCATGGCGAAGTCTCGCCCGACACGCAGTGATATTCAGCGCCAGGCCATTTTGGATGCGGCCTCTTTGTTGTTCATTGAAAAGGGCTTTGGAGGCACGAATTTCAATGATATTGCTGATGCAGTTGGCATGACCCGAACGGCGCTGTATTACTACTTTCGCAGCAAGGAAGCGATGCTGGAGAGTTTGACGACAGCCGTCACCAAGCGGGCAGGGGACTTGATTGCAGAGGTCATTCAGCAAGAAGACCTTTCCCCGGACGAAGCCTTGCGGCAGCTGATTTTGCATCATGCCGGGCTGGTGCTTCAGCATCCCTTGCAGTTTCGAGTGGCAGAGCGCAGTGAAAGCAGCTTGCCGGAAGAACTACGCAAGGAGGCGCAAGCCTCGCGCCGTGCGGTGCGTAGAGGTTTTGTGGCGGTGATTGAACGCGGTATTGCAGAGGGAATGTTTAGGACAGTAGATGCGGATATCGCCGCGTTTTCCATAATTGGCATGTGTAACTGGTGCGCCTGGTGGTTTGATAGCCGGGCGGGCAAGCCCACAGAGCCTATTGCTGAACTGATTGCATCCTTTGGCCTGCGGATGTTGAGCCGTACTGATGCCGGCTCGGAGACTGCCAATAATAATCAGGAAATAGATCTGGCGATGGCACAGATGCGCGACGCCATGGAAAAACTGACGGATAGTCTGGAGCGCCGCTAAGTCCCACCAACTCTTGGGTTTTTGACAGTGCTGTCAGCGTATACAACTCAGTATTAACACCTAAGTCAAATTATTGACGTTGGTGTCGAATAAAAATAATATTGATCTAAATCAATGTTATGGGTTGTGCCCTGCACATAGCACTATGAACCGTCATTCCAACTCTACCGCTCAGCCTACCGCCGGTTTCTTGAATACCGACTGGAACCCCCGTGATGTCCCTGCGGGCACCATCACGAGAAATGTTGTGTTGCGCACGGCCGACCAAGCGGCCACGGGTGGCTCTTTATATGCTCCAGCGCAAGGGGCCGATACGGTGGTTTGCATCATGCATCCCCGTGAATTCATGGCCTGTCACTATCTGATTCCCGATATCGTCGGCGCAGGCTACGCTGCCTGGTCGCAGTCGCCACGCTCGGTTGGCAACGATTTGCGGCTGGAGCACGAGTTCGCTTTGCATGATGTAGCAGCTGGCCTTCAGTATCTGCGTTCAGCGGGTTTCAAACGCATCATCTTGTTGGGGAATTCGGGCGGCGCGGGCTTGTATGCCCTGTATGCTCAGCAATCGGCCTTGCCTGCAGAGCAGCGCATTGCGCGCACGCCAGCCGGGCGGCCCACGAACTTGGCAGATCTGGATATGCCTGCAGTAGACGGGTTGGTGCTGATAGGCCCGCATCCCGGTCAAGGGATGCTATTGCTCAACTGCATTGACCCTAGCGTGCGGGATGAGAGCGATCCCCTGTCTATTGATCCTATGCTGGACCCCTTGTCTCCCGAGAATGGATATGCAGAAAAAGGCCAGGCCAGCTATAGCGCTCAGTTTATTGAACGCTATCGCGCCGCACAGCGTGACCGTGTCGCTCGTATTGATCACCACGCCCGTGAACTGATCGCGCGTCGTCAACAAGCACGTCAGCGTGTCAAGGAGGCGGGGGCAAAGGCCAGTCAGGAAGATCGTCGTCTGGCCGCGCATACCCCCATTATCAATGTGTGGCGCACGGACGCCGACTTACGCTGCTTCGATTTGTCGCAAGACAGTTCGGATCGAAAGCCGGGGTCCTTGTGGGGGGCGAATCCGTATGCGTCGAATTACGGGGCGGTTGGCTTTGCTCGCCAGTGCACCCCGGAGAGCTGGCTGTCTACCTGGTCCGCCTTGTCGTCCAACGCTTCTTTGCTCAAGACGGCTCCCGATATTTCAGCCCCTGTTCTAGTGATTGAATACACCGGGGATCAGGCCTGTTTCCCCAGCGATGTGCAAGGCATTGTGGCGGCCTTAGGGGCGTCCGATAAGCAGCATTTACGGGTTCGAGGTGATCACCATGGCAGAGCGTTGACAGAGGCCGAAGAACCGGGGCGCTTGGAGGCGGGACGCTTGCTGGCGCAATGGTTGCTTGAACACTTTCCACGTTAGCACCTCATTAGCAGTTTCCTGATAGCGCACTAAGGCGCTATCTCACCCCATTCCAGATACATCCTGTTCTCAAGGAGGGCTAACTATGCCTGAACGTAATCTTCCTCGTCTGACTTTACTCGGTGTGGACCATACTGCTCGCCCTACGTGGCGTCTGCGTGAAACGGTAGAGTTTTATCGAGACAAACTGGGTTTGCCATTGGTGCATGTGATCTCGGCACGTGGCTGGGGGCCAACAACCCATCCTGATTTTCTGCATTTTTTCTTTGATAGCGGCAATGGCAGCACCATTGCGTTTTTCTACTATTTGGGATCTCAGGAGCCGGCAGGAATGCGTACTCGCGCAGCGGCTCGTCCTTTGCCCGACGATCATGAAGCAGATGCCACCCATACCGCCTGGCTAGTGGATGGGCCACAAGAGTTGCGTGCCTGGAAAGAGCGGTTGGAAGCGCAGAACCTGGACGTTTCCGTGGAAACCCGCCATGAAGTGATCGAGTCGATTTATGTGCGCGACCCTAACGGTTACTTCGTGGAATTTACGCATAAGTTGCGCCCATTGACGCAGTTGGATGCTCTGGATGCGCAGATTACGTTGGAGGCGGCCATGGCCTTGGAAGATCAGGCCTTCGCCAAGGGACAGCTATTGACGGATATTGATGTGGTCTGGAATCAAAAAGCCCAGCTGGTCGGCCAGCATGAGCAAGTCGAAAGCGCGGCGGTCCGTGTGTTTGTGCCCCGAGTCGATGAGTTTTCTTCCTTGATTCGTTCTGCTGAGCAGCATCCGGACTGCAAGATCCTGGCGGGCAAGGATTACGACATTATCCAAGCCAGCGGCCCGATTGAGTTTGAGCGCAAAGCCTTGGGGCTGAAACCGGCGCTTTGGTATGGCATGTTCACCGGTGGCTTGGATGGCCGTATCGAGCGTTTCGACCGAGATGTCGTGCGCTTAGTGCCGTTGCAGGGCTAGTCAGGGCGGGAGGAGACAAATGAACAATATCAATTACCCCATTGACGGCGTTGTTTACCCTAGTGCAGAACGTGCGCAAGCGGCCTTGGCGAGCGGCTCATGGATTGGCAGTACGGTGGGCGATGCCTTGCGTCATACAGCCCGTCAGTACCCGGAGCGAATGGCGTTTATCAGTGATGAGCGCAGCGTGAGCTTTGCGGATCTGGATGAGGCTAGCGAACGGCTGGCAGCAGCCTTGCTTAGTTTGGGTCTGAATCCGGGTGATCGCGCCATCTTTCAGCTTGGTACTACGGTAGAGACGGTGATTGTCTTGTTGGCGTGCTTCAAGGCAGGGATTGTGCCGGTGTGTTCCTTGCCTCAGCACCGGGAAGTCGAGATAGGGCAGTTAGCAGAACAATCCCAGGCGCGAGGATACTTCGTACAGGCTGATTTCTCGCCCAATTTTGACTTGTTGTCCTTTGCTCAAAGCATGGTGGAGCGTCATGCATCACTGCAACATCTGGTTCTGGTGCGAGGCCAGAGTACCGGCACGCCTGCCATGCAGCAACTGCTAGCCAGTGTCTCTTTTGAGGAAGCCAAGCAGAAACTGGCGCAGATCAAATTGGGGCTGTCTGATGTCTTGAGCTTCCAGCTCTCGGGTGGAACAACAGGCGTGCCCAAAATTATTCCGCGCTTTCATGCCGAATACTTGGGGCACTCTGCAGGCTGGTCTCGCCGCTATCGGATTGATGCAGATAGCCGGATCATCTGGTCGCTGCCCTTAATTCACAATGCAGGCTCGCTCTATGCCTTGATTCCACCGGTCTTGTTCGGCACCTCGGTGGTCTTGATGCCCAGGGTAGATATCAAGCGCATGCTGGATCTGATTGCCGAGCATCGTGTTACCCATGCCTTGTCGATCGGGCCGATTGCCCCACAACTGATGGCTTATCCAGATATCGCCAGCCATGACCTGTCGTCTTTGAAACTGTTTTCCACGATGAGTCGTGCTGACTCCCTGGAGAAGCATCTGGGCCTGCCTTGTTCCAACTTGTACGGTATTACGGAAGGGCTGTTGTTGGGCTCTCCAGCAGATGCTCCGGATGTCGTGCGTCACGCAACCCAGGGTAGTTCAGGCTGCGCTGATGATGAGATCCGTCTGTTCAAACCAACTCTGGAGGAGTTGGCACCTGAGGGTGAAGTAGGCGAGCTGTGTTTTCGTGGGCCGTCCAGCCTGACGGGGTACTTTGCCAATCCGCAGGCCAACGAAACCTCTTTTACCCGCGATGGTTTTTATCGCACCGGGGACATGGTCAAAGCTCACCGTATTGATGGTGTCGTGTACTACTCCTTTGAAGGCCGTTTGCACGATAACGTGAATCGGGGTGGGGAAAAAATTGGCTGTGAAGAGGTAGAAGCCCATGTCAGTCAGCATCCTGCCGTGTCCGACGCGAAACTGGTCGCCATGCCGGATCCTTTTTATGGTGAAAAGGCCTGCGTATTTATTATTCCTCGCCCTGGCCATCAGGCACCGGACGTCAAGGAACTGGCGCAATTCCTGATTGGGCGAGGGCTGGCGAAATACAAGTGCCCGGAGCGCGTAGAGAGTCTGGAAGAGTTCCCTTTGACCCGTGTTGGCAAGGTCGATAAACCGGCCATGAAGCGGCGTATTGCCCAGATGCTGGAGCAGGAGGCACCTGAATCATGAGCGTCACTATGACTCCACTGGAATACGTGCTTCATCAACGTCCTCTTGTTGTGCGCCGTCGAGTGCGTTGGGGGGAGTGTGACCCCGCAGGCGTGGTCTATACCGCTACGTTCTCCGACTATGTCATTGCAGCGGCCGAGCTGTTTTATGGCGAGTTGTTCGGCACCACGCCACAACAGGGCAAGAGCGAGCAGGGGTTCGGGACACCCACCCGCGCCTTGTCATTCGACTTCCTGCGTTCGCTGCGTCCGGATGAAGCATTCGACATGGCCGTGCATGTGCTGGAGGTCAGAACCCGAACCTATGTTCTGCAGATCGTCGCTACCACTCCGCAAGGGGAACCCGTCTTTACAGCACAGCTGACGCCTGTCTGTGTGCAACGCCCTGAACGTCAATCCATTCCTGTTCCAGAGAGTTTTCGCGAAGCATTGCTGGCTTATCAGCGCGAATGCAATGACTCTTTCTCTCGCCCACTGAATAAGGCCGCATCATGAAAATTACGATTATTGGCGCTGGCCCAGCAGGCCTGTACTTCGCTTTGCTTGCTAAAAAGCACATGCCATCGCATGAAATCCAGGTATTTGAGCAAAACCCCGAAGGCGCGACCTATGGTTGGGGAGTCGTATTCTCTGACATCGGCCTGTCGTTTCTGCAAAAGGCTGACCCGGATTTCTATCAAGAGTTCATTGCACATCATGAGCGCTGCGACTATATGGAAATCGTGCATCAGTCTTGTCATGTACAAGTGCATGGCAATCATTTTTCGCGCACATCGCGTATCGACATGCTGCGTGTATTGCAGCAAGCCTGTCAGAGGGAGGGCATCCGGATTCACTACGAACAGCGTATTGAGGATGTTCGTAAGCTGGCTGCCGAGTGTGATGTGCTGATCGCTGCGGATGGTGGCAACAGTGCCGTGCGCACGCAAATGGCCGAGCACTTTCGCCCCAGCTTTACCCGCCGCCGGAACAAGTTTGCCTGGTATGGCACGCATCAGCGTTTTCATCCCGTCACGCTGATTTTCCGTGACACTCCTTATGGCGTATTCATTGCCCATAGCTACCAATACAGCCCGGAATTGTCGACTTTCCTGGTCGAGGTTGATCCTGAAACCTGGGAGCGCGCTGGCCTGCACGAGGCCAGTGAAGAGGAAAGCCGCCGCTTCTGCGCCGACGTGTTTCGCACGGAGCTGGGCAGCAATGAGCTGCTGAGCAATCGATCCTTGTGGTTCGAGGCCAATATTGTCAGTAACGAGAACTGGTATCACGACAATGTGGTGTTGCTGGGTGATGCCCTGCGTACCGTGCATTTCTCGCTGGGGTCTGGAACACGCATGGCCATGCAGGATGCGATTGCCTTGCACCAAGGCCTGGTGGCTCATCCAGGGGATATTCAAGCTGCATTTGCCGCTTTCCGTGCGGCGCGGGACACCTCATCGAGCAGCTTCCAGCAGTCGGCCAGCTTGAGCCTGGATTGGTACGAGAACGTGGCCGACAAAATGCATCTGGATCCCGTCGCTTTTGCCTATGACTACATGCGCCGCACCGGCAAAGTTAGCCACGAGGACTTGCAGCAGCGCGACCCCTTGTTCACCGCCGCCTATGAAGCATTGCATTTGACGCAATAAGGACTTCTCTCATGACTACGAAAATTATCAACGTGGTGGACACGATTGATCGCAGCCGCTTGGGCAGACTGCAGTATTTCGTGCTTGGCCTATGTATGCTCAGCTTGATTATTGATGGCTTTGATGTTCAGGCAATGGGCTATGTCGCACCGGCGATCATCAAACAATGGGGGATTGCCAAAGCAGATCTTGGTCCGGTGTTTGGTGCGGGCTTGATGGGCATGGCGATTGGTGCCTTGACCCTGGGGCCAGTAGCAGACCGGATCGGTCGCCGCCCTGTGCTGATCGGCTCCATGTTTTGCCTATCCGTGTGCATGTTGGCCACAGCGTATGCCAGCTCAATCAATGAGTTGTTGGTACTGCGTTTTCTGACCGGACTTAGCATGGGTACCATCATTCCCAATGCAGTGGCCTTGGCTGGGGAGTTCAGCCCAGCTCGGGTACGGGTCACCCTGATGATGATCACCTCATCGGGTTTTATTGTCGGAGGGGCAGTAGGGGGAGCCATTGCCGCGGCTGTCATTCCAGTTTATGGCTGGTCATTTGTGTTTATTGCGGGTGCGGTAGCGCCTTTACTGCTGGCGATTGTGATGTTGGTTTCCATGCCGGAATCCCTGCAGTTTCTGGCCATGCAGCGCAATCGGGTACAGCAAATCCGCCGGACTCTTGCACGCATTGATCCGCAGCTGGACATGCCCGCGGATAGTACCTTTTCCATCCCGGAGAAAAAGAAGTCGGGTGTGCCTTTCATGCACTTGTTTCGTGATGGTCTGGGAACCGGAACAGTCCTGCTCTGGGTCGTGAATTTCATGAATCTGCTTGCCGCTTACTTCCTGGCAAACTGGCTGCCGGTCATCATGAGTGAGGCAGGGCACTCCACATCACAAGCCGTGCTCGCCGGGACGTTCTTCTGGCTGGGGGGAATGGTCGGGAATCTCTTGCTGGGCTGGTGTGTAGATCGCCGAGGTTTTGGTCCCACGTTGACGCTGACCTTTATCGGCGCGGCATTGATGATCGTCGTGATCGGCCAGGTTGCGGCATCCATGTCGATGGCAGGGTTGGTGATTGCTGCCGCCGGGTTTTGTGTCCTGGGTGGGCAGACCGCTTTGAATGCGTTGGCAGCGGTGTATTACCCGACCTCAGTACGTTCCACAGGCATGGGGTGGGCGATGGGCATAGGGCGGTTCGGTTCTATTTTTGGTCCGGTGATTGGAGGGGAGCTGATGCGTTTCAACTGGAGTACATCCAACCTTTTCATTGCCGCTGCAGTGCCTGCCGTGATCGCACTGTTTGCTGTGTTGGCATTTTGGCGACTGGGCAGCCTGCCTGCCACGGCAAGGTCAGTTGCAGGTCTGTCAACCATTCCGTGTTCAAGGCAGGTTGCCCCCAGTCGGCGGTAATATTGCACAGGGCCAATCAGATCAGTTCAGTAGCAGCGTCTTTACAGGGGGCAGGGCCCCGTGTCCTGATGATTTTACGCAGTGGCACAGTGATGCTCTCGATGGCGTGAGTAGCGTAAATCACACTAGGCTCCCTGAGCGGGCCGGTCAGTGATGCGGATTTGTCAGTTGGGGTAAGGCACCGCTCTGGCCGGTCCAGTATCTAGTGTGTCAGTGCATGGAGCGGCGCTCTTTGGTCTTGGACTTAAGACATTTCACCACACAGGGGAATGCGAAATTGCACGCGCACTTGTTGAGGGTCGCGGTGTAGGGCAAGCAAAATGTGTAGCTTGGCAAAGGCGGCTTCAAGCGTCATATCCGATGCGGAAATGATACCGATACGCTCGAGTGTGGAGCTGGTGGCGTAGGTGCCATGTACCACCGATCCTTGCGCACATTGTGTTCGGTTGACCACCACAATGCCGCTTTCAACGGCGCGGGCCAGGGCTTGGAGCAAGGATGGATCGGCGTCGGGTAGGTTGCCTGTTCCGTAACTGCACAGGATCAGGCCCCGTAAGGCCGGTGCCTGGGTTAAGGCCTCAATCTGTGTAGCGCAAAGCCCAGGGTACACGGTCAAGACGGTCACGGCATGGTCGTCTAGTGTGTCGATGTGGGTGTTGGGCATTGGCCCTGTTGGTGGGGCAGGCAGTTGTGATGGCAAGCTGATACCGGCTCGTGCCAAGGGCGCGGCATTGGGCGAGCTGAACGCCTGAAAGTCGGTACTGCTTGATTTTGTGCTGCGGTTGCCCTGGAGCAGGACGCCTCCAAAAAAAATAGTGACACCACGATTTGCTGGGGAACTGGCCAGAATCAGTGCCGTACCCAGATTGGCCAGCGCATCGCTGCGTGGTTCAAGTAAGGGGATTTGCGCGCCCGTCAGAATAATGGGGCGGTCGGCACTCTGGAACATGAACGACAGGGCACTGGCTGTCCATGCCAGGGTATCGGTGCCGTGCAAGATGACAAAACCGTCATACTGGTTCCAGTGCGTACGTAATGTTCTGGCTATCCGCGCCCAATGTGAGGGCAGTAAGTTGGCGCTGTCAATTAAGGGGGCCAGTTCGATAAGGTCGTAGTCGGGCAGCCCTGAAAGAGTAGCCATGTGTTGGGGCACGATGGCGCTGAACCGGGTCATTGGGCGATATCCTTGCGGGCTACGCTCCATGCCAATGGTGCCACCTGTGTGCAGCATCAGGATACGGCCACTCATGTGCTGCACCCTGCGGTCTTGAACATGGATTGTGGGCAGAGCAAGGCATCCAGTTTGGTTTCGCTCAGTAGTCCTTCACGCAGTACCAGAGTGCGTACTGTATCGCCGCTGTGCAGGGCTTGGGCGGCGATGCGTGAGGCGTTGCTGTATCCAATATGTGGGACCAGGGCCGTAATAACACCGATACTGCGTTCAACCTGTGCCAGGCACTGGGCACGATCGGCGCGGATTCCACGTATGCAGCGTTCATCCAGCATGCGGCATGCTGCCGCCAGAAGGTTGATGGAGGACAGCAGGTTGTAGGCAATCAGTGGTTCCATGGCATTGAGCTCAAGCTGCCCTGATTCGGCGGCCAGGGTGACGGCCAGATCGTTGCCAATGACTTGATAGGCTGTTTGGTTGACGGCTTCGGGAATGACGGGGTTAACCTTGCCCGGCATGATGGACGAGCCTGGTTGCATCGGGGGGAGATGAATTTCTCCGATCCCGGTGCGCGGGCCGCTAGAGAGCAGGCGCAGATCATTGGCTATTTTGGATAGTTTGATGGCTAGACGTTTGAGTACTGCAGAAAACAGGACGAAGGCGCCCATATCCGAGCTGGCCTCCACCAGATTTTTAGCCGATACGATGGGTTTGCCCGATAGACGGGCCAGGTGCCGCACCGCCAGCGCAGCGTAGCCGGGGGGCGCGTTAAGGCCAGTGCCAATTGCGGTGCCGCCCAAATTGACTTCGCACAACAGGCGGCAGGTATCGTGCAGTCGTTCAATGTCCTCCTCAAGGGTTACCGTAAAAGCGTCAAACTCCATGCCCAATGTCATGGGTACGGCATCCTGCATTTGGGTGCGGCCCATTTTAATGACATCGGCGAACTCTGTGCCCTTGGCTTGCAGGGCTTGTGTGAGGTTGTGGACTGCTTCGATCAAAGGCTCGACGGCAAATTGTAGGGCGACCCGTACCGCGCTTGGGTAGGCGTCATTGGTCGATTGCGACTTATTGACATCGTCATTAGGATGCAGGTGCGCGTATGTGCCTTTGGCGTGGCCCAGCTTTGCCAGTGCCAGATTGGCGATGACTTCATTGGCATTCATATTGGTTGAGGTCCCGGCCCCCCCCTGGATCATGTCCACCACAAATGCCTCATGGTGGTGTCCGTTGATGATGTCGGTGCACGCGGCAACAATGGCCTGCGCTTTGGGCGGCTCAAGTAGACCCAGCTCCTGGTTGGCGTGGGCGGCAGCGGCTTTGACGGTTGCCAGCGCACGGATTAATGCGGGGAAATGATGGAGCGAGACGCTTGTAATGGCAAAGTTCTCTACAGCACGTTGGGTTTGAATGCCGTACCAGGTATTGGCAGGCAGCGTCATCTCTCCGAGCAGATCGTGTTCGATGCGGGTGTTCATGATTCCATCTCTTCAGGGCAGGGCCTGGCGCAACAGGCGCCAGACCGATCAACGTGTTGTTAGTGTTGGCTTGTAATCAGTTGCGGGGCGCTTACATCCTTGCGTTCGTCCTGCTCATTCAGGCGCCAGGTGTCGATATCAATATTCATGTCGGCAAAGTGTACGGCCTTGAATTCAGGCTCGATTACATTGGCTTGTATCTGTGCGTCGTAGTCGCGCATCAGGCGTAGCCCAGGTTTGAACAACATGACCAGAGCGAACAAGTTGGTCAGGGCCAGCAAGCCCATCGTAATGTCGGCAAAGGCAAATACCGTGCTCAAATCGTTGGTCGCTCCCCAGCCACATAGTGCGATTACGGCGGTACGGTAGACGATCAGTAGTGGGCGGTTGTTGTTGCTGAACCAGCTCAGGCTGTTCTCGCCCAGAAAGGAATTGTAGATAACGGTGGTAAAGCCAAACAGCATCAGCGCGATACTGACAAAGACTCGTCCCCATTCACCGACGTGGCTGGCCAAAGACGACTGAGTCAGTGCGACACCCCCAATCTCGGCGCTCATTCCAGGTTGATATACGGTGCCGCACAGGATGATAAAGGCGGTGCACGAGCATACGATCAGGGTGTCGATAAATACGGAAAAGGCTTGCACAATTCCCTGGCTGGCAGGGTGGCGTACATAGGCCACAGCCGCCACATTGGGCGCACTACCCAAACCGGCTTCATTAGAGAACAGACCGCGTTTGACACCCATGACAATGGCGGCACCAATACCGCCGCCAATCGCTGGTTCCAAGCCAAATGCACTTTTGACGATCAGTGTGAACACATTGCCTAATTGGTCGATGTTGAGTGCCATGACGAATAGCGTAATGGTGATATAGCCGACCGTCATGACCGGGACCAGAATCTCGGCGGCTTTGGCGATGCGTTTGATGCCTCCAAAAATGATCGTGCCAGTAAGCAGGGCAAGGATAAGGCCGGTGGTCCAGACTGGAATGCCGAAGGCATCGTTGATCGAGTTGGCGACGGCATAGGATTGCACGGCGTTAAAGCCAAACCCGAAGGTCAGCAAGAGCAGCATCGAATAGACTGTGGCCAGCCATTTCCAGCGCGTTCCCATACCACGGGCGATGTAGTGGGCAGGTCCACCCCGGAAGGTGCCGTCGGGTTCCCGTATTTTGTACGCCTGGGCCAGGGTACATTCAAAGTAGCTGGTAGCCATGCCAACCAGCCCAACCATCCACATCCAGAATATGGCGCCTGGCCCACCCAGGGTAATGGCCACGGCGACTCCGGCAATGTTGCCTCCACCAACGCGGCCAGCCACAGAGAGCATCAGCGCCTGAAAAGAGTTCAGGTGGCCGCTTTTATCGTGGGCAAACGCCTGGCTTGCTCCCAGAATACGGAACATGCGGCCAAAGTACCGGAATTGAACAAACCGCGAGGCAATGGTGAACCAGAGGCCAATACCCACCAGGGTAACGATGAGTACTTTGGACCAGAGAAGATCATTGAGCATTTCAAGCATGGCTACCCCCGTTTTTTGGAGGGTCGTCATGCGGCAGGGCGAATAAGGTGAAGTTGCCGGGCACGGCAACCCACGCCAGAGCGAGGCTCGGGTAAGTGTGCATCTGATGTCTCCTTGCGGCTGAGTGCCGTCGTTGTCGCTTTCATCTGCCTGAGCGGCGAATGTCGAGACATTGCAACATTGTGGCGGCCGAAATTGAATTTGGCACTTTGCATCAGATTGGTGCTAAATGATGTGAAAGTAGCGTCATACTGCGCCATATGCTGAAAGCAATTATGATTCACGTACACCGTTCTTGAAGGACAGCGCCATGCATGAGGACTTCGCACGTAATTTGCGTTTGCTGTGTACTTTTTACAGTTCTGTGGCTGAAGTGTGCCGCCGTCTTGGTATCAATCGCTCTCAGTTCAATCGCTACCTGAGCGGGCGCTACCGCCCCTCGGCCCATACGCTGCGCCGATGTTGTGAGTTTTTTGGGGTGGAAGAGCACGAAATCTTGATGCCCAGTACGCAGTTTGAGTTGTTGGTACAGGTTCGCCCCAAACAGTCCCTGCCTGATGACAGCCAGGTACCGGAGGCCCCGCATCTGGCGCATCTGAAACAGATCGGGACAGTTGCCCTGGATAAGTATCTGGGCTACTACTTCGAAACCTATTTGTCGATGGCGTATCCGGGGCAGGTGTTACGCACTTTGGTGTATGTGGAAAAGCGCGACGAGCGTGTCTACTATCAACGCACCGAGCGCCTCAGAGAGCACGCGCAGAGCAAGGCGTATCGCGGTGTTTACCGAGGCCTGGTGCATATGCTGACGGATCGCATTTTTTTGACGGATTATGAAACCTTGACCAGTTTGGAGATGACGCAGACGATTCTGTTTCCTTCGTTTAAGAATCGGATCACGCGTTTAACGGGCCTGAAGCTGGGGGTGTCCGGCAGTGGCGAACGTATTCCGTGTTGTACGCGGGTGGTCTATGAGTATCTTGGTGCGGCGATCAATATGCGTCAGGCTTTGCGTTTGTGTGGTTTGTATGCCCCGGACGATCCGCGCCTGGATGAGTCAACCCGCCTGTCAGTGCGTAATGACATTGGCCCTGGTGAGTGGCATTTGCGCGGGCGTTACTAGGCTGATCGCTTGCTTTTGGTCTGCCATCTGAAAACGCCAGACCAGCCAAGTCTCCAGGCTTTACCACTGCCCGAAAAACACTCCTGCCTTTTTATACGCATTCGTACCGCGTTCAACCTCTTCTTCTGTGACAGTGGTACGGCGTTTCAGGCTCGTGAACCATTGCAGCAAGCGTTCCCGGCATTCCTCACGTATATGCTCATGGTCAGCAGAGCGGCCCAGATCGTTGAACTGTTCTGGGTCTGCATGCAAATCGTAAAGCTGCTCAGGCTCGTCCAGCCAATACACATAGCGCCAGCGGTCGCTGCGCAGGGACCAGGCTCTGGCATTGGACGGTGATTTGTCACGTATCACGCGTGCCAGGCGATAGCTGTAGTCCAGTTCGGAAAACACGCAGTCGCGCCACGGGGGCTGGGCGCCGTGCAGCAGGGGTAGAAGGTTTCGCCCCTCAAGACGGTGCGTGGCCAGCGGCAGGCCCAGCCACGAGAGCATGGTGGGTAGCACATCCACGGCTTCGACCATTCTGTCATCCACTGTTCCCCGCGTAGCATTCGCCTCCGGTGACGGGTCGTAGACGATGAAAGGCACGCGCTGCACGGTGTCGTAGAACAGCTCTTTCTCGCCTAGCCAATGGTCGCCCAGGAAATCCCCATGGTCGGCGGTGAAGATGATCAGGGTGTTGTCCATCAGGCCATTGCGGGACATGAAGTCGAACAAGCGGCCCAGGTGGTCGTCCAATTGAGTGATCAGCCCCTGGTAGGCGGGCCGGACCGTCTCCACGCAGGTGTCGCTGGAGAAGCTGACGCATTCTTCTTGCTGGCGGTAAGCCTCCACGACCGGATGCGCGTTGCTTAATTCGGCCTCGTTGCGTACTACGGGCAAGCATTGATCTGCGCTGTACATGTCGTGGTAGGGCGCAGGGGCGATGTAGGGCCAGTGTGGCTTGACGTAGCTCAGGTGCAGTACCCAGGGCTCATCCCCCATGCGCTCCATGAAGGACAGGGCCTGATCCGTCATGTAGGCGGTTTCTGAATGCTTGTCTTCCACCAGAGAGGGATAGCGAGCATTGCGCATATGCCAGCCACTGACGGCCTCTCCATCCGGCCCGCGTGCGGAGATCACAAAGTCTGTCCATGGGTCATCGGACTGATAGCCGTGGCGTCGCAGGTAAGCTGGGTAGCCACTTTCTTCGCCCGGTTCGTGGTGGCCGTCGTAGCGGTCTATCTCTTCAAAGCCGCCGGTTTTAAGCAGGCGAGCCAGTTCGCTGCCCCCATCCAGTGCCAGTCGTTCCAGCCCTTTGTGGTCGACCATGATGTGGGTTTTGCCCGCCAGCACCAGCTTGTGCCCACCGGCGCGCAAGTATTCGCCCATGGTGACTTCGCCTACCGACAAGGGTACGCGGTTCCAGGTGGCGCCGTGGGTAGAGGGATAGCGGCCCGTGTAATAGCTCATGCGGGATGGACCGCAGACTCCGGAGTTAACAAAGGCACGGTCAAAGCGTACCCCCTTGGCGGCCAGTGCATCCAGATTGGGGGTGCGAATATGAGGGTGCCCGTAGCAGGCCAGGTGATCAGCGCGTAGCTGATCGGCCATGATAAACAGGACGTTCTTGCGTTGTGTCATGTGGTTGGTGTTGCTGGTTTATTGCGTGACTTTGAAGCCGGAGGCCTGAATAACGGGAGCCCATTGCTGGCGGAATTGTTCGATGCGGACGCGGGTTTCTTCCGCATTGGCAGATACCGGGATCAATTCATTTTTCAACAGTGTCTCTTGCAGAGCCGGATCGCTGGTGACCTCCTTGATTGCCTCGCCCAGTTGGGTCACTTTGTCGGCGGGCATGGAAGCGGGGGCGAAGAGAGCATTCCAGCCGGAGGCTTCCAGCTCAACGCCGGACTGCTTCAGGGTGGGTACATCCGGCAGGGCGGCTTCGCGCTCGCTGCCCGAGGTGGCCAGAATGCGGATGCGTTTGCCTTGGTGTTGGGAAGTCAGCACGTCCAGCGTATCAATGGCCACGGGCAGAATGCCGCCGATCAGGTCGGTAATGACGGGGGCCGAGCCACGGTAGCCAATGATCTCGCCCTTGGAGCCAATCTGTTGTGACAGCATCAGGCCAAAGAAGTGAGGCAGGCTGCCGGTGGCGGGAACACCGATATTGAAGGCACCGGGGTGTTCCTTGGCCCAGGTGATCAGTTGATCCATGGTTTTAATGTCGCTGTCTGCCGATACAGCCACCCCAAAGCCGTACTCGGTCACCATGGAAACCGCCTGAAAGTCGCTGTCGGGTTTGTACGGGATGTCATTGAAAACCAGCGGGGCGACCACCATGATGGCGGGGTTGGCCAGGATCAGCACATTCTTGTCTGCTGCTGTGCTTTTGACGTACTGGGCGGCAATCCGGCCCCCTGCGCCGGTTTTGTTCTCGACCACAATAGGAATCCCCAGCTTCTTGTGCAAACCGTCCGACACAATGCGGGCGGCCCGATCTGACGCGCCTCCCGGCGCATAGGGCACAACGACTGTCAGGTTTTCAATCGGGCGTGCGGCGTGGGATGGACCAGCGAACAGCAGTCCTGACAGCAGACAGCTTGTTACCGTGGCGCGAAGGCGGTTCTGGGCCATGATTTGTCTCCTTTTTTTTGATTTCCATCAGTTTTTACCGCAGCTTACCAAGGGGGCTGATACTTGTTCTAATCAAGTATCTTCAAGGCTAAAGGTCCTTCTATGGTCAGCCCCTCTCCATCTTCTTCTACCCCGGCAAGCGCCGCTCCGGCTCCTACGCTGCCGGCCATGATGATGTTCCAGCTGTATCGGGCCTGGTCGGCAGGCAACCCGATTTTCATTCGCTTGTGCGAGGGGCGCTTCAATATCACTCGCCGTGAATGGCGCATTCTGGCTATTGCCAATATGCATCCTGCCTTGACGGGCACGGCCTTGGCCGAGGCAGCCGCATTGGATACGGCCCGTTGCTCGCGAGCGGTCAGCACCTTGTGTGAGAAGGGCCTGTTGAAGCGGACACGCGATACCAAAGACACACGTGTTGTGCATGTGTCGGTGACTGAGTTGGGTGTGCAACGCTACAAGGAAGTCATGCCGATTGTGGCCTCCCTGAATGAGGAGATCTTTCAGGACCTGAGCGCAGCAGAAATGGCGGCTTTGAGCAGCATGCTGGACCGGATCACCAGCCGGGCGGCCTTGATGCTGGAAAGTAATGTGGTGAAGGAACGCGCTAGACGAAATCGATAAGCGGGTCCACGCACCGGCTTATGACTTATGTTTCTGATTGCTTCGGGAGCAAGAGTGCAGCACTATTGCCCGAAAGGAGCTAGGAGAGGCACGCATGGCTGGCAAAACAATTCTTATCCAGCAGATACAAGAGCATATTCAGGCACAGGATCATCAAACCATTCTGCAGGCTGCGCTGGAGCGCGGGATCTCGTATCCCCACGGCTGCAAGACGGGCGTGTGTGGCGGCTGTAAAACGCGCCTGGTCAAAGGGCAGGTGGAGATGATGGAGTACTCCCGCTTTGCGCTGACCGAGGAACAAAAGGCCAGGGGACTGATTCTTGCCTGTAGAGCGGTGCCCCAAACCGATGTGACGGTGGGCTGGATAGGGACGGACGATGTTCGGGGCTTGATCCCGTCTCGCGAGCTGACGGGTACGGTGTCCTGTATCAAGGATCTGACCCACGATATCCGGCAGGTACGGATACGTCTGGATAATCAGGAGCCTTTGATCTTCTTTGCGGGGCAGTACGCGGATATCAAATTCGGGCAGGCTCCGGTGCGCAGTTACTCCATGGCCAATCGTCCGGGGGAGCCGGAACTGGATTTTTACGTGCGCCGCGTGCCGCGCGGGGTGGCCTCGGCCTATGTGCATACGGTCTTGCAGATGGGTGAGCCGGTCAGCCTGAAGGTGCCGCTAGGTTCGTCTTATTTGCGTGATGGCTATGGCGGGCCGATTCTCTGTATTGCCGGTGGAACGGGCCTGGCACCGATCAAGTCGATTGTGGAATCCGCATTGGGCTGGGGCATGAGCCAGCCTATTCATGTGTATTTCGGGGTGCGGGAGCTGCGGGATTTGTACTGTGAGGACGAGTTCAAGGCTTTGCAGGAACGTTATGCCAATCTGAGCTTTACGCCTGTGCTTTCGGGGATGCCGGTGGCATCGTACCGAAGGGGCATGGTGACTGAGGCGGTGGGCAAGGACATGCCTGATCTGAATGGCTGGAAAGTGTATGCGGCGGGGTCGCCCTCCATGGTGGATGAGGCCATTGGCATGGTGCTCAAGCGCGGCGTGAAGGTGCAGAACCTGCATGTGGATGTGTTTTTTACGCCCTGAGCAAGCCACGTCTGCATAGCAGAGCCTATGGCGATTGTTTACCATTGAGCCTTATGCGTTCCAAATCCTGTTTTACCCGTTCATCTGCATTGACTACTGTGCCTGACTCCTCCCTTTCCCTGCCTGACGGCTGCACGTTTCGTCCCCTTCAAGAATCTGAATTGAACCTGCTGTGGTCCATAGACCGCAGCGAGCGGATCGACGGTTTGTACGAGCTGCGTGATGGCGTATTGCACAAGCAAGCGGCTGATATTGATCTGCGCGGCTGGCCGGAAGGCGACCCGGAGAAATATCACCCTGAACATGAGGACGCCTTTCATCGCGGCTCCTGGTTCATGGGTGTATTCAAGGGGGGTAGCTTGCTGGCTGCCGTGGGTTTGGACAGCCTGCCTTTGGGGCCACAGGGAGATTGGCGTCAGCTATTTTTCCTGCATGTGAGCCAGTCCTTGCGAGGGCAGGGCATGGGCGTATGGCTGCTGGATCAGGCCAAGAAACAAGCTGTGGAATGGGGCGCGAAGGCGGTCTATGCCTCGGCCACGCCTTCGGTGAACACGGTGGATTTCTATATGGCTCATGGCTTTGAAATCGCGCCAGAGCCTGATCCCCGTTTGTTCGAGCTGGACCCGGAAGATATCCATCTGCTGTGTTTGCTGGATTAGAGACTTAGCCTCTTCTTCTGCAAAGAAAAAGGCCTTGCTGGCGCTGTTATCGCGCAACAAGGCCCTTCATCACACTCAGGCTTTCAGCTTAGAACTCCATCGTTGCCGACAGCATGAAGGTACGTGGTGCACCCACAGCCAGGCTGGTGAAGTGCGGTTTGGCCCAGTAAGCCTTGTTCGCCACGTTATTCACCGTGGCCCGCAAGGTCAGCGGGCGGCCGGAGATCTTGGTGCGATAGCGCGCGCCCAGATCAAACACGGTATGGCCAGGGATGGACAGGGAGTTGTCTGCACTCAGGTATTGCTTGGAGGAGGTGGTGGCGTTGGCCATCACGGTCAGACCTTGCAAGTTGGGTACATCCCATTCCACGCCCAGCTTGGCTTGCCACTTGGGCAGGCCTGTGGCCTGGCGGCCCTCTTCAGCCGGGTTGGCGGCTTTGGTGATTTCCGGATCGGAGTAAGCCACGCCACCCATCAAGCGCACGCCTTCCATGGGGGAGCCGAAAAAGCCCCATTCAATGCCCCGGTTGCGTTGCTCGCCACCAAAGGAGAACACGTTGGTAAATGGGTCGGTATAGCTGCTGGGGCGCTTGATTTCGTACAAGGCCAGGGTATGGGCAAAGTCACCCAGATCCAGCTTCAGGCCCACTTCCTTCTGCTTGGTTTTGAAGGGGGCAAAAACCTGACCTGCATTGGCGGCGGTGTTGGGAGCAATCGCGCCTTGGGACAAGCCTTCGATGTAGTTGGCGTAGACCGAGACTTGATCAGTGGCTTTCACCAGGAAAGCGACGGCGGGAGTGGTTGCGCTTTCCTTGTAGCGCTCGCCTGTACGCTGGCCGGTGGTGCCATTAAAGCTCTCGTTGATCACTTGCTGACGGCGTGCGCCCAGTGTCACTTGTACGCGGTCCTCGGCAAAGGACAGGGTGTCAGCAAAACCGATGCTCTTCAAGCGAGTTTTAGTGGTGCTGATCAGCGGAATATTGTTCGGCAAGGAAGGCTCTGGACCCCAGACGGGATCGTAGATATTGGTTTCCCATGCGGTGGGCAGCAGGTTGCGGAAGCCGCTCAGGTCGTAGTCTTCGTTGTACTGCGTGGCGTTGATCGCGAATTGATGGTTGACCGGGCCGGTTTGCAGCTTACCCATCAGACCCACTTCAGCGGTTTTGCGCCGCATTTCGTCGGCCACGCCGCTGAAGTTGATCCTGAAGTCGCCTGCGTTATTGATCACCTGACCAGCGCCCATATTGGATCTGAATTTGGTACGGCTGATACCGGCGGCGGCGTAAGCGGTGAATTGATCGTTCAGATCGAACTCGCCACGGATCATGGCGCCTTTATCGGTGGTGTCGTAAAAAGCCCAAGGCGGGTTCCACGACACATCGGGTTTGGGTGGTTTGGGCAGTTCTACGCCGGGATTCAAGGTCAGGCCGCGCGTCAGGCCGTAGGCGCGGTCTTTGCTGTGAAACAGGTCGGCAGACAAGCGGACACGCTCACCGCGCCAGTCCAGGCCCAAAGAGGTCTGGGTAATTTTCTTGTCCTGGTCTTTGACGGCAATTTCACCATCGCGGTAGGCTGTGTTCAGGCGTACACCAAACTGCTTGTCCTCGCCAAATCGACGGCCCAGATCCACGTGGCCACCAAAGTGCGAGTCGGATATATAGCTGCCTGTGACGCGAAACAGGGGATCGTCGCCTGCGCGTTTGGTGACCAGGTTGACGGCGCCGCCTGCCGAGCCTTTGGGCGGCATGCCGTTAAGCAGGGCCGAGGGGCCTTTCAGGACCTCGACGCGCTCGTAGGCTTCGGGTGAGTTGCGGTAGTAGCCGCCCATCCCGGCCAGACCGTTGACGGTGACATCACCCACATCGGAACGGAAGCCGCGGATGGAGTAGCTTTCGTTGCTCTCGCCTGCGATGCCGCTCATGAACACGCTGGGGTCGGTTTTGGCGATCACTTCGCTGATGTCACGCGCCTGTTGATCGGCTATGTATTGCTCGGTATAGCTGATGGTGTTGAAGGGCGTTTCCATGAAGTCTTTGGTGCCCAGCAAGCCGACACGTCCGCCGGTGGCGACTTGTCCGCCTGCATAGCTTTCTACAGTCTTGTCACGCTGGCCTTTGACGGTAACGGATGGCAGGGTGACGACTTCATCAGCCTGGGCAGCCGTACTGTTTTGTGCCTGCGCAGGCGAGGCCATCAAGGCCAGCGCGCTGGCTCCCAAACCCAGTATTAATGCCATTTGCACGGCGCTGAAAGTGCGGTCCAGGGCAAAGCCGGAGCGGCTGGAACTGCCGATTTTACGTATCGAGGGCGCAAACGTCCCATTGTGGCGTGGTGTGTACATGCCAGTTTCCTTTATGTAGCGGGGTGTGTTTCTTTGCTTTGATTAAGGCAAATAGAAATTGGATTGAGTCGCGTTACTGTCTATTTGCCCGTGTAAATACCGTTAGATCATGGTTGTTGGTAGGCTTTGATCACGTCATCAATAATCAATTTCAGCGAGGTGACACTGGCGGCAGTTACGTACCAGGCTTCGGCATTGGCAAATACCACACGGCCGTTTTGCCAGGCTTTGGTTTCACGCAGCAGCGGGTTGCTCAGGCTGTCGGCGTTCAGGGCAGGGCGACGTTCCATTACGGCGGTACGGTCGATGATGTAAATGATGTCCGGATTGGCTTGCTGGATGAACTCGCTGGAAACAGGCTGTCCGTGCAGGCCGGTTTCTACCGTCGGGCTGGCAGGCTGTACGCCCAGCGCATTGAATACAAAACCGTAGCGGGACTGCACCCCGAAGGAGCTGAACGAGCCGTTGTTATGCAGAACAATCAGGGCTTTTTCAGGACGATCCTGGGTGATTTCTTTGGCCTGGGCGACTTTGGCATCCAGCTCGGCCACTTTTTGTTGGGCCAACTCTTCTTTCTTGAAAATCGAGCCCAGAGTCAGCAGGTGATTCTTGATGACTTCAATGTGGTTGACCTGACTATCGCGGTAATCCACGTCAAAGTGAATGGTGGGGGCGATCTGGCTCAGTTCCTTGTAGTGATTGGCTTGCAAGGAGGTGATCAGAATCAGGTCCGGTTTGGCGGCGTACACCTGTTCCACATTGGGTTGCACAATTGCGCCGGTGTCCTGGATTTCAGGGGCATTTTTATACTTGTGCAGGAATGCCGGGATGAAGTCTTTGGGCATGCCCACCACCGGGACACCCAAGGCATCCAGAAAATCCACTTCGTTCATGTCCAGCGCCACGACGCGTTGTGGCAGTTTTTCGATGCGTGTCGAGCCCAGCTTGTGTTCAACCACAATCGGTTCATAGCGGGCACTGGCCTGCGGGCTGACGGCGGCTTGCGGTGCCGGGGTTTCCGCCGCTGCCTGGGTCTTTTTCTCGCAGCCTTGCAAGGCAAAGCTGGCGGCCACAAACAGGGCTATCAGCCCGTATCTGTGTTTGGCGATCATGCTAGTTCTCCTGATGGGGTGAAGTAATTGCACAGGCGGCCACGCTCGCTGTGCGTAATCTCGAAATCCAGGCCATAAAGTTCGGTCAGCCGTGCTTGCGTGATGACCTCTGACACCGGTCCTGCGCAGTACAGCGCACCGTTTTTCATGGCCACAATGTGATCGGAATAGTTGGCGGCAAAGTTGATGTCATGCACCACCAGAATCACGGTACGGCCGTACTCGTCACAGAGCCGTCGCAAGGCGCGCATGATCTGAACGGCGTGCTTGATGTCCAGATTGTTCAGCGGCTCATCCAGCAGCAAATAGTCGGTTTGCTGGGCAATGATCATGGCCAGAAAAGCCATCTGTCGCTGGCCACCGCTCAGCTCGTCCAGATAGGACTGGCGCAAGGGTTCCAGCGATAGAAACTGAATAGCGTCGGAGATGGCTTGTTGATCTTCATCCGTCAGCACGCCCCGGCTATAAGGGAAGCGGCCAAAGGCGACCAGTTCTTCCACGGTCAGGCGCAAATTGAAATCAGGAGATTGGCGCAAGGTGGCCACCCGGCGCGCATAGTCGGCAATACGTATATCCGCAATGTTGCGGCCGTCTAGCTGGATCTGGCCTTCGTCGGCCTCCAGCAAACGGGCAATGCTCATCAACAAGGTGGTTTTACCGGCACCATTGGGGCCGATCAGGGAGCTGAGCTGTCCGGCGGGGAACTGTGTGCTGACCTTGGAAAGCACGGTCTTCTTCTTGTAGTGTTTGGAGAGCTGATTGATCGTAATCATGCAGTGCCTCGGGTACGAACCATCAGTCCCAGAAAGTACGCGCCACACACCAGGTTGACGAGTATCCCGACGGTCGTGCGGTAATTGAAAATGTGTTCCACTGCTATCTGTGCCAGCAAAAACATGACGATGGCGATGGCGCAGCCTAGCGGCAGCGTGATTCGGTGTCGGAAGCTGCGGGCCAGCGCATAGCTGGTGTTGGCTACAAAAATCCCCATGAAGGCAGTGGGCCCGAGCAGGCTGGTCGAAATAGCCACCAGGGCAGCAATCAGTGCCAGCTGGATGCGCACGGTACGGCGATAGTCGACACCTAAAGAAATGGCTTGCTCACGGCCCAAAGACAGCACGTCCAGCATGGGCAAGCTGCGCAGGCTGCCCAGGCAAATGCCCCCCACCAGAAGGGCGGAAACCAGCAGTTGCAAAGGCTCGGCCCGGTTAAAGGACGCCTGGCTAAAACCCAGCAAAATGGAGAACTCGCCGGGGCTGATCTTTAGCTGCACAAACTGGGTGAAGGTGCTGATGATCATGGTCAGTACCAGCCCCATCAGCAGCAGGAAATACACATTGTTCTTGCCCTGGCGAAACAGCCAGTGATGGATTGCCAGCGAGTAGGCCAGCATCAGCAGAATGGACAGCACCACATTGCCATTGGCGCCCAGCATCACCAGACTTTGTGTGCCCAGCAGCAAAATCAGCAGGGACTGGAGCAGCAGGTAAACCGCTTCATAGCCCATGATGGCGGGTGTCAGAATCCGGTTGCCGGTAATGGTCTGAAAAATAATCGAGGACCAGGCAATGCAGATGCCGCCAATCACCATAGCCGCCAAGCGGTTCAGTCGTTTGGGGATGATGTAGTCGAAGTTCAGGCCGGAGCGATAGAACACAAAGCTCAGTGCCAGCACCAGCAACAGGATCCAGACCAGATGTTGCCGTTTCATCGGTTCCTCCAGAAGATCAGGAACAGAAACAGCAGGCCACCCACGCCGCCTGAGGTCAGGCCAATAGGGACTTCAAAAGGGTAGATGATGAGGCGGCCCAGAATGTCGCAAGCCAGCAGCAGGCTGGCACCACCCAGCGCCACAATGGGCAAGGTGCGAGCCAGATTGTCGCCATAGCGCAGCGCCACCAGATTGGGGATGACCAGACCAATAAAGGGGATGGCTCCCACGGTAATGACCGTGGCCGAGACGGTAACTGCGACCAGTATCAAACCCAGGGCCACGGTGGCGGAATAGTTCAGGCCCAGGCTGGTGGCCATGCCTTCGCCCATGCCCAGCACAGTGAAGCGATGCGCATACAGATAGGTGAGCAACACAATGGGCAGGATCAGATAAATGATTTCGTAATTGCCCTGCACGACCTTGGAAAAGTCGCCCAGCATCCAGCCCTGCATGCTTTGCAAAATCTGGTGCTGGTAGGCATAGAACTCGGCAATGGCGCTAAGCACACCCCCATACATCAAGCCAATCACCGGTACCAGCACGGCGTTCTTGAAGCGGATGCGGCGTACCACAGCGATGAAGATCAGGCTGGAGGCAAAGCAGAACAAGAGGGCAAACAGCAGCTTGCCCAATGTGCCGCTGGTGGGGGCCAGAGTCAGGGCGATCAGAATGCCCAGCTTGGCGGCATCCAGCCCGCCCGAGGTGGCCGGTTCCACAAACTTATTGCGCACAATGTGCTGCAAGATCACCCCGCAGACAGACAGGCCTATGCCACTCAAGACCAGTGCCGCCAGACGGGGCAGGCGGCTGGCGCTCAGTGTCAGCCAGGCATCGCCTGAAAAACTCCATAATTGTGCCCAGCTGATTTGCCGTGCGCCTATCAACAAGGACAGGCTGCACAGCATCAGAAACACCAGCACAAAAGATCTAGCTCGCATCACACACCGTTATTCTGGGCTGTGGTGGCAATACGCCATCCTTTGGCGGCATGACGCTGGTTCAGAAAGTGGGCGTAACGGCCTTGGGTTTCGCGCAGTTGGGCTGGTGGACCTTGCTCGATAATCTGGCCGTTTTCCAGCACCACGATCTGATCGGCCATAGCGACGGTAGAGAGCTGGTGGGCAATCACGATCAGGGTGCGCTTGCCACGCAGACGGGCCAAGGCCTGGGCAATGGCTGCCTGGTTTTCGGCATCCAGTGCGGCAGTGGCTTCGTCCACCAGCAAAATGGGGGCGTTCTTGATCAGAGCGCGCGCAATGGCGATGCGTTGACGCTCGCCCCCGGACAGGCGGGCCCCGCCTTCGCCCACCGTTGTGTTCAGACCTTCTGGCAAGCGCGCGATGATTTCGCTGACACCGGCTTGTTCTACCGCTTCCATCAGTTCGGCCTCGGTTGCATCCGGTTTTCCCAGGCGTATGTTCTCGGCAATGCTGCCTGCGAACAGATAGTCGTCCTGAAAAATCTGGCTGATTTGCGTGGCCAGTACGGGGCTGCCGATCTGGCGTACATCCACGCCTCCAATGGAGACACTGCCCTGGCTGACATCAAAGAAGCGGGCAATCAGACGAGCCAGTGTGGTTTTGCCTGAGCCGGATTCCCCGATCAAGGCCACCATGCTGCCAGGTGCAATGTTCAGGCTGACGCCATTCAGTACATCGGGCTTGTCGGCGGCATAGCGGAAATGCACATTGTTCAGCACGATCGAGCCGTCGCTTGGGGTTTGGGGCGAAGCGGGTTCGGGCAGGGGCTGAACGGCAAACAGTTCTTGAATCGCATCAAGTTGGCCGCGTGCACCGCGCAGCACTTCACCGTAGCTGGCCACTTCCAGCAAGGAGTCGATATAGCGTGCGCTCAGCAGCAAGGACACGATGACGGCGATGACTTCTGCACTGCTCAGGCCCAGACCCGTATGGCTGTTTAGCCAAAGCGTGGCGGCAATCAGCAAGGCCGCAAAGGCTGCTTGTACGGCCCAGGCATTGAGTACCGCCGAGGCCGTGGATTGCCAGATCAGTTTCTTGCCCGCCTGGTGCTGGCGTTCAATCGCTTCTTCCAGCAGACGGGTGCCACCGCCTTCGCCATTGAAGGCACGCAGCACGGATTGGGCTTGGGCAAACTCCACCACGCGCTGGCTGGCATGGGCGAAGTGGGCCTGGAAGGCATCATCAGCCTTGCGTCCCAAATGGGCGGTCAGTGCCAGAACACCCGCCAGCAAAGGCAACGCGATCAGGGCAATCAAACCCAGCGGCCAATGCAGAATGAACAGCGCCACGACCAGCACAAGCGGCGTCACAACTCCGGCGATCAGCGGGGTGAAGACGTGTGCAGGTAATTGGGCCACCGACATCATGCCTTGAGTGACGATGTGCCCCAGCCGTGCGGTGTTTTGAGCGGAGAACCAGCCTACGGGCAGTTGGGCGATATGTTCGCCCAGACGATGCCGGCCACCTTGCAGGATGGCGGCCCCAACATTTACACCCGCTTGCTCCACATGGCGGCGCCAAGCCCAGCAGACAGCCACGCCAAGCAGCAGGACCAGCAACCAGCCGCCTGCTTGTTTGGGTTCGCCATTGAGCAGATGAGTGAAAACGGGGACCAAGGTAGTCATGGTCAGGCCGCACAGCAGGCCGTATAAAACAGCCATCCAGCCATAGCGGCGGAAAATGGGGGCATCCGTACCCAGCAACTGAATCAGGGTCTTTAGCATGATGTGTCCTTGGAACGGTTGTCGTAGCCACCCAGGGTCCAGAGCCGTGCGTAACGGCCTTGTTCAGCCAGCAGGCTGGTGTGACTGCCTTGCTCCACAATCGCGCCGTCTTCCAGCACCAGAATGCGATCCGCGTGCATGATGGTGTCCAGGCGGTGAGCAATGACCAGCAAGGTGCGGCCTTGGGCAAAGCGTGACAGAGCATCTTGAATAGCCACTTCATTGCTGGCATCGGCAGCGGCGGTGGCTTCGTCCAGCACCAGAATGGGTGGGTCCAGCAGGACAGCGCGCGCAATGCTGACGCGCTGACGCTCGCCGCCCGAGAGTTGGGCGTCTTCACCCACGACAGAGTCGTAGCCACGAGGCAGGGTCAAGATACGGTCGTGAATATTGGCGGCGCGAGCGGCATCTTCAATCTCTTGCTGACTGGCCGAGGGGCGGCCCAGCGCAATGTTCTCGCGCACGCTGGCATTGATCAGGCGCACCTCTTGCAGCACAAAGCCAATGCGGCGGTAAAGTTCGGTGGATTCAATCTGGCGTAGATCGGCTCCGCCCAGGGTGATGCGGCCCTCGCTGGGGTCAAAAAAGCGCAGTAGCAGGCGGGCGATGGTGGATTTTCCAGAGCCGGAAGAGCCCACAATCGCGGTGACTGTGCCCGGTTCCAGGGTGAAGCTGATATTGCTGAGTGCCTGATGGCCTTCGCCGTAGGCATAGCTGACGTTTTCGACTCGCACTTCGTGATTTGCCGGGACTTGTTGCTGATCAGTGCTCAGCGGTTCCAGTACGGGTGTTTTCATCAAAGCTTGTACGCGCTGTGCCGCACCCGTTGCGCCACCCAGATCGTGCAGCAGGGTATGCAACAAGAGCAGGGGGGCGCAAATGCCGGGAGCCACCAGGGCGAAGGGCAGAATGTCTACCGGGGCAATCCAGTTCAAATAGCTGAAGAGGGCACCGAAGATCAGCACGACACCTAGAACCGTGACTGGAGCGATCATGGCATGGGCGTGAGCCATGCGGGCCACCAAAGGGCGGGCAAAGTTCAGAAAGGCGTTGGCAAAGCCATCCACGGCCTTGCTATAGCCGCCATGTGCCTGCCCATTGGAACCAAAGGCCTTGACCACGGGAATGCCGCTGACAAATTCCACGGTGGCACTGTTCAAGCGGCCCAGCTTTTCGGCAAAGCCCTGCATGTTCGCGCTGCTGGCTTTCATGGCGTGGCGCAAAAACAGGAAGAAACCGGGGAAGGGCAGTAGAGCCACGATGGCCATACGCCAGTCCATGACGAACAGGTACAGCACCGAGATCGCAATGGCACCGACGGCGCGGCCGACCGAGGTGTAAAAGTGTGCGGTCAGGCTGTGCAGGGTGGCGATGTCATCCTGCATGGCTTGTTTCACTTCGCCTGAAGCCTGGCCGGTAAACCAGCCTAGTGGCACCTTGGCTAACCTCTGGGCGGCGTTCAGACGCAGACCGCGTGTCAGCTGATTGTCGGCCAGGTGGGCCAGCAGCTCGCCTGCCGAGATCAGGGCCAGGCCTGCAAACATGCTGATGATGCTCAATAGCACCGTCCAGCCTATATCGCCTTGCAGCTCGCCAGACAGGGTATTGCCCAAAGTCAGCTTGGCGATATGGGCGATTCCGGCCAAAGGCACCAGGGTCAACATTGAACCCAAGGCCGCCAGAACGGCGGCAACAATCAGACGTGAGCGTATAGAGCTGAGGATCTGGCTGATGGGGCCAGGCTCTTTACGCACGTCCGTAGCAGTTTCACGAGTGGTCATGAGCGGTGGTAAGTATCTAAAAAGCCGGAGAATTCGGCTCTTCAATATAAGGTATTGAGAATCATTATCGATAATGTAATCTAAATTTTGAATTAGTGGAACCTATTAAACTAAATAGGAAAGGCGGCAGAATATTTTTGTGTTCTGTTTGTCACAATGCACAAAAAAAACAGGCCCACCAAGTCGAGCTTGGGGGCCTGCTGGTTTGCATGAAGGACGGTTTATTGAAGGGGCGGACCGCGCTGCAAGCAAGGGAATGGCTTGCAGCCCGTGAGTGCCTTCAAGAAAAAGGGGGGCTAGTCGTGTTTGCCGCCGCAGCACACACTCCACCATTTGCGGCGCGAGGTGTGGCCGATGCCAGGGTTGAAGGTGTTGGTCGGGTCCAGCTCGCGGTAGAAGCCGGCCAGGGCAGGTTTGGCGATATACAGGTGGCCAACATTATGCTCGGCCGGGTATTCGGCACGGCGTTCATCCAGCAACTTCCACATGCGGTGTTCCATATCCAGAGGAACCACGCCTTTTTTGACGATGTAGTCCTGGTGGAATACGTGGCACAGGAAGTGGCCGTAATAGAGCTTGTGGACGATGTCTTTTTCCATATCGTCCGGCAGTTGCTCCACCCATTCCTTGTCATTACGGCGCAAGGCAATGTCCAGCGCCACAATATCTTCCACGCTGTCGGGGTGCGCCTCGCGGTAGCGGATGGCAGCACCGGCAATGGCAAAACGGTGCAGAAAGGCTTTGCGACCTTCTTCGGCATCGCACTCGAAATAGGCACCTTGCTGACTGCCTTCAAATTGCTGGCTCAGAAATTCGCGCGTGGCCTGCGCGGTGTCGTTGGAGACGCGCAGCAACAGGTGATGCTCGAAACGGTCGCGCCATTCACGCATGCGCGGCGGCAGGTGGCTGGGCAGGCGGTTCATGATGGCCTGGATTACGCGATCAGTGACGCCGCGCCAGCCAAAGCGCTCAAAAAAGCCATCCACACGGCTTTTCATGGCAAAGGCGGATGGTACTTTGGCGGTACCAAAACGGTCGATCAGCAAGAAGGTGTCTTTGCCGTATTGCTCGCCAATATCGTAGGCGGTGCGATGGATGTACTCGCCCGCAATGGGCAGGCGGGGCAGTTCCGTCAGCAGGTGACGGCGCACGGCCGTGAGCTCGTTCGGGTCATTGGTGCCGATGTAGAAAACGGTACTGGCTTCTTTGGGAAAGGTATCCAGACGCACGGCAAAAATGCACAGCTTGCCGGCCGAGCCGGAGGCTTCGTACAGGCGTGAAGGGTCGGCATTGAAACGGGCCGGGGTCTGGGCATCCACATCGCGCACATCGTCGGCGTAGCGTGGGTCGCTGGCCTTGCGTTCCGGGTCGTTGATGATATCCGCAACACTGTATTTGCCTTGCTCCAGGCGGCTCAGAATTTCTTCCGGGGTATCCCCCAGATTGATGCCCAAATGATTGACCAGCTGCAGGGTGCCATCGTCCAGCACTTGCGCGTACAGCGTCAATTCCGTGTAGGCCGGGCCGCGTCGTACCAGCGCACCGCCGGAGTTATTGCAAACACCGCCCAGCACAGAGGCGCCGATACACGAGGAGCCAATCACCGAGTGGGGTTCACGCTCCAGCGGGGCCAGGGTCTGTTCCAGACGGTCCAGCGTGGCACCGGGCAGGCAGACAACTTGCTGGCCATCGTTGATGACTTGTATGCCTTGCAGACGCATGGTGTTCATCAGCACGATGTCACGGTCGTAGTCGTCTCCGTCGGGGGTGGAGCCGCCTGTCAGGCCGGTGTTGGCCGCCTGCATGATCACGATGCAATCGGCAGCGACAGCGGCTTGCAGGCTGCGCCATTGTTCCAGCAGCGTTCCGGGCCGCACAACGGCCAATACCTTGCCTTCACCCGTGCGATGGCCCTTGCGGTAACGACGCGTACTGCGGTCGTCCGTCAGGACGTGAGGGTTGCCGACAATAGAGCGCAGTTGCTGCAACAAATCCGCAGCGCTGGTGGAAACTGACATGGTCAAGACTCCTGTACAAGCAGGTCAGAGGTGATCTGGGAAATGCTGCTGACACTGGTCAGTGTCATGGCGACCCGAATTTCTTTTTCAATCAGGCCCAGCAGGTGGTCCACGCCGGATTGCCCGGCGGCGGCCAAGGCATAGATGTAGGCGCGGCCCAGCATGGCAGCGTCGGCACCCAGGGCAATCATGCGCACCACGTCCAGGCCACTGCGGATACCCGAATCTGCCAGAATCTTGATCTGGCCTTTGACGGCATCGGCAATGGCAGGCAGTGCGCGTGCCGAGGACAAGACGCCGTCAAGCTGACGGCCGCCGTGATTCGAGACGATGATGCCATCGGCACCAAAGCGCACGGCATCGCGGGCGTCATCGGGGTCCAGAATGCCTTTGATCAGCATGGGGCCTTTCCAGAATTCGCGTATCCACTCCAGATCTTTCCAGGAAATCGAGGGGTCAAAGTTCGCGCCCAGATAACCCATATAGTCTTCCAGACCCGTAGGCTTGCCCAGGTAGCGCGAGATATTGCCCAGATCGTGCGGGCGACCCAGCAGACCGACATCCCAGGCCCAGCGCGGGTGCATGACAGCCTGTGCATAGCGACGCAGAGCGGCATTCGGGCCGCTCATGCCCGAATGCGCATCGCGGTAACGGGCGCCAGGTACGGGCATGTCTACGGTAAAGACCAGGGTGCTGCAGCCTGCAGCTTGCGCGCGTTCCAGTGCATTGCGCATGAAGCCGCGGTCCTTCAGCACATACAGCTGAAACCACATGGGCCGCTTCAGGCGCGGGGCAACTTCCTCGATCGGGCAGACTGACACGCTCGACATGGTGAAGGGAATGCCATGTGCATCGGCTGCCTGGGCAGCCTGGACTTCACCTCGACGCGCGTACATGCCTGTCAGACCTACCGGGGACAGGGCCACCGGAATGGACAGTTTTTCACCAAACAGCTCAATGCTGGTATCGAGCTGGCTCATGTCCTTCAGGACACGCTGGCGCAGGGCGACATTGGCCAGATCGTCCACATTGCGGCGCAGCGTGTGCTCGGCGTAGGCACCGCCGTCAATGTAGTGGAACAGGAAAGGAGGCAGTCGTTTTTGGGCGGCACGCCGGTAGTCGGTCGAGGAGGAAATAATCATGGCAGAGTCGGGTCGGATAAGACGGAAGGAGGGGTTTGCAGGCGCGCGGCACGTTCGCGGCGTGCAAGGTCTTCGTCAGCCTGAAGAAGGGTGTTGCGTACGTAGCCCAGGTGTTCGTTCACAACGTGGCGTGCTTGAGCGGGATCGCCATCAACAATGGCTTTGACCAGGGCTTCGTGTTGCGCCGTCAGATTGACAATGGTCTCGGGGGAGTCATGCACGAACATGATGATGTCCCGGTTTTGCGTCACGCTGCTGAGCACCAGATCAAACAGGCCCCGCATGACCTGAACCAGCACCAGATTGTGCGAGGCTTCGGCCACGGCCAGGTGAAACTGGGCATCGGCGCGGGCGGACTGCACGGTATCGCCGCTTTGCTGGTAGCGAATCATTTGCTCGAAGCATTGCAGGATCTTGTCCTTGTCTTCGGGCGAGGCACGCAGGGCGGCGTGCCAGGTGGTACTGCTCTCCAGAGCAATGCGCGCTTCCAGCACGTCGTAACGGTACTGGGGATCGGACAGCATCAGGGCGGCCAGCGGGTCTACCGAGCGCTGGGTCCATTGGGGCGTTTGGGAGGCCAGGTAAGTGCCTGAACCTACCTGACTGCGCAAAATGCCCTGGCTGTTCAGTTGCTGAATAGCCTCGCGCAGCGATGCACGCGACACATTCAATTGAGCTGCCAACGTACGCTCGGCAGGCAGTCTTTGCCCGGCCTTGAAATCGCTGGATTGAATCAGCGCCAGCAATTGTTGGGCAACGTGATCAGAGAGGCGCATAGTTCTTGAGATACCGGAAAAATAAATCTGCAAGGCACGCGTATACGCGCCTTGCAGATGAAGGATGAGGGCGGGCCCTTAGGGAATCATCCAAGGTAACACATAGGCTTGCAGGGTAGTCAGCAGGCCAATCAGAACCGCAAAGATCAAGCTGTGTTTCACGGTAAAGCGGAACAGATCGGATTCTTTACCGGCCAGACCCACTGCCGCGCAGGCAATGGCGATAGACTGGGGCGAGATCATCTTGCCGGTCACACCACCTGTGGTGTTGGCGGCCACCATCAGCACTTCAGGCAGACCCAGCTGCTGTGCCGTGGTTGCCTGCAAGGCACCAAACAAGGCGTTGGCTGACGTGTCGGAACCAGTCAGGAACACACCGATCCAGCCCAGGAATGGCGAAAAGAAGGTGAAGGCTTTGCCGGTGTGAGCCAGGGCCAGCGCCAAAGTTGCGGACAGGCCGGAGTAGTTGGCGATAAAGGCAAAGGCCAGCACCATGCCAATCGAGTAGATCGGTACAGCCAGTTCCTTGAAGGTTTCGCCCAAGGTTTCCACCGCTTTTGCGGGTTTCATGCGCAAAAAGAGGATAGTCAGCAAGGCGGCAATCAGAATGGCGGTGCCGGTGGCAGAGAGCCAGTTAAAGGAGTAGACCGCGCCATACGGAGTGGCCGAGGCCACGACGGGTGGAGCCTTGTCGACCAGATTGTGCAGGAAGGGCACAGGAATGTTCACGATGGTCGACGCCAGCGGACCATTGGCAGCAAACAAGGCTTTGAAGGGCTGCACACTCCAGATCGTGACCATGGCAGTCAGGATGATGAAGGGCGACCAGGCTTTGATGATGCGGCCAGTGCTCAGCACGGTAGGGGCCTGATCGGCCAGATTGTCCTGAGCAGGCGAGCCTTCTTGTGTTTCAAAACGGAAGATGCGCTTGGGTTGCCACACTTTCAGGAACAGGGTCAGTACAACCAGGGAAACCAGAGCCGAGGTAATGTCCGGCAGCTCGGGGCCAATGTAGTTGGCGGTCAGGAACTGCACCAGCGCGAAGGAGCCGCCACCGACCAGCACGGCAGGCCAGGTTTCCTTGATACCGCGCCAGCCGTCCATGATGGCCATCAGCCAGAACAGCACGATCACCGTCATGAAAGGCAGTTGGCGACCAGCCATCTGGCCGATTTCAAAAGGATCAATACCCGATACCTGACCGGCCACGATGATAGGAATACCCATGGCACCGAACGCCACCGGGGCGGTATTGGCAATCAGGCACAGACCGGCCGCGTACAAGGGGCGGAAACCCAGGCCAGCCAGCAAGGCGGCAGTAATGGCAACGGGCGCACCAAAACCGGCTGCCCCTTCCAGGAAGGCGCCAAAGCAAAAGCCCACCAGAATCAGCTGCAGGCGCTGGTCAGGCGTGACGGACAGGATGGAGGCGCGAATGATGTCGAACTGACCGGTCTTGACCGAAATCTTGTACAGAAAAACGGCGGCCACAATGATCCAGGCGATCGGCCACAGCCCATAGAAAAAGCCATACACCACCGAGGCCAGCGCAGTGGAAACCGGCATGCGATAGAAAAACAGGGCAACGCCCAGGGCCAGCAAGACGGTAATCGTCCCTGCCAGATACCCCTTCATGCGCAACTTGGTCAGGGCCAGGAAAAAAAAGATGATCGGAATAAGGGCGATCAGTGCCGACAGCCAGATATTGCCGGTGGGATCGTATTGCTGCAGCCACGCTTGTTGCATGTTGTTCTATCTCCGCAGGAGCAAATGGGAGGCGCTTGTATCGCAAGCGAGCCTGAAGGTCGTTAAATTGGTCTGACCATTTCTTGAGATCGTCAAGAACAGAGCGCATTGTATAGAAAGGATTATTTTATTGAATCTAAGTGTTTACCCTAACAATTCAAGAATAAACAATTTTTTATTCAATTAATTGGTCTGACCAATTTAGGTGAAAAACCAGAAATGAGAGGTGGAACGGGCAGGGGCTGTCACACGGTTTTCAGGCGTGAAAAGTCTTTGTGCCTGACTATTTTTGCCAGGATAGGGCGGGAGGAATCGGGTTACGCTGTTGCTCGTTCAGGTCGATGTCTTGCGACTTCATCAGCAGGAACACTCGCTTTGCAAAAAATGATATTGAGAATCATTATCGTGGATGTAAACTAGGCTTCTAATTAGTAGAGTTTCATAAATTAAATAAGAGGCAGTGGCAGGTACTACCGCGCTGCTGTCATCAAAAGGGTCAACATAGATATGCCAACCCCTCAGGCGCCCGCGCCACGCGGACGTCCTCCCACCATCACCCGAGCACGGATTGCCGACGCTGGCATTCAGATTGGCCTGCCCAACATCACCTTTGTGGGGGTAGCGGCCGCTTTGGGTGTCAGCCAGATGGCGCTGTACAAGCATGTGGGTAATCTGGAAGGGCTTAAACAACTGGTGGCCGAAGAAATTTTCAGCCGCTGGCAAGTACCTCGGGCCACGATTCCGGTTCAAGGCAGCCTGGAAGACTATCTGCAGCTGTTCAGTGCGGCGACACAGGCTTTTGTGAAAGCCAATCCGGGCATCACGCCCTATGTGATACGCAGGCTGGTGGCGACTCCTTCCATGCTGGACAAGATCCGGGAGCATCAAGAGCACATTGCTCAGGCTTATGGCGTGTCCTTTGAGCGCTCGCGTTACTTGATGGGAACGGTGGCCTTTCATTGCCTGGCGGTTGCCGATACGGTCTATGCCGTGGCTGGCCGGGAGCCACGTGCAGCCGTGGAACGGGTCGTGGAGGAGGTCGAGATGGAGGGCATATTGCAATTGGGCATGACAGCCCTGATTCAAGGAGCTTTAGCAATGAGTGAGCAAGACATTTCTCCTGACTTTTCCACCCAGTTTCTGGATACATCCGCTTTGCCGATAGCAAGGGTGCGCGAGTTTCCCTTGACCCTGGAGCTGGCCACGCAATGGCTGGACGATATGGAAACCCTGATCAAGGCCGAAAAAGAGTTCGTTCTGGTCTACGAAAGCCTGCCCGATCCTTCCACTCCCGGCGACCCGGAAGGGCGCAAGAAAGCGGTGTTGTGGTTAAAGGCACATCGTGAAGGCTTCGGTCGTTATTGCCGCGGGATTGTGATGATGTGCGATGACCCTGCCAATCTGCCTGCCCTGCAGGAGATGGTGGGGCCTTTGGAAAAGGTCTATCGCGTACCCGGGGGTGTGGCCTCCAGCCCCGACGAGCTGCGCGCTTTCATCCAGCAGTGGGTGACAGCAAGTTAGGACATAACAGACAGTAGTCCATCGCCTGATAGCGCTTTGCTTCAGGTTTCAAAGCCGCTGCGTCTCCGGGTTGAGAGGCAGCGGCTTTGTTATGGACAATCTTTCGCTGAACTGTACGTGTTTTCCCGTCTAGTCTCGGTTTTCCTTTGGCATGACAATAAAAACATTGTCATAACAATAAGCATTCGTCACAGGAGCAAGTACGTGAAAGATCCACATTGTCATTCCAGTAGCATCCTGGTGGAGCGCCCGGCTAAGGTCGCTTTTGAAATCATGTCCGATGGCATCTTGCAAGGTCAGTGGGCCTGGGGCAGTGCGAATCGCAGCGAAGTGGAACCGGGCCTGTTCAAGGGGACCTCGGTCTTTAGCGGCCAGGAAACCTATGTGCGCCTGAATGTGGATGCAGACCGCTTTCAGGTGGATTACGAGGTGGGCGCCAGCAAGGAGGCGATGCAGTTTCGTAATATGTCGCGTGTTATCCCAGGCGAGGTGCTCAAGCTGGGCGCAGACAAATGTGTAGTGAGCTTGCTGACCTGGCGTTTGGCTACACAAAGCGATGCGGCATGGGAGCAGATTTCCTGTGTCCATGAGGCCGAGATGTTTCTGATCAAAGGCCTGCTGGAACGCGAATAAGAAGATGGCTTACTGGCAGGGGAACCAACGATTTTCTGTTGATACCGCAGGTGGAACACAGCACGTAGGGAGAGCCAGCAGCAGAGCGTCATCAACAGGGATGAGATAAAAAAGTGAGTACAAAACCACTGTATGAGCAGCTTGCCGACAAGCTGACCCGCTATATCCAGGACGGTCGCTTGAAGCCCGGCGACCGTTTGCCTACGGAGGCCGAGCTAGGGGGGATGTTCGGCGTCAGCCGCATCACCGTGCGTCAGGGTCTGGCGATCTTGACGCGCAATGGCTTGATCGAGCGTTTTCCCAGCCGAGGCTCCTTTGTGCTGGAACGCAAGAACACCGGCTCCTGGGAGCTGAGCTCCATCAATGATCTGGTGCAGTTGGGCAAAGACACCACCACCCAGATTGCCAACTGGGGGCTGGTCGCTCCGCCAGCAGACATTGCTGAGTTTTTCGCTTCCGATGAGCCGGTTTATAAGCTGCAAGCGGTGCGCTACAGGTCAGCGGTGCCTCTTTATTTTGCTGAGAACTACTTGCTACGCTCGATAGGAGAACGTATCGAGCAACAGGCTCTGGAAACACACACCATGGTAGAGATGCTGACTGGCGTGCTGAATGTGCCCATCAAGCATGCGCAAGAAGAGATCAGCATGGCCAATGCGTCGGCAGACATGGCCAAGCAGCTCTGGATCAAGGAGAACCAGGCCGTGATTGTGCAGCGTATTGATCTGTTCAATACCGATAACAAACCGGTGCAAAGCGGCAAGGGCTGGTGGCGCAGCGAGCATTTCAAGCGACGCTTCAAACTGAACTACGACTAAGCCCGCGGACTGGCACCTGGCCAGACCTTGCCGGTATGCCGGTTTACACAGGCAAGCGTTGCCCCTTGGCCTTGATGCAAGACAGCACGATCTGCGAATGGATCTTGGTGACGCCGCGCAGCGTGTTGAGCTTGTGAATGACAAAATTGGAAAAAGTCTCGAAGTTGCGCGTGCGTATGTGCAGCATGTAGTTCGCCTGCCCGGTCACGATGTAGGCATGGAGCACTTCATCCATGGTAGCCAGTGCTTTGCTCAGGTACTGATGCTCGCTCTCGTTGAGCTGCCCGATATTCACTTCCACAAAGGCTTCAATGGCAAAGCCCAGTTTGCCTGCGCTCAAGTTGGCGCTGTAGTTTTCGATGAAGCCTTCCTGCTCCAGAATCTTTACGCGCCGGTGGCAGGAGGAGGGCGAAAGGGCTACCAGGTCAGCTAGTTCCTGGTTGCTGAGCCTGCCGTTGTCCTGTAAAAGACGCAGGATTTTCAGGTCTGTCTCATCTAGTCTCATATTTTAGAATTTTCTATGAAAAAGGTTTTTAAAAACCGAATTTTCTTCCAGCATTAATCATAATCTTCATCGCTTTGGAATAATTTACCAGAGGCTCGGTGCTAGACTAAATAGCTTAAAAAGCAGAATCGAGGAGCATGAATATGATTACCTTGCAGCAATGCGAGCAGTGGGATCAGGCCGATGAACTGGCTGCCTTCAAAGCCAAGTTCGACCTGCCACCCAACACGATTTATCTGGACGGGAATTCGCTGGGCGCCATGCCCCGACACGCCATGGAGCGCGCCCAGGAAGTTATTGCTCAGGAATGGCGTACCGACCTGATCAATAGCTGGAACAAGGCAGGCTGGTGGACCTTGCCCGTGCGTCTGGGCGACCAGATGTCGCCCCTGATCGGTGCCGGTCAAGGTGAAACCATCGTCAGCGACAGCACCTCGGTCAATCTGTTCAAGGTGCTGGCTGCCGCCGTCAATTTGCAAAAAGAGCGCCATCCGGAAAAGAAAGTGATCCTGGCCGAGCGTGATTCCTTCCCTACGGATCTTTACATCATTGAAGGGTTTAACGCCTTCTTTGGCAAAGACTATAGGCTTGAATTGATTGATGACCCGGCAGACCTGCAAACAGCCGTCAATGATGAAACCGCTGTGGTGGTGCTGTCCCATGTGAATTACCGCACGGGTTACTTGCACGATATGCAGGAGACTAACCGCCTGGTGCATGAACACAATGGCCTGTTGATCTGGGATTTGTGCCACTCCGTGGGTGCCTTGCCTATCGAGCTGAAAGACAGCGAGTCCGACTTTGCCATTGGCTGCACCTACAAGTACCTGAACGCCGGTCCGGGTGCTCCGGCCCTGCTGTGGGTGAACCCCAAGTTGATGGGTCAGATCAGCCAGCCCTTGTCCGGCTGGTGGGGCCACAAGCACCCTTTTGCCATGAGCCCGTCATATGAAGCCGCCAACGGTATCGAGCGTTTCTTGTGCGGTACTCAGCCCATTGTTTCCTTGAGCCTGGTGGCTTGTGGTGTGGACGTGTTCCTGCAAACCGACCTGCAGGCGGTGCGCCGTAAATCCCTGGCGCTGACGGACTTGTTCATCGCTTTGGTGGAACAGGAATGTGCGGAATTTGGCCTGCGTCTGGTGACTCCACGCGATCACCACTACCGTGGCAGCCATGTCAGTTTTGCCCATGAGCAAGGCTATGCCGTGGTGCAGGCCCTGATCGCCCGTGGTGTGATTGGGGACTACCGCGAGCCTGAAGTGATGCGCTTTGGCGTTACGCCCTTGTATCTGTCTTTTGTGGATATTTGGCAGGCTGTGCAGCATATCAAGGCGGTACTGACCGATAAGGAATGGGACAAGCCCGCCTATAAAACACGCTCCAAGGTGACCTGATCAGGCTGATATAAAAAATAAGCATAAAGGAGGAGACATGAGCCGATTTGAGCAAATTCAATCGCGCGAAGCCGGGCTGCATAAAAAACTGAGCGCCCGCCAAATGAGCATGATTGCGATCGGGGGCGCCATCGGTACCGGCTTGTTCCTGGGCAGCAAATTTGCCATTGGCTTTGCTGGTCCCGGCGTTGTACTGAGTTATGTGATTGGCGGCTTCATTGCTCTGGTCCTGATGGGCTGCCTGGCCGAGATGACGGTGGAACACCCCACATCGGGCTCTTTTGGAGCCTATGCGGAGTTCTATATTCATCCGCTGGCCGGGTTCCTGGTGCGCTACAGCTATTGGGCCTGCATTGTTCTGGCCGTGGGCACCGAGGTGACGGCGGTGGCGGACTATATGAAGTTCTGGTTCCCGGACGTCTCACCCTGGATCTGGATCGCCTTTTTCTCGGCCGTGCTGATTGCCGTCAATGCCTATAGCGTCAAGGCTTTTGGCTCGGTGGAGTATTGGTTTGCCCTGATCAAGGTGTTTGCCATTATTGCGTTCATCGTGCTGGCCATTGGCATGTTGACGGGCTATTACAAGCCCGCACAGGTACAGGAAAACCTGTTTGGCCAGGGTGGCTTCATGCCCAATGGCTGGTATGGGGTGTGGGTAGGGGTGATCATTTCCATCTTCAGCTATCTGAGTATCGAGATGATTGCCGTGGCGGCGGGCGAGGCAGAAAACCCCGAGCAAGCCGTGCGCCAGGCCTTCAAGGCCACCATCTGGCGCTTGATCATTTTCTACCTGCTGTCCTTGTCGCTTATCGTGATGCTGGTGCCTTGGCAGGTGCTGGTAGCGGAAGGCACAACCAGTCCTTTCATTACAGTGATGCAGTCCGTCGGCATTCCCTATGCAGACAGCATCCTGAACTTCATTGTGATTATTGCGGCCTTGTCGGCCATGAACAGCATGCTCTATATCTCGACCCGCATGATGTTCAGCCTGTCGCGTGCCGGTGATGCGCCCGCTGCGCTGGGCAAGGTGGCGCGCAATGGTGTGCCCTTGAATGCCCTGGCTTTATCGGCCAGCGGTGTGGCCGTGGCCGCAGTGGTGTATGCCAACAATCCGGAAACCGCCTTTCCGGTGATGATTGCCCTGTCCATGTTTGGCGCCTTGTTCACATGGGGCATGATCTTCCTGACTCATTTGTTCTTCCGCCGCCGCGTGGCACAGGACGGTGTGCAGCTACGTTTTCGTATGCCGGCCTATCCCATCGGCACCTTGCTGGGCTTGATTGGCATTGTGGCGATTTTGGTGACTACCTGGTTCATCAATATCTTTCACTACACCTTGCTGTTTGGTGTGCCGTTCCTGCTTGCCTTGGTCGTGATTTACTTTGTACGAGGCGCTCGTAAGGCTGCCTGAGTGATCTGACTTTCTGGCTCTGTTTGAACAAGCCCCTGCCTTGGCAGGGGCTTTTTTTTGCAGCGTGCGTTTCAAGAAGCTCGTCCCGTCGGATAACAGCGGGAGCGTAGTGATGTTGAGGCGTGTGTGTCTGAGCAGGTAAGGATGTGGTGTGGGGCCGGTTTGATCTTTGTCAGCCTTGCGGTTTGTGGAGAATCGACTCAATAAAAATGTGTATTATTTGAGACTATTATGTATCATTTGGTATTGTGATTGCTCAAGAAGGCCACTGTCAGTCGTTCTGGGCCGCTGTTCTTTGTTGGGGGCGGCCAGTGCTGCGAGTGCTTGGGAGGAAAACTGTGAACCGTCATGGAAAGCGCATGACTCATCCACGTGAGTTGCGTCAATCGAATCGCAAAACCTTGCTGGGCCCTGGCGCGGATGCTGCTTTTAGCAGCTTGGCGGCGCCCGAGATTCGGCAGCGCGTGCTGCTGGCCCATTGGGTGGCCCATAGCCGGGACAAGACCCAGCAGTACTTGGGTTTCCCCTTGGGCCGCATCATGCTGCAGCGCTGGATGCACAGCAAAGTCGGCAGCCGTCGGATCGAGGCGTTTGGCCTGCCGCGTCACATCGTCCATGAAACCTTGGGGGAGCAGGCTTTAACCCTGCATGTGAACCCGCGAGAGCTGATCCGCATGGCCATTCAGGCGCCTCGCAAGGAGGAAAAACGGCCGTCCTCCCTGGCCTTTATCTGGGAGGGAAGCTGGGACCAGCGGCGTGAGGATTTGCGCGTCGGAACGCGTTACTCCCTGATCAGCGATCTGGATGAAAACCGGCATTAGCTGGAACAAACGGCGCGTTTCAAAAAGCTGATGAAGCGTATTGAACAGGGCAATCCTTGGGAGTCGTATCAGCAAGGTGTATTTCTGGATACGCCGGAAAAGATTATTGAGTACCTGCGCATTTACCTGGGTTTTCTGGACGATATGGCTCGTGATGGCTTTGATCCCAGGCGCGGCAAAGATGCCTTGGGTGTGGTTATCTCCCGTGATGGCCGTATTCTGAAAATTAATCGTGGTCTGCACCGATTGGCCATGGCCCAGAGGCTGGGCCTGCCTAGCGTACCCGTGCAGGTACGCCATGTGCATCGCTTCTGGTGGGATCGGGTCACTGCCGGGGCCACGGGCGAGCTGGCCTTGCACCGGATGCAGCAAGCCTTGCGCCGCTGCGTGCCGGAAACCCGGCCCGGCCCTTTGGATCTGGATCCGGATACCTTGCTGACAGATGCTTTCTGGCCGGCTCCGCGTGCCGGTCTGAGCGTTTAAAAAATCACCTGCATAGTCATTATTCCATGGGTGAAATACGGTTTCTCAATGAATGACGTTACACTAGCGCACGCTCCACCCAGGTAGCGTGCCTGTTCGTTTTCCTGATCTCCAGTGGTGCCAAACAAGAAGACCGATTCGCAGCGATCTGGCAATAGCCCGTGCCCGATCCAGTCCTGCATTACCTAGGGGAAGAATTATGACTGCAGCAAAGCCTCGGCCTCGCGAGGAATTGCTATTGCGCCTTGTAAGCGCTTTGGCTGACCAGCCGCGGGCGTCCATGGGGCAATTGGCCGGTCTGGTGGGCTTGAGTCGCGCAACCCTGTGCCGCTACTTCCCGTCTCGCGAAGCCATGATGATGGAGATCTTCCAGGAAGGGGTAAATAGTGCGGAGCAGGCTATTGAACGCGCCCGTCTGTGCGAGGGAAGGGCACAAGAAGCCATTCAACGACTAATCCAGGAACTGCTGCCTATTGTGGATCTGTACATGTACGTTGAGCTGCAGTTGCAGGTAGAGGAGTATTCCACGGCCCGCAGTGAAGCGGTACGAGAGGCGTTGATTGAGCAGTTTCAACAGTGGCAGGAAAGCGGGGACTTGCGGCGCGATCTGGCGGCCAGTTGGTTATGCGAGTCCTTGTTTGCCTTGCTGGGCAAGGCTGCCAGGCTGATTCGAGCTGGCCGTCTGGCCCGCCATGATGCACCCCATAATGTGTTTGTCCTGCTGTGGAGCGGCATCGTTCATCCCTGATCGGGACCGGAAAACCAGGCCTTGTGCTTTCATGTCTGTGCGGATTACGCTGCTTGTTGGTGCAGCGCACACATACGGAGGCAATGGCATGAAACAGGCAATAGCAGCTTTCTCTTTGGGTTTGTCCCTGCTGGCGGGGGCAGGTGGCGCACAGGCCGCTTTGGACGTGGGCACCCCCGCGCCGGACTTTACCGTGCAGGCCGCTCTGGCCGGTAAAACCTTTGAATTCAATTTGGATGAGGCCTTAAAAAAAGGGCCAGTCGTCCTGTATTTTTATCCGGCAGCATTCACCCAGGGTTGTACTGTCGAAGCGCATACTTTTGCGCAAGCCATTGACGAGTACAGCCACTTTGGCGCCACTGTAATTGGCTTGTCTTCGGACAATATCGATACCCTGAAGGATTTTTCCACCGGACCTTGCGGCAGCAAGTTCGCGGTGGGTGCGGACACCACAGGCCAGGTCATCAAGGCTTATGACGCGGGCCTGGGGACGCACACCGAGCGTGCTTCCCGCATTTCTTACGTCATTTCGCCTGAGCGAAAAATCATTTTTGAATATACGGCAATGGAGCCGGACGAACACGTGAACAAGACCCTGGGTGCCGTACGCGACTGGTCCGCACAACAGGGGGTCAAGTAAAAACCGGGATAGCAGCTTGTTGTTCCGCACAGCATGGCGAGGGGCACAGTAAACGAGTCGGCAACTTTTTTCTGAATAGAAAGGGGAGCATATGTCGTTCAAAAGCACACTGAAAGTGTTTGTGCTGGCTAGCAGCATGGTGATGGCTGGCTCTGCCTGGACGGCAGAAATAGCCGATCAGATCTGGATGGGAGGACCCGTGCTGACGATGAATGACAGCCAGCCTGCTGCCCAGGCGGTTGCGGTCAAGAATGGTCTGATTCTGGATGTGGGTACCCTGCAGGCGATGCAAGCCTACAAAGGTCAGGACACTACCGTGATCGATTTGCAGGGCAAGGCCTTGCTGCCGGGCTTTGTGGACGCACACAGCCACGCTTTCATGATCGGTCTGCAGGCCATGTCCGCCAATCTGCTATCGCCTCCGGATGGCGCGGTGACAGATATCCACAGTCTGCAAGAGACGCTCAGGCAATGGCTGGGTGAGCAAAGTAAAACCAGGGAGGTGGGTCTGATCCTGGGTTTTGGTTATGACGATGCCCAGCTGGCGGAACAGCGACATCCCAATCGACATGAGCTGGATGCGGTGTCCGAGTCAGTGCCGATTATCATCATTCATCAGTCTAGCCACATTGGAGTGCTCAACAGCAAGGCGTTGGAGATGGCGGGCATTTCCGCCCAGACCCCAGATCCTGCAGGCGGTGTCATTCGGCGGGAAGAGGGCGGGACTCAACCTGATGGGGTGCTGGAGGAGATGGCTTTTTTCTCCAGCTTGACCAGTCAGATGGGCAAACTTACGTCCGAACAGGTTCAGGCTCTGTTTGTTGCCGGCACCGATCTGCTAAAGCGTTATGGCTACACGACCGGGCAGGAGGGGCGCGCGACGTCCGATACGGTGCCTTTAATGCAGGCAGCAGCGACGGCGGGCAAGATCGATATTGATGTCGCCGTCTACGTTGATGTGCTGCAGGACCGGGACTTTATCGCGCGTCATGTCTCGCGGCATTACACCGACGGTTTCCGGGTGGCCGGTGCCAAGCTTACGATTGACGGCTCTCCTCAGGGGTTTACGGCCTATCGCGACCGCCCCTATTACAAGCCGCCAGCAGGTTACCGCGCCGATTACCGGGGTTATGCGGCGGTCACGTCAGATCAGGTGTTTGAGTCGGTGGACTGGGCCTTCAAGAACGATATACAGCTTCTGACTCACGCGAATGGTGAGGCCGCCTCAGACCTTTTGCTGGCTGCGATTAAAACAGCCCGTGACAAGTATGGCCCCCGGGATCGGCGAGCCGTATTGATTCATGGGCAGTTTTTGCGCCGGGACCAGGTGGCGACCATAGCGGAGCTGGATGTTTTTCCTTCCCTGTTCCCCATGCACACCTTTTATTGGGGGGATTGGCACCGTGACCGCACAGTGGGGCCGGTCAATGCCGACAATATTTCTCCCACTGGCTGGGTGCGTGAACACGGTTTGATGTTTTCCACCCACCACGACGCACCAGTTGCCTTTCCTGATTCCATGAGGGTGCTGTCGGCGACCGTGACTCGTCGCACTCGATCGGGCGATATTCTGGGGCCGGACCAGAGGGTGGATGTCATGACGGCCCTTAAGGCGATGACCATCTGGCCGGCTTTTCAGCATTTTGAGGAGAAGGAGAAAGGCTCGATTGAGCCGGGCAAGCTGGCGGACTTTGTCGTCCTGTCGCAAGACCCGACCTCGGTCGCCCCTGAGCAATTGACCAGCTTGCAAGTGGTTCAGACCATCAAGCGGGGCAAGCTGATTTATGAACAGGATGGGGCAGTGGAGACAAAGCAGCTTGTCCCTCACTAACACCAGACAGACCGTGCGAATGCTGTCTGAATTGAGCGCCCAAATGTTCATATGAACATTTGGGCGTCATAAAACTTTCATCTGAGCGTCACCGACTCGTAACTTCGCGTTCCTACACTGCCGGGTATTCAAACGAAACCCATACGCCGTGTTATGAACCTATCTGTCAGGCAAAGCATTATTGTGGATCTGCTGGCCGCCCAAGGGGCGGTGTCAGTGGATGGCTTGGCCGCGCATTTTGGGGTGACGCCGCAGACTATCCGGCGCGACCTGAACCACTTGTATGAAGCCGATCTGGTGCGCCGCCGCCATGGTGGTGCCGAGCTGAACGTGGTCGAGCGCAATGTGCCTTTCCAAACGCGCCGCATTACCCATTTGCAAGCCAAGGCCCGTATCGGGCGAGCCGTTGCCACATTGATTCCTCCCGGTGCCAGCCTGCTGCTGGGTTTTGGCACCACCCCCGAGCAAGTGGCCCTGGCGCTGGCCGACCATCGCGATCTGACCGTGGTCACCAACAACATCAGCGCGGCTCTGGCCCTGTCCCACAATATGAGCCACCGCGTGGTGCTGACGGGTGGTGAACTGCGTCAGCCCAACCCCGAAATTCTGGGCCCCGGCGCCGAACGCCTGTTCAACAGCTTCAAGGCGGACTTTGGCGTGTCCGGGGTAGGGGGCTTTGACTCGGACGGTGCTTTGCTGGACTTTGATATGGCCGAGTCCGATTGCCACAAAGCCCTGCGCGGCAATTGTCGGGTGCGGATCCTGGTGCTGGACCACACCAAGTTTGGCCGTCGTGCCCCTGTGCGCAGTGGCTCTTTGGATGATGTGGATATTCTGGTCAGCGACCAGCCTATTCCCGAGCCTTACCGCGAGCAAATTCCTGCGCGTGTTCAGATCGTGATTGCTGACGAGGTGCAGGCATGAATCGCGCCGCTATCGAGCTGCAAGGCATAGGCAAAGCCTGGGGCGAACAGGCCGTGCTCAAGCAAATGGATCTGTCCATTCAGGAAGGTAAATTTACGGCCTTGCTGGGGCCTTCGGGCTGCGGTAAGTCCACCTTGCTGCGCATTATTGCCGGGCTGGAAACCCCCGATCAGGGTCGTCTTTTTATTAATGGGCAGGACGCCACCTATCTGGAGCCCGCCAAGCGTGGCTTGAGCATGGTGTTCCAATCCTACGCCCTGTTCCCGCATCTGAATGTGGCCGACAACATCTTGTTCGGCCTGCAAGTACGCCGTGCCGATCGTCAGCAGCAAAAAGAGCGTTTGCGTGAAGCCCTGGCGCTGACCAATCTGGAAGGTCTGGAAGAGCGCAAGCCCGGCCAGTTGTCGGGCGGGCAGCGGCAGCGTGTAGCCCTGGCGCGCAGCATTGTGTCGGGCCATCGTATCTGCCTGATGGACGAGCCGCTGTCGAACCTGGATGCCAAGCTGCGTCACACCGTGCGCCATGAAATCCGTGCTCTACAGCAACGCTTGGGTTTGACCGTGGTGTACGTCACCCACGATCAGACCGAAGCCATGGGCATGGCCGATCACGTGGTGCTGCTTAACGCTGGACACATCGAGCAGCAGGGCAGTGCCCAGGACCTGTACGGGCAGCCCAATAGCGTCTTTACCGCCGGCTTTATCGGCAGCCCACCCATGATGATGATTCACAGTGACCACGTGCCCTTGGAGTTGTGGCCCTCGCGCCGTCAGTACGACCAGCCGCATCGTGTGCTGGTGGGCGTGCGCCCGGAGAACCTGAACTTGCACGAAGCGGGCGAGCAGTATGTGGCTGCCACCGTGGTGCACCAGGAGTTTCAGGGGGCCGATGCCTATGTGTATGTGCAGCTTGATGATGGCCACACCCTGATCGTGCGCGCGCCGCACAGCCGCAGCGTCGAGGCGGGTGCTCGCTGTGGCTTGAGCTGGGACCCTGTTCACGCTTTTTACTTTAACCAGGACAGCGGGGCTCGCCTGCCGTCTGCGGATGCTCTGACTGCTGCTCCTTTCGCTGTTCCTCCTGCTGTTCTTCCCTAAACGTACTGCGAGTCTACCCATGTTGAAGAATTGTCTGCTTGCCACCTCCAGCGCCCTGTTGATGGGCCTGGGCGCCAATGCCCATAGCGCGGTGGAATTGACCATGTATTACCCCATTGCCGTAGGGGGTCCGCTGACCGATGTGGTCGATGGAATGATCAAGGACTATCAGGCCCAAAACCCGGAAGTCACCGTTAAAGCTGTCTACTCCGGTAACTACGATGAAACCCGTGTACGTGCCTTGTCGGCCCTGCGTGCGGGCGAGCCGGTGCAGCTTTCTGTGCTGGGCGCACTGGATACGCATGATCTGGTGGAACAAGGCCTGGTTGAAGCCTTTAGCGATGTGGCTCAGGACGCCACCAGCCAGGATTGGCTGAAAAGCTTTTATCCCGCCTTGATGGCTAACGGCACCTTGGAAGGCAAGGTCTGGGGCATTCCGTTCCAGCGCTCCACCATCGTCATGTTCTACAACAAGGACATGTTCCGTGAAGCGGGCCTGAATCCGGATCAAGCTCCCAAGACCTGGGACGAGTTGGTGCAAACCGCCCAGAAACTGACTAATGACCAGCATCACGGCTTGATGATTCCGTCGACCGGCTACCCCTACTGGATGTTCCAGGCCATGGCCTTGCAAAATGGCCGTCAGCTGATGAATGAAGAAGGCACGCAGGTTTACTTCAATGACCCCAAGTCGGTGGAGGCGCTGCAGTTCTTCCACGACCTGGCCTACAAGCACAAAGTCAGCCCCACTGGCACCATTGAATGGGGCACGCTGCGTCAGGCTTTTGTCCAAGGCAAGACGGCCATGATGTGGCACACCACGGGCAACCTGACGGCCGTCAAGAATGAAGCCAAGTTCGACTTTGGTGTTGCCATGCTGCCCGCCAAGGAAAAAGCGGCTTCGCCTACCGGCGGTGGCAACTTCTACCTGTTCAAGGGCGCGAACGAGGAACAGAAGAAAGCGGCTCTGGATTTTGTGCGCTGGATGACGGCCCCTGAGCGTGCCGCCAAGTGGTCCATGGCTACGGGCTATGTCGGTGTCAGCCCTGCCGCCTACGAAACGCCTGCTCTGGTCGAGTACGCCAAAACGTTCCCGCAGGCTGTGGTCGCCCGCGATCAGTTGGCCGTAGCTTCGCCCGAGTTTGCCACTTACGAGACAGCACGTGTACGTGAACTGTTGTCCAACGCTGTGCAAGCCGTGCTGACCAATGCCAAGACGCCCAAGGCCGCTCTGGACGAAGCCCAGGCTGCCGCAGACCGTCTGCTGCGTCCTTTCAACTAAGCAGGTGCAGGAATGGCTGAACCATTGCGTGTGCTGCGTAAAGAGTGGGTATTTGCTTACCTCTTGTTGACGCCGCTGTTTGTGCTGCTAAGCGTGTTTGCCTTTATCCCGGCGCTGCACACGTTCTGGTCCAGCTTGTTGAGTAAAGGCACGGCGCGTCGTCCGGCCCAGTTTGTGGGCATGGACAACTACGATGCCATGCTGGCTGACCCGACGTTCTGGCTGGTTCTGAAGAACAATCTTTGGTATGCCGCCATTGTGATTCCGGTGTCCATGGCCCTGGCCTTGCTGATGGCCTTGTGGGCCAACCGGGCCATGAGTATGCGGGCCTGGGTGCGTTGTGCTTATTTCACCCCCACCATGCTGCCCATGATTGCCGCCGCCAATTTATGGCTGTTTTTCTACACACCGGATCTGGGTTTGCTGGATCAGATTGCCAAGCTGTTTGGCGCCGGGGCCACCAACTGGCTGGGCCAGCCGCAAACCGCCTTGGGCGCGGTCATGGTGGTGACGATCTGGAAAGAAGCCGGTTTTTTCATGATCTTTTATCTGGCGGCCTTGCAAACCATCCCGCCCGAGCTGCGCGATGCCGCTCGTCTGGAAGGCGCGACCCGCTGGCAGTATGGCCGCCGTGTGCTCTTACCCTTGCTGGCACCCACGACCCTGTTCATTTTGATCAACGCGCTGATCAACTCGGTCAAGCTGGTTGATCACCTGTTTATCTTGACCAAGGGCGGCCCCAATAATGCCTCCAAGCTGATGCTGTACTGGATCTGGGAAACCGCCTTTGCCTATATGGATACGCCTAGTGCCGCCGTGCTGACAGTTGTGCTCTTGTTGGGGCTGGGTGCTGTCGCCATCTTTCAATTTCGCTACGCTGAACGACGCGTGCACTACCAGTGATGAACATGGACACTGTTTTGACTGCTCCGGGCCGCAGCTTGCGTTTGCCATCCCTGGATACGGTGGGGGCACATGCGCTGGCCCTGCTATGGATTGCCCCTTTGCTATACGCCTGCTGGGCTGCATTTCGCGACCCGTCCGCCGCCTTGAGTTTTGACTGGAGCGCAGGCTGGACCTTTAGCAATTTTGCAGCCGCCTGGGACCGTGCGCCCTGGTTGCGCTACATCTTCAACACCACCGTGCTGGTGCTGACCATTCTGCTCGGACAGTTTGTGCTGTGCACCCTGGCCGCTTACGCCTTTGCCCGCTTTCGTTTCTTTGGCAGTCAGTTTTTGTTCATGCTGTTGCTTTTGCAGTTGTTCATCCTGCCTGAAGTGCTGATTGTGGAGAACTACCGCATGGTGGCCTTGCTGGGCTGGACGGACACGGTCTGGGGCATGGGTGTGCCTTATATGGCCAGTGCCTTTGGTGTGTTCTTGTTGCGCCAGGCTTTCAAGCAAGTGCCGCGTGAACTGGAGGATGCGGCGCGACTGGAAGGATGCAGCCGCCTGGGTGTGCTCTGGCGTGTGTACGTGCCGTTGGTCAAGCCTGTGTATCTGGCTTATGCCCTGGTGTCGGTGTCGACGCACTGGAACAATTTTCTATGGCCCTTGGTGATCAGCAGCTCTGACCATACCCGTCCTTTGACCGTAGGTTTATCCCTGTTTGGCGCACCGGAAAGCGGGGTCAGTATCTCCCTGATCAGTGCCGCCACATTAATGACTATCTTGCCGCTTTTGTTGGGCTTTTTGCTGTTTCAAAAGCAGTTCATGCAGGCTTTTTTACGCGCCGGCATTCGTTAAGGAATTCTGATGAAGATCATCCAGTTTTCGGACCTGCACATTACCCCGCCCGATGGCCTGTTGTTTGGCTCGGACCCTCTGGATCGCTTGCGTAGCTGTGTACAGCACGTCAATCGTCATCATGCCGATGCAGACTTTTGCGTGCTGACGGGCGACCTGACCCATGCCGGTCATCCACGCGCATACGAGCGCCTGCGTGAAGGCTTGCAGGATTTGATTCCGCCTGTACGTTTGATGATGGGCAACCACGACAGCCGCAGCGCTTTTCACAGTGTATTTCCGCAGATCTCGACCGATTTACCCGGCTTTGTACAGCATGCCGAGACCCTGGGGGATTGGCGCCTGATCTACCTGGATACCTTGGAGGACGGCTATACCAACGGCTTTTTGTGTACGCGGCGTCTGCAATGGTTGCAGCAGGAGCTGGCCGCGCATAGCGGGCCGGTAATGCTGTTTTCGCACCATCCTTTACCTGCCTTACAGTATCCGTCCATGGATTGGCTGCGTATGAGTAATGCGTCGGATTTATTGCCTTTGCTCAAGGCTCATCCCGCGCCCGTGCATTTGTTCTCCGGTCACGTGCATCGCTGCGCCAGCGGTGTGTGGAACGGCCTGCATTTTGTGACGGTCAATGGCACCAACCATCAGCACGAACTGGATCTGGAGCGCGAGGGAGCCGCAACATCGACTTTCGAGCCTGCCAGTTACGCGCTTATCTTGCCCAACGCAGATGGTTTGACGGTGCATTTTCAGCCCTTTGGCTACGAGGAATTGCGCTTTCCGTATACGGGGGACTTGAGTGCCCTGAAGTGCGTGTAAGCCTTCCGGGTTCAGCAACGCTGGCACAAGGCGGTAGCGATCAGCAAACCCGCAGTGGCCCCCGAGGCCTGGATTATTTTCCAGGTTACGGGGGCTGTTTGCCTGGTAGCCGCTTTCACGTGATTAGAAGGAATAACGCAGGTTCAGCATGGCATTACGCGGTGCGCCGTAATAGCCGGTGTAGAAGGTCTGATCCAGCGCACTCAGGTACTTGCGGTTGAATAGATTGTTGACGTTCAAGGTGGCCGTCAATTGCTTGCTGAAGTCGTAGCGGCCCATCAGGTTGACGACGGCGTAGCTGCTTTGTTCTGCGGTGACAGTCTTGCCCAAATCCCACGGTGTGGCGGTGAAATGGATCTGGCTTTGCCAGTTCACACCACCCCCAATCGTCAGGCGATTCCAGCTGCCGGGCAGGCGATACGTGGTCCACAGCTTGGCCATATGGCGTGGCACCAGGGTTTTGATGCGCTCGCCCTGGGCGTCTTTGGTCTGGCTGTAGGTATAGCTAAAGGCCATGTTCCAGCCATCGAGCAGCTCGCCCGTCACTTCCATATCCAGGCCCTGGGTCTTGGCGCCTTTGACCGCCGTGTAGGCCGCTTCGCGCTCGGTACCCGGCACGATAAAGCCACTGTCGGCCACGGCCAGATTGTCCTGGCGGATTTCGTACAGCGCAATGCTGCTGTTCACGCGGCCGTCCAGCATTTCGCTTTTCAGACCGATCTCATAGTTATTACCTTTGCGCGGGTCCAGAAAGTTGCCGCTACGGTCGCAATAGCTTTGTGGCTTGAAGATGCTGGTGTAGCTGGCGTAGATCGAATGCTCTTCATTCAGGTCGTACACAATGCCGGCATAGGGAGTGAAGACATTGTCTTCGTGCATGGTTTTCAGGCTGTTAAAGCGCTGCATACCGGGGTCAGGATAGCTTTGGGAAAGACTGTAGCGGTAATTGCTGAGGCGCCCCCCCAAAATGACAGCCAGCTTGTCGCTGGGTTTAAGGCGTAGCGCCGAATACCCACCGTACTGTTTGACGGTCAGATCATAGTCAAACAGCTTTTCTCCAGTTGTATTGGGTAAGGCCGGGTTGTTGTTCCAGTCGTGGAGATTGATGGAGGTGCCTTCGATATCGTCGTCCATGGTGTCATGGCGATTCTTGTAGCGCGACGAATTAAAGCCGACGATCAGTTCGTGATCCTGCCCAAACAGGTGGAAGGGGCCCTTTGCGTGAATATCAAAACTGGTTTGATACTGTGTGGCATCTGAAACACCTCCGTAAAGCTGCACGCCGTCGCCCGTTTCACGGTTGGGATAGCCCCAGGAAGCATCCGCGCTTTTCCCGCTTCGGCGGGCCTTCAGGTAATTCAGGGACATGGCCAGTGACCAGTCTGCCCCCAGTTGCTGGTCCAGTTTCACAAAGGTGTTGTGAGACTCCAGTGTATTGGTGTTCCAACGAGCCCCTGCATTGGTGGAAATATCAAAATCGGTCTGTTCGCCGGTGTCGTAGAACAAAGGAAAGCCGGAGCCAGAGGAGCCGCGCGGATCATTTTTTTGATAATCCATCCCCAAGGTGACAAGCGTGGTGTCCGTAATGTCGGCCTCAAGTATGCCGTAGACCACATCTTTTTTTGTTGTGAAGTAGTCCATATAGCTGTTGCCTTCCTGATGGGCTCCAACCAGACGGCCGCGCAGGCTGCCGTTCTCGTTAATCGGGCCGCCCAGGTCTACTTGAGCGCGCATCTGATCCCATGAGCCGTAGCTCACTTCGGCATGGCCCTGGAAGTCTGCTGTAGGGCGCTTGCGCACCATGTTCACAACGCCAGACGGGTCGCCTGCGCCCGTCAGCAAGCCGGAGGCTCCACGCAGCACTTCCACGCGGTCATAAATCGCCATATCCGCCAGCCCCTGTGGGATGTTCTGGCTGACGATATCGGACAGCGTGGACAGGCCGTCCAGCTGATAGTTGTCGATGGCATAGCCACGCGAGTAGATGGTGTAGCGGTCGCTGCCTATGTGCTGGATGGAAATACCGGGCGCTTGTTGCAGCACGCTGCCGATGTTGTCCAGTGACTGGTCCTCAATGCGCTGGCGCGTCATGACACTGATAGTTTGTGGCGTTTCGCGTAGCGTCATGTTCAGCTTGGTGGCCGTGGTGGTCGCGCCGTGGCTGGCGTAGGTCTGGCTGCCTTCCGTCACGGGCAGGCGACGGCCCACGACGCGCACCGGGTCCAGCATGGTGGCGTCCGTATTGGGGCGCGACAGGGTGATGGTGTTGTTCTCGCGCCGGTATTCCAGGCCAGAGCCTTGCAGCAGGCTGCGTAGCGCGTCTTCCGGGCGCATGCGGCCCTGAATCGGTGTCGTGCTCAGACCTTGCACTAGCGAAGGCGAGAAAAACACCTGCAGCTGGGTCTGTTCGGCCAGTTTCAGCAGCGCTTCGGACAAGGGCTGGGCAGGAATGTGGATAGGGACAGGATTGTCTTGGGCCAGGGCAGGGGTGCTGGCACTGGCCAGCATCAAAGCGAGCAGGACGGGGCGCAGGCGGGGTAGGAAAGCGGTTCGGTTCACGGTGCAGATTCAGGGTAGGGGCGGGCAGGGCGACGCCCGGATTCAGAGATGTTCGTCAAACGCGATGTTGAGGAACGCTGAATCTAAATACGAGTCAGTCTTACTAAACCCCTCAGCTTGAATCGATTTATTTGAAACTAATTGTAATTACGAGGCGCTGCTCAGCAGGACACTGCCATCGTCTTGTGTCTTGGCCTGCAGTGGCAGGATCTGTTGCAGGGCTTGAAGCACGGCACTTTGTTCGTCCAGCAGGAAAGACGCGGTGACACGCTGCTGGCCGATTCTGCCGTCAGCGATGCGGATGGGATGCTCGCGATAGCGGTTGATTTCAGCAACGACCTCGGACAAGGACAGGTCCCGCACAATCAGGCGTCCTTGCCGCCAGGCGGTGGCAGCGGCCACATCAACCTCGGGCTGAATACTGAGCCCATCCTGAACGGAAACGGTGGCGCCAGAGCCAGCGGCCAGATACCGGGTCTGGCGGTTCCACCAGTGGCCGCTGGACACCTCCACACTGCCGCTTTCGACCAGCACTTTGACTTGCTCGGCATCACGGCGAACCGTAAAGCTGGTGCCGGTAACGCGCACCACCGTATTGCCTGCTTTGACGATGAAAGGGCGTTGTGGGCTGGATGCTACCGCGCACATCACTTCGCCCTGAATCAGATCCAGATGACGGCTGTCTTCATAAAACCGCAGCTCGGCTTGGGTGGCGGTATTCAGCTCCAGGCTGGAGCCGTCTGGCAGAGGAACCCAGCGGCGCTCGCCCACACGTGTTTGCAGGCTAGCAGCGTAAACAGCCTGGGGGCTGAGTAGTAGGCCTGCCAAACCGGCAGAGCCCGCGACAGCGACCAGGGCGCCGGTATTACGGATCAGTTTGCGGCGGCGCAGATCGGGCCGCTGGGGCACTTTGCCGCCATACAGCAGCTTGACCAAATCCTTGTCCAGCGTGCTGGCCAGGGAGCTTAACTGCTCCACCGCCATAAATTCGCGCTCGTTTTCCGGGTCAGCCTGCAACCACTCCTCCAGCGCTTGCTCGTCAGCCGGGCTGAAGCGGCCCGAATGCAGGCGGGCCGACCATTGGGCGGCGGCTTCGGCGGGGGAGGTGGCATCACTGGGGTAGAAAGGGGATTCAGAACTCATCGCGCAGGCGCTCGCGGATAAACTGGCTGGCCAGCGCAATATAACGCTCCACGCTGGCAATGGACAGTTTCAGATGACGGGCAATTTCAGGCTGGGTCCAGCCTTCGATGCGATTCAAGACAAAAGCCCTTCGGTGATTCAAAGGCAAGGCTTCCAGGGCCGCAACCAGGGCGTGGCGCACTTGCTCCGCACTGGCATGGGCATCGGCACCGTCGGTGATAGGGTGAGCGTCTTCATGCAGCTCGTCCCAGGCCAGGTGCTGGAAGCGGCTGTTGCGACGCCACAGATCAATGGCCCGATGGCGCGCGGACTTGTACAGAAAGTTGCGGGCATGGGCCGCTGTCAGTGTTTTCTGATCTTTTCGAAGCAGGGCCTCTACCGCATCATGGGCGACGTCTTCCGCGTCCGCGGCACCGCCAAAGCGGCGCAGGCAGGACTGCATGAACTCGCCATAATAGGCCAGCCAGCTTTTGCGGGAGAGGTCCGAATTGGACATGGGGGCAGGGAGCTTGAATGACAAAAAGCAAATTATTGCAAATAGTTCTCATTAACTCAATGGCGCTTTATTCAGGCCCTATCGGGGCGTGAGGCCAGCTTGCAACGTCGATCCGGAACTTGCACCGAAAAATCGCCATGTCCGGCGAAAAGCTTTGTTGTTTCATACAAGATCGTTATACTTGCGAACTATCAGGGGGAGTAGCTTACTTTCCGGCGCATCGTCATCACGGCAATCTGTGTTTTTTGCACATGTTCCCGGTGCCCGGGCAACCTTAGGGTTGCAAGCAAGACCTTGCCATTAAAGGGCAAGGTGTATCCTCTAAAAACGATATGGCCTGCGTCCTTAATGGATCAGGCCATTTTTGTTTTGTACACGAGTCGTCATTTTCTCGTTGTACAGTCATGCAAGATGGTCGTCAGCTTTCAATCAAACAATATGAAAAGGCGGTCTTACACATGATGGAGTTTTTGCAAACAATGAGTTGGGCGGCAGTATTTCAGATCATCCTGATCGATATATTGCTGGGGGGCGATAACGCCGTGGTTATCGCATTGGCTTGCCGTAATTTGCCTGCCAAACAACGTGTCAAAGGTATTTTGTGGGGTACGGCCGGTGCCATTGGCCTGCGCGTCGTCCTGATTGCCTTTGCCCTGACCTTGCTGGCCGTGCCTTACCTGAAAGTGGTCGGTGCCCTGTTGCTGGTCTGGATTGGTGTGAAACTGCTGATCCCTGAAGATGATGGCCACGGTAATGTGGAAGGCAGTGCCACCCTGTGGAAAGCCGTTAAAACCATCATCATTGCCGACTTTGTGATGAGTCTGGACAACGTGATCGCCATTGCCGGTGCGGCTCAAACCGCCGATCCGGATCATCAGATCGGTCTGGTTGTCTTTGGTCTGGTCGTAAGTGTGCCTATCATTATCTGGGGCAGCACCCTGGTTCTGAAGCTGATCGATCGCTTCCCTATCGTGGTGACCTTCGGCGCCGCGCTGCTGGGCTGGATTGCCGGTGGCATGATCGTGACCGACGTGAAGTTCATCGAGTTCTTTGGTGAAGCCTCCACCAGCACCAAGCTGATTGCTGAAGTGGTGGGTGCCTTGCTGATCGTTGCCCTGGGTCATGGCATTGCCGCGGCCAAGCGCAAGAAAGCTGCCCAGGCCTGAAATTGAAACAGCAGGTGTAGAACCGGCGCCGGGGGCTTCGCTTCCGGCATGGTTCTGGGTTAAGCTCAAACGATTTTCTAAAAAAAGGAGTACACCATGGCACAAGCCTCCGCACGCCACATTCTGGTCAGCACCGAAGAGAAAGCGAACGAACTGAAAGCCGCTATCGAAGGTGGTTCTGACTTTGCTCAGGTGGCCAAGGAAAATTCCAGCTGCCCATCGGCCCGCATGGGCGGTGAGCTGGGAACATTTGGCCGTGGCCAAATGGTGCCCGAGTTCGATCAGGTTGTGTTCAGCGCCCCCGTTGGCGTTGTGCAAGGCCCCGTCAAGACTCAGTTCGGCTACCACCTGGTAGAAGTGACTGCACGTCAGGACTGATACGATCAGGCCAATAAAAAACCCGCTACGGCGGGTTTTTTATTGGGTGGCTGGTTTTGTTCCTGCATGAGGTAAAGCGAGTGTGTTTTCCGTTTTTACCGTGTTGAGGGGCGCTTGGAGATCGCCTCTTGCTTTCAATGCGGATTCGATATCAGTTAAAACGCAGTGTTAGGGCAGGAATGTAGCTGAACAAGGCCAGGATGATCAGTGCAGCCAGGTAAAACGGTGCCAGTTCACGTACCACTTTAAGCACAGGCACGTTGGCAATCGTGCTGGAGATGAAAAGTGTGGTGCCCGCTGGTGGAGTATATAAACCAATGCTCAGGTTCAAGACCATCATGATGCCCAATTGCAAAGGGTCCAGGCCAATTTCCATGGCCAAAGGCACAAAGATAGGGCTAAGCAGCAAAATGGCGGCAGGTAGGTCGATGAACATTCCCACCACCAACATAATTACGTTGAGCAGCAGAATAATGAGCAAGGGGTTTTGTAGCGTCTCTAAGGCCCAAGCCGTGAATAGCTGGGGAATTTGCGCATACGTGACCAACCAGGCAACAGCTGCCGAGCCCATGATGACTAGCATGACAATGCCGGTCGAAACACCTGCTGAGAGTGCTGCCTGAACAATCTTGCTCATGTTCAGGTCCCGATAAACCATCGTCCCCATAAATAGGGAGTACAAGGTTGCCAGCACGGAGACTTCGGTGGGAGTAGCAATGCCGAAACGCAGCAGTACCAAAATGAGTACGGGTAACGCCAAGGCTGGCAGTGCTTTCCAGAGCAGAGGCCAGAACCGTTGCCAATCAAAGGCAGTGCGCTGATAAGGAAAGTTGCGTAGGCGTGCAGAAATGTTGCACACCATAATAAAGGCCACTGTGATCAGCAGGCCCGGCAAGACACCCGCCAGAAATAGCTCACCGATGGACACCCCGGACACCAGTGAATACAGAATCATGGGTATGGAGGGTGGGATCAGCACGGCAATCATGGATGTGGCGGCATTATTGGCGGCGACAAACGCGGCAGGATAGCCTTCGCGTTTCTGCCAAGGGATTAACACCGAGCCCATAGCGGTTGCATCAGCCACCGCGGAGCCTGCTACTCCCCCAACCGTTGCTGAACCCAACACTGTTACGGAGGCCAAGCCACCCCGATAGCGTTGCACTAGAAGCGTGGCGAATTCGATCAGGTAGCGCCCTAGCTCCCCGCTCATCATAAGGCTGCCCGCCAGAATGAAGAAAGGTAAAGCCAGCATAGGAAATGACTGCGTGGGGGCAAACATCTGCTGGGCAATCAGGTTCAAGGGCAAAAAGTCGCTGGAGCTAACGGCAGCTCCGGATGCAATGACCAGAACGTGCCCGACAGGCACTGACAAAATCAGCAGAGCAAAAAATGTAATGATCATGACCGCAATCATGTCAGTACTCCTTATTCGGGGGTGGCAGGTCGGCTTCGCCCTGAAGGACGATTCGTACGCCGATCAGCAAACTACAAATGGCGGTTCCCAAGGCGGCGAATGCCAGAGCGGCATACGCCCAGCTCAAAGGCAGATCAAGCAATGGGCTGCGTTCAAAGGCCACAATTTCCATCATGTCCACGATGACATCGAACAGCACCAGATACGCGACCACAATGAGCGCGTTGACACTTAAGGCCAGAGCGCAGCGGGCACGGTGGCCCAGGTTCTGGCTCAGGATATCAATGGCAATGTGGGCTCCTTGCTGTGCTGCCATCACGATTCCGGCAGCGATCATCCATGGAAAGAGATAGGACGGCATCTCGGACACCCATCCCAGGCCGCCACCTTGCAACAGATAACGCAGCACGACATTCAGGCTCAATCCGACCAGCAGGACCAGCATCGTGACGAGCAGCAAGGCTGAACACACACGGTAGATTTGACGGTCCAGCCAGTGTGTTGCCGCAAGCAGGCGCGGTGCGTGCACAGAGGGTAAGGTCATGGCATTCCTTTTGTCACATCGCAGCACTTATTGCGCCGCTTGGTCCATCAATTGCGTGATGAGATCCCCGAATGGTTTTTTCTTCCATTGTTCGGCAATTGCACTGGTCGCCTGTTGGAAGGCAGGGCGGTCAACCTCGTTGATTTTCACGCCGGGAAAATCCTGCAGCGTTTGCGCCAGCTTTTCGTTGGTGTCATGCATCAATTGATGTTGCATCAGGCCTGCTTCAACGGCTGCTTCACGGATGGCCGCCAATTCAGGTTGCCCTACCTTGCCTTGTGCCATACGGGCCATCAGAAATGGATTGCTCTGCCAGACATGGCCGGTCAGGCTGATGAAGGCGTTCACTTCATACAGTTTGGAGCTGGCGATGTTGGCCAGTGGATTCTCTTGGCCGTCCACAACACCTTGCTGCAAGGCCAGATACAGTTCCCCGAAGGCGATCTGTTCAGGGCTGGCGTTCAGAGCTCGGAACACATCCATCAGCATGGCATCGGCTGGGACTCGTATTTTCATACCGGCCAGATCGGGCGGGGTCAGGATAGGGCGTTTGCTATTGGTGACATGACGTACGCCGTTGTCCCACCAGTCCAGCGCGACCAAGCCCCGTTTTTGCAGGCGTTCTGCTAGTTCATTGCCGATGGGGCCTTTGAGTATGGCCAATGCGTGCGCCGGGTCGCGAAATAGAAACGGCAGGCCCAGTGCATTTAATTCGGGAGCGACGGCTGCCGTGGCACCTTGGCTGTTGATGCTGAAGTCCAGTACGCCTGTGCGCAAGCTCGTAAGCATGGCGGCATCACTACCCAATTGTTCAGCCCCGGCGATGTTGATGCGCACAGCACCTTGGGTTTTTTCCAGGACTAGAGCGGCAAAGCGTTCAGCTGCAAGTGCACGAGGGTTGCCAGGTACTGCGCCATGTCCCAAGGTTAACGTCGTGGCGGCATGGGCGCGCCGCAAGAAAGCAGGGAAAGCGGGCGCGATAGCAACTACGCTGGCGCCAGCCAGAAAGGTTCTGCGAGTCATCGTCATGTTTGTCTCCTAGATAGAATCAGGAATGGTCTTGGCGCCATTCTTCTTGTTCAGCGCGGCCACAAGGGTGGCCGACTGAGGCTAGAGCCAGCTGCGAACAGACTGGCAGATCGAGCTTGTTGAAATTCCGTACCGATCATGCAGGGTAGGTAAGGCACCTGCATCCAGAAAGGCATCCGGCAAGGCAATATGACGGAAGCCCGCTGGAGTGACGCCTGCCATTAACAAAGTGTGGGCTACGGCCTCACCCAGACCGCCAATGCTGGAGTGGTTTTCAGCAACCACGACCAGACGTGGACGGCGCTGGACCTGAGCAAGAATAGTGTCGCTATCAAGTGGCTTGATGGTCGGAGAGTGTAGTACAGCGGCGCTGATACCTTGTTCGCGCAAGATTTTGGCAGCGTCCAGTGCGCGCATGGTCATCAGTCCGCTGCTGATGAACAGCACATCATCACCGTCGCACAAAAGCTTGGCGCGACCTATCTCGAACTGGTAGTCGTACTCGTCCAGCACCAGAGGCACTTTGCCGCGTAGCAAGCGCATGTACACTGGGCCAGGATGATCGGCCATGGCTGCCACGGCCTGGCGTGTATCCAGAGCATCGCAGGGATCAAGAATCGTCAGACCAGGCACTCCTCGGAAGATGGCAATATCTTCTGTGGCTTGATGACTGGGGCCGTAGCCAGTGGTCAGTCCGGGCAAGGCGCAAGCGATCTTCACATTAAGATTTTCTTCCGCAATGACTTGGTGAATGAAGTCATAGGCGCGGCGTGAAGCAAAGACCGCGTAGGTGGTCACAAATGGCGTAAAGCCTTCTTTAGCCATTCCCCCAGCGGCGCCCATAAGCAGCTGCTCGGCCATGCCCATCTGGAAAAAACGCTCGGGGTGTGCTTGCGCGAAAATGTGCAGGTCCGTGTATTTGGCCAGGTCAGCGCTCATGCCAACAATATCAGGGCGCTGCTTTGCCAACTCTGCCAATGCGTGGCCGAAGGGAGCTGTTTCAGTGCGCTGATTGTCATCGGCAATCGAGGCAATCATGGCGGAGGTTTTCAGGCGAGGGGCAGTGGAGGTGCTATTCATGGGGATACTCCCGGCTTGTTGGCGTCCAATATATCGAGCGCTTGCTGCCATTCATCAGTATCAACGCGGATAAAGTGGTTCTTTTCGCGTTGTTCAAGAAAAGGTACGCCACATCCCATCCGGGTATCGAACAAGATCACGCGTGGCTTGGGGGTGGCTACGTGGCGAGCGGTATCAAAGGCCTGTCGTACCGCAGCAATGTCATTGCCATCGGCTCGCTGTACGTGCCAACCAAACGCAGCCCATTTGTCAGCCAGCGGTTCAAAGCCCAGTACCTTACCGGAGGGGCCATCAGCTTGTTGCTGATTGATGTCGACTAGGCAAATTAGCTGTTCGAGACCATGATGGGCGGCTGACATGGCGGCTTCCCAGGTCGAGCCTTCATCCAGCTCGCCATCCGACATGGAGTTATATACAAAGGCGGGGTTGTTCTTTTGGCGTAGCGCTAGTGCCATGCCCACAGCGATAGGTAGCCCTTGGCCTAGTGAGCCTCCGGACATTTCCATCCCCGGGGTATAGGTCGCCATTCCGGACATGGGCAGACGGCTGTCGTCGCTACCGTAGGTCTCCAGCTCCTGTTCCGGGATCACACCAGCCTCAATCAGGGCGGCATACAGGGCAATCGCATAGTGACCGTGCGACAACAGGAAACGATCTCGTCCTTCCCATTTGGGATCGTCCGCTTTGTAGTTCATGGCGTGGCGGTAGGCCACAGCCAGTATGTCGGCCATGCCCAGGGCCTGGCCGATGTAACCTTGGCCTTGCACTTCGCCCATGCGTAAAGCTAGGCGACGAATGCGCCAGGCGGCGTCTTGCAGTGACAGCAGTGTTGAGCAAGTTGCAGTGGTGGTAAGACTCATGGAAATTGACTCCTGATGACGGCCTTAGCCATGAATGAGCATGCCGCCATTGACATCGATAACGGCACCGGTGATATAGGCAGACAGGTCAGAGGCTAGAAACAGATAGGCGTTGGCCACATCACCCGCAGCGCCTAGTCGGCCCAGTGGGATCCCTTTGAGGATGTCCTGGCGCATGGCATCGGTCAGTTTGTCGCCGGTAATGTCGGTTTCGATCAAACCTGGTGTGACACAGTTCACACGGATGCCATCGGGGCCGAATTCACGAGCCATGGCTTTGGCCAGACCCAGAACCCCTGCCTTGGCGGCAGAATAATGAGGGCCGCCAAAGATGCCACCGCCGCGCTGTGCTGATACGGAAGACATGCAGGCGATGGAGCCGCTACCCTGGGAGCGCATCGTAGGCAGGCAGGCTTGGCTTAAGTTGAGTACGCCGCGCAAATTGACGTCCAGGATGCGATCCCAGCTTTCCGGGTCGATCTCCAGTGTGCGTACGGGCTGTGTGATCCCTGCATTGTTGATCAGAACGTCAATACGACCATAGTGCTCAGCAATCTGCTTAGCCGCGAGCTGACACTGTTCACGGTCTGTGACATCACACACCAAAGCCAGATGTGAACCAGCAGGCAGACTGGCGATAGCAGTCTGTGCAGCCTCCAGGTTCAGATCCAGGATTGCAACTTTGGCGCCTTGTTCGGCAAAACGACGGGCCGTTGCCAGACCGATACCTCGCAGGCCAGCAGCGCCAGAGATGACGGCGACTTTATCTTTCAACAACATAATGCCTTCTCCTTAATGGATATCTTGTTATTGATGAATCGTATCAACAGAGAAAAGGCCAAACAAACGGTAAGATTGCATGTATTGATGAATTGGAGTCACTAATATGCTCAGAAATATTCCGATCGCGATGATGCGGACTTTTGAGGCAGCGGCTCGTACTGGTTCGTTTCGAGCAGCTGCCGATGAGCTGTTTCTATCCCCCAGTGCCGTCAGCCATGCCATCCGGCGCCTGGAGGATCAACTGGGTACGTCCTTGTTCAAGCGCAGTACCCGTACCATCGTGCTGACGCCCGCCGGGGAGACGCTATACAGTCACGTTGGGCGTGCGTTTGACGAGCTGCGCCAAGGTATTGATCTGGTCTCCAGTGATCGGCCTGCCGTGCTGCGCATGCACTCAGCTCCCAGTTTTGCGGCGCAGTGGCTGCTGCCACGTCTGCGCCGTTTTCTGGAAACGCATCCACAGATCGACTTGCGTCTGGCTGCCAATACGGAATACGCGCGTTTTGAATACAACGAGTTTGATCTTGACGTGGTGTACGGCAAGCCGCGTTCGGAGGGGCAGTTGGTAGTTCCATTGGCAGAGGAGTTGCTGACGCCGCTGTGTTCTAAAGAGATGGCGGCGCAAATACGGACAGTGGAGGATTTATACCGGGTGCCATTGATTCAGAGCGATGTGAAACAGATTCGTTGGCCGGCCTGGTTTGAACATCATGGAATGCCCTCACCACCTTTGAAAGGTGCTCGCTTTGATCGTAGCTTTCTGGCGATAGCCGCAGCGGCAGATGGCTTGGGTGTTGCCTTGGAGTCAACCTTGTTGGCCGAGCGTGAGCTGGCCCGAGGCGATTTAGTTCGCCCTTTAGCGGGCATTGAGCAAGAAATGTATTACACAGGCCATTACTTGACCTATTCCCATGCAACACGCCGCTTGCAAGCTATTGGCGAGTTTCGGGAATGGATGATGGCAGAGTTGGGAATGCCGAGTTCGTGCTCTGCTGTACCGACGTAAGTAAAGAGTGCTGTGTCTAGTTAACTCACGTCTCACGGCAGGGCATGTATAAAAATCTGGACTTTTTTCCATAAGCTGCGCAGTATGCCAGCCATACCGGCTAACGGCCTTGTCGCCGTATTGTTCGCTTACCGTGAGCGAACCAGCCCATTCTTATAAAGAAATCCGATGAAACGCACCGATATGGAAAAACTCAGCGCCGTCAAACTGCTGAGCAATGTAAAAAAAGCGGGTACGCCACAACGCTTTGCAGGTGACTCCGCCGTGGCCGATCGGCGCGAACAACGTCGTCTGGATCAGGCTGCTGGCCTGGTGTCCTTTCCCGTCAAGCTGACCCAGCCCGTTATTGATGCCGTGCGCGCTCGTGCTACCGAGCAAGGCGTCTCGACCAATGAGGTCATTGATCGCCTGTTGGCTCAAGCTCTAGGCCTGTAACCCATGCAGATTTGGGTCGATGCGGACGCTTGTCCCGTAGTCATCAAAGAAATTCTGTACCGCGCCGGGCAGCGCTGGAGTTGCCATGTGATCCTGGTGGCGAATCAGATGCTGCGCACCCCGCCATCGCCCTGGTTGAGAGCGGTGCAGGTGGCGCGGGGCTTTGACGTGGCGGATGACTACATCGTCCAGCACGCCAGCGTGGGAGATCTGGTGATTACCGCCGATATCCCTCTGGCTGCCCAGGTGCTGGAGCGTAAAGCTCTGGTCCTGACCCCCAGGGGAGAACGCTTGGACGCCAACAGCATAGGCGAGCGCCTGGCCATGCGCGACATGATGGAAGAACTGCGTAGCACTGGCGTGGATATCGGAGGCCCAGCCCCCTTCAGCCAGGCCGACCGGCGCGAGTTTGCCAACGCACTGGACCGCCTGATGATGAGCCTGCAAACGGCTGCGAGATCGTAAACAGACTTGCCATCCCCCCGGTGCTTGTGTGAGTCTGTCGCTGGATTGAAATTTTTAGAGTGAAGTACGTAATGACAGACCCAAAACGCCCCTTGATGAATTTGACTGGCCTGAACGAGGCCGTCGCCCAGTTCGCCCGCGAGCGTGAGTGGGACCAGTTCCATAGCCCCAAAAATCTGGCCATGGCCCTGACCAACGAAGTGGGCGAGCTGATCGAAATCTTCCAATGGCTGACAGAAGACCAGTCCCGCGAAGCAGGCAAAGACCCGAAAACCGCCGAAGCCGTGCGTGATGAACTGGCCGATGTGCAAATCTACCTGAGCCGTCTGGCCTTCGTTCTGGGTGTGGACATGAATGAGGCTGTTACCAACAAGCTGGTGAAAAATGCCCGGAAATATCCCGCTGACAAAGTGCGGGGGACGAACAAGAAATATACGGAGTTGTAAAAGGGGCTAGGGATTACAGCTCCCCCAGCATTTCCTCTATAAACCGTTCCATCCGCGCGTGTCGCTCACGCGCGATTGCTTGCCCCCGTTCAGTCTGAAAACCCTCGGCCAATTTGAATAATTTGGCCGGGAAGTGATCCAGCGCGTAGCGCTTGTCATCCAGAGGACGAGTCTCTGCTTTTGGATCTTCCGGCTCATACAAGCTGGAGCCCATTCGCCCCGCTGTATAGAAGCAGCGAGCTATCCCTAAAGCGCCAATGGCATCCAGGCGGTCTGCATCCTGCAAGATGCGGGCCTCCAGACTGACGGGCGGGATGTTTGCTGAAAAGCTGTGGCTTTGAATTGCTTGGCCCACGGCTTCACAGTCCTGCTCTGACCATCCCAGCCTGGTCAGAATGTGTCGTGCCTGCTCCGCCGACAGGGTGGAAGCCCGAGAGCGCAATGGCGAATTCTTTTCTACCGCCACGCAGTCGTGCAGCACCGTTGCTGCCAGCAAAATCCGCAGATTCCCACCTTCTTTTTCCTGAATCGCACAGACGTTCTTCCAGACGCGCTGCAAGTGCGATTGGTCGTGGGAGCCGTCGTTGTGACTGGTGCTGCTATGGGGCAGGAGTTGGGCGGCAAGCTTTTCAAAGGGGTGGAACAGGCTGGACATGGCTATGGTTTGCTGTAACGGGTGCCACAGCATAACGCGAAGCAGCAGGGGCAGGGCAGGCTTAAGAAAAAGGGCTGCCAGTGGCAGCCCTGAAGGTGAGTTGCAGTTTTTAGAGTTAGAAGTTGCTCAGCCCCAGATCACTGACCGAGTCGGCCCAATAGTTCAACTGCTGATCCACATAGACCGTGAACTCGGCTGGGCTGTTGGTGACCAGGGTCGCGCCGTTCCCTTCCCAGATTTCCTTGATCTTGTCGGTATTCAAGGCACGGTGAATGCTGTCTGCCACGCTTTGCACGGTGGCATCCGGTACATCTCCTTGCATGAAAATCCCGTACCAGGTCTGGGCACTGATCTCATCCATGCCCAGTTCTTTCAGCGTGGGTACATCCGGCAAGGCAGGAGCGCGTTCCGGGCTGGAAACAGCCAGGGCGCGCAGGCGGCCATTGCGTATCTGTGCCACGGCCGACGGCATGGTCTCGAACATGAAGTCCACTTGATCGCCACTGATCAGCGCCATCACAGCCGGGCCGCTGCCTTTGTAGTGCACGGCGGTCATGGTGGTGCCGGATTTCTTTTCCAGCTTGCCGGCCATCAGATGCAGCATGGTAGCGACGCCACTGGTGCCATAGTTCACACCAGCCCCTTGCTTGGCGGCGGCCAGCAGGTCGTCCACGCTGTGATAGGGCGAATTGGCATTCACCACCAGCACATTGGGCATGGCGGCAATCAGGGTGACGGCTTTCAGGTCCTTGCGTGTGTCGTAGGGGAAGTTCTTCAACACGGCAGGCGCAATCATGTGATGCACGGCACCAAACAAGAGCTGATTGTCTGCGGGGCTGGAGTTGGCCACCATGCTGGCACCCAGCACGCCGCCTACACCTCCTTTATTTTCTACAACAACGGTTTGACCTATTTCACTGCCCAGAGCTTCGGCCAGAGGACGAGCCAGGGTGTCGCCCGAACCACCCGCGGCAGAAGGGACGATCAGCCGCACCGGGCGTTCGGCCCAGGCGGGGAAGCTGCCCAGCTTTGGGGCGCGGCAGCAAAGATAAAACTGAGGGCAAGTACAACACGGGACCAGGGTTTCATGTTTTTTTACCTCCTCGGTAGTCGTCGGTTTCAGCCTTTGCCGGAGCCCAGGCTGCCGGGGTTGCTGCGCAGCTTGTCGATTTGATCTTGTCGTGGTGTCAGCCCCAGGCCGGGGGCGTCGGGCATGCGCAGCCAGCCTTGTTCGGGCTGGGGCAGGCCGGTGTAGATCTCGGCCATCATGGCGCTGGCGGCCAGGTGCCATTCCACATCGCCGCCATTGAGCAATCCGCAGTGCAGGTGACCGTTGTGGGAGGGGAACGCCCCGCCATTGGCGACGGACGCGTTAAAGCTTTCCGCCAGAGCGAAGATCTTGCGGGACTGGGTGAAACCGCCGGAGATCAGCACGTTGGGCTGCAGAATGTCGACAGCCTGCTGCATCAACAGATCCCGAAAGCGGTAGGACTGGCCTTCGTTTTGACCAGCGGCAATGGTGATCCCAGTGCTTTGACGCAATTCGCGCAATCGACCCGTGTCATTCTGGGTAATGGGCTCTTCAAAAAAGCCGACGTTCAGCTCACGGGCGTGGCGGGCGATGGCTTTGGCGTGCACATAGTCCAGGCTGCAATTGCCGTCGATGTACAGCGGAATGTCGGCGGGGATGGCCTCGCGTACCAGGCTCATGCGGCGCATGTCCTGGCGGATCAGTTCGGACAGGGGGCGCGGTTCGTCGCGACGTTGCAAGCCATGATGGCCTACCACCATCTTCAGGCCCTTGAAGCCTTGATCCACGCAGTCGCGCGCGACTTTAACCAACTCTTCTTCGCCCAGGAAAGCAAAGCCGAAGGTCGCGTAGGCCGGTACTTTTTCACGGGCACCACCCAGCAGTTTCCATACGGGCAGACCCAGGGCTTTACCCTTGATGTCCCACAAGGCAATGTCCAACGCAGAGATAGCGTGCATGGCATAGCCCGTCTGGCCACGAGGGCACACGTTCCAGTACATGCGATCCCAAAGGCGCTCGGTGTTCAAGGGGTCTTGCCCGATCAGGTCGCTGGCCAGAATATCGTTGATGGTGCTGGCAACAGGGTGCTCTTCGGTAATGGCGCTCAGTCCGTAGCCGGTGATGCCTTCATCGGTCTCGATTTCCACATGGCAGATGGCCAGGTTGGTGGGTTTTTGGATGCCCGCGCTATCGAACTTGAAAGGCACGTTCAAGGGAATGGCGCGTACTGCTGTGATCTTCATTTTCCTGTCTCCTCACGCTTTTTGAATGCGTTTGCATGTAATTGTTTTAGGTTTATAGCGGTTTGTTGCAAGCGCGATCAATGGTGTAAACCCTTGATTTTATTGATATATAAAAGCGCAATCTGATATATAAAAAAGGGTTTGCAGCGTTGTTTTTAAGGTTTTTAGTTGAAGGTTTTCTGCATCGGCAGATGCTTTAGCGGACGGGAGTGCAGACGTTTTGTGGGGTGCTCAAAAGCAGTGCAGGCGCTTGCGGCATAAGCAGGTAGACCGGCGGGGAAGAGGCAAGCAGGAGCGGGTTGTTAGTCCCTGTGCAGATCGCCGTGAAACGCTGGCGATAGACTCATCGAAAGAACGAAGCATAAAAAAAACCCTGCCAGGCAGGGCAGCTTGGCAGGGCTTTTTCCATGTCGCGAAGTACGAGCAGGGAGCGGTCTATTTCCCCCGCAGCAACTGCATCTGACGACGATCTTTCTTGGTCGGACGTCCAGCATCAAAGTCCAGTGCAGGTTCAGGTGCCAGACGGCGTTGTTCGGCGGCCTGCGCGCGTCGTGTGCTGCTTTCTTCCGTCTCTTGATACAGCTGGCGAGCAACCGGCGCGGGACCACGTACGCCGCTTAAGGCGGTGACGTGAACCTCCATGGCAGGAGTCTCCTTGCGCAAGGTAATCACATCACCGATTGAGACTTCGCGGGCAGGCTTGGTGCTTTGCTGATTCAGCAAAACCCGCCCTTTGGTGATCTCCTCGGAAGCCAGGCTGCGCGTCTTGTAAAAGCGCGCTGCCCAGAGCCATTTATCCAGTCGTAATTTGTCCATGCGCTATTGTAAATCCAGTCTGCAAAAGCTGGGCTTAATGCAGTTCCACCGCAGCGGCAGGAGCAGCCTGTACACGAGGTAAACGCAGACGCAGCAGCAGAACCAGACTGAAGACGGCCAGCAATCCGGCCCAGAACATGACGCGGTGAAAGCCGTCTGCCCAGGCGTGCTGGATGGCTTGCATCCAGAACAAGGAATCTGCTGAGGCAGGCAGAGTCACCTGACCGGAGCTGATAATTTGCTGTGCCTGTTCCAGCATGGGATTGACCGGATCAAGACGACTGGACAAGGAGCTGACTGCACCTTGGCTCATCAAGGAGGCCAGCAGGGCAACGCCCAAGGTCATGCCGGTTTGACGAATGGCATTGGTGGTGGCTGATGCCATGCCGGAACGCTCACGTGGTACCAGATTCATGACCAAAGTACTGCATGCCGGCACCGACAAACCCATGCCAATGCCCAGTACAGCCAATGCGAAACCGGCCATCCAGTAGGAAGCGCCAGGTTGCAGCAACATCATCAACCAGGAACCGGCAGCCATCAGGCCAAAGCCCAGGGTCAGAATCAGCTTCAAGCCAAAGCGCTGGCTCAAGGCACCGAAACGGGAGGCCAGCACAGCCATGCCAATGAACTGGGGAGCCAGCCCCCAGCCGGTTTGGGTGGCACTCCAGCCCAGGGCGTTCTGGAAGAACAGGGACAGGAAAAACACATTGCTATAGGCGGCAAAGCCCAGCACAAAGGAGGCGATATTGGCGGTGCTGAAGCGGTAGTCCCGAAACAGGCTTAAAGGCAGCAAAGGGCGGGCGACGCGGGTTTGGGCATAGATAAACGCCACGAAGGTGACCGCTGCCACGATCAGAGCGCGAATCGTCTCGGTGGCGTGCCAGCCTTGCTCACCCGCGCAGATCAGGCCATAGGTCAGGGAGCCGAGCCAGATAACACTAAGCAGTTGGCCGATAGGGTCGAAAGCTGCGTGTTCGGGGTTGGCCGACTCCTGAATGCCCCACACGCCCAAGCCCAGGGTCAGCAAGCCCAGCGGTAAATTCAGGCTGAAGATCGAAGGCCAGTCGGCTACATCGACCAGCACACCGCCCAGAATCGGGCCCAGTACCAAAGCCAGGGCGCTGAAGGAAGACCAGCCGCCAATGACGCGGGCACGCTGGGTGGAGTCCGGAAAGGCGTGGGTCAGGATCGACAGGGCTCCAGGAATAAGTAAAGCCCCGGCCATGCCTTGCACGACACGACCCCAGAGCAGGGCGCTCAGTGAACCGGCCAAGGCGCACATCATGGAGCCGACGGTGAAGGCCAGCACGCCCAGCAACCAGCTCTTCTTGCGTCCGTAGCGATCCCCCAGTAGCCCGGCAGACAACATGAAGGCGGATAGGCACAGCGCATAGGAATCCACGATCCATTGCAGCCCGGCCATATCGGTTTGCAAGGCTTGTTGCATGCGTGGCAAGGCAAGATTCACGATGCTGATGTCCAGGGTGACCATAAAAGTCCCCAGGTAAATGGCGATGGTTAGAGCAAGTCGGCGAGTCATGATATTTGATAAATGAGAATTATTATCGACGACTATAAAATATTGACTGACTGTCAGTCAATGAAAAATAAACAGGCTGGCTAAAATAGCGCCGTGACACCCGACGAGACACTTTGTCGGGGTTTTTCTGATACTTTGACATCCATGACCGCTGCCAGAACACCTCGTACCCAACCCTCTGAAGTTCGTCGCCGAGACTTATTGGAGGCGGCTGCCACCTTGTTTTTGCAACAAGGGTTTGATGCCACGCCGGTGGATGAAATTGTGTCGCGGGCGGGCATGTCCAAGGGCTTGTTCTATCACTACTTCAGCTCCAAGCAGGAGATTCTGGCTGCCCTGCGCGAGCAGTTTATCCAGCAGTTTCATGATCGTGTGCAGGGGGCGCTGGAGCAGGCGCCGGCAGAGGATTGGGTGCAGCGTCTGGCCTGTTGGATTCGAGCTTCGGTACAGGCGTACAGAGACACCCTGGAGATGCATGATCTGGTGTTTTCAGACCATATGCGCAGCAATTACCAGGGTGAACGCAACACGGTAACCGAGCCCTTGCACCGGATCCTGAACGAAGGGCAGAAAGCGGGGGCCTGGTCTGTGGCCGACGTGGATTTGACCGCCTGGGTGATCTACCAGGGCATGCATGGCGCGGTCGACAATATGGGGTTGGAAACTGCAGAGCAGTGGGCCGTCATGGAGAACAATCTGGTGACTCTTTTTGTGTCTATGCTCGGGGCGACGCCGCCTCACCAAAATATGTAGGCTGTTCTAGCCGCACTGGATTGCAGCACTCAGCATACGCAGAACTGGCCTTGTTCTGATTTCTAAACAAGGCCAGTTGCTGGATGAGCAAAGGCTTAGCGGAACTGGAAGTGTTCCTTGTGCAAGGTCCAGGATTTTGCAGGCAGTGTTTGCTTGAGCTCACGTCGCAACTGTCGGCCCATTGCAGCCGGTCCACAGAACCAGATATGCAGAGGTTTGTCGGCATGGTAATGCTGCAGCACCTCTTTGGGCGTCCAGCGACGGCCATCGGCATAAATTTCCAGATTCACGTCCGGGTGCTCTTTGGCAGCCTTGCTCAAGGCCTGAGCCAATGGGTCAGTACTATGCTGACAGGCATATTGCAGATAGGCGTAGGGAGCGTGACCGTCCTGATGTTCCTGGCTTAACCAGGATAGAAATGGCGTGGCCCCGACACCCGCACCCACCCAGATATAAATGCCCTTGTCATCGCGGTCCGGCTGAGTGAAGCGTCCATAAGGGCCGTCCAGCTCAATGTTCTGGCCAACATGCAAACGCTCGGGCAGGCTGCGGGTCCAGTCGCCCAACTGCTTGATATGAAAGCGCACAATCTGGTTGTCCTGATCTGCATCGGACAAGGTAAAGGGATGGGACTCGGATTCACCCTTCAAACGTAAGAAAGCGAACTGCCCAGCCTGGTGACCTGGCCAGGATTGGTCCATGCGGCATTGCACCTCCAGCACATCACCTTGTGACGTACAGGAGATCACGGTGCCCGTGTGCGGGTAGGCCGAACTCAAGTTGCGTAGCAGCTGGATGCCGGCTGCTGCTGTCCCGATCACCATGGTGATGGCCAGTGCCCAGCCGCCTATACCGCTCCAGTAAGCAGGGGGCGTCAGTACCACGCCATGAAAGATCAGGATCAAATAGGCCACTGGCATCAGGCGATGCAGGCTGTACCACTTTTTATAGGAAATCGTGCGGTGCGCCAGGGTGATGATCAGCATCAGAATCAGCGCGTAAAACGTCCATTCACCCAGTGATTTTGCATAGGGCTTGAACAGGCTGACCCATTCAGGAACCGGGGTTTTGGCCAGACGGCCGCCCGTGCCGATCGCTGCCGAGATCAGACCTTTGGATTCCTTGCTGAGCCAATGGGCCAGACTGAGCAAAATGGCGATGATACCCAGCCATTTATGCAGCCTGTAGGCTTTGTCCATGCCGCCTAACCAGGGTTCCAGACGGCGGGGACGCAGGGCCAGAATCATGATGGCCGTCATGGTGCCCAGTGCCAGAATCCCGGTTAACAGCATGCCTTCTTGTCGGACCACCCACAGCATATCGCCCGGTGGCGAGGGGGCCAGCCACAGGGCTTCAACAGCCCAGATCAGAAAGAAAGTGGAGAGCAGCAGTAAGAGAGGGCGACGCATGGTCTTTTCCGGATTGTTTGAAAGAGCCGGGTGCTGCGTAGTCGCGATGTGATGAACGTACCGACGCAGCGCACCGGGAACACCTTATTGATGTTAGTACGCTGCCAAGCCGTTTGCGGAGCCAATATTCAAGAGTGTTTTGAGAAAACTCAAAGCACTCCTAAATATTTGTTATTTAAAGCATTTGTTAATGATTCTGGTTGCTGTTTACTCTATTTCAGCTTGTTGCAGAGTAGTTCTTTTGATTGCTTTTCAGGCCCATCAAGCTGGGCAGATAAGCGATGCCAGATCCAGCAAAGCCGCGTCCTGGTGAGGCTGTCCGATCAGTTGCAAACCCAAGGGCAGTGGGCTGTTTTGACCGGGCGCGGGCAGGCTCAAGGTAGGCCAGCCTAACAAGGACCAAGGACGATTCAGTATTGAAGAGCCAGTGCTATCCAGTCCATAGGGAGCCGGGCCGGGAGCCGCTGGAGTGAGCAATGCGTCGAAATGACCATAACGATCCTGCCATTCTGTTTGCAATTGGCGACGGCGCGCCTGCCAGGCGTGGTAATCCGCTGCAGGCAATTCCAGGCCTTGTTTGATGGCTTGCACGGTAATGGGGCGCAAGGCATCCGGGCTGGCTTGCCAGACGGGTAGCAGGCTGCGGGCCATTTCATAAGCCATGATCTGGCCTTGCAGGATCAGCAGCTCTTTCAGTTGTGGGTCCGCAGGCAGACGCTCCAGGTGGGCGCCTTGTTGCTCCAGATGCTCACAGCCTTGTTCCAACGCGGCCAGTGCTGCGGGTGTGATCGGGCCCAGATCTTTGCCATCCAGCACGCCAATTCGCGGCGCGGTGGGGACTCGACTATCAGGTAAGCCTTGCAGGACAGTGGCCACGCGGCGCAGCACGGACAAGTCCCGGCTGAAGTAGCCGATTGTGTCCAGGCTGTCGCACAACAGGAAAAGACCGCTGCGATGCACCGCGCCAAAGCTGGGTTTGAAACCCAGAATGCCGGTAAACGCAGCGGGGCGCATCATGGAGCCCCCCGTTTGGGTGCCCAATGCAAAATCAACCATGCCAGCTGCTACGGCCGCTGCCGAACCACTGGAAGAACCGCCGGGCGTGTGCTCCAGGTTCAGTGGATTACGGGTGGGGCCGGGGGCTGCGTAGGCAAATTCGGCGGTGACGGTTTTGCCCAGGGCAATGGCACCGGCCTGACGCAGCAGGGCGACACAGGCGGCGTCCCGCTCGGCCGGTAGCGCATTGGGGAAATGCGCGCCGTAGCACGTGGGCATGCCTTGAACATCCAGCACATCTTTCACACCAAAGCTCAAACCCGCCAAGGGGCCAGTGGGATTGGTGCTGATACAGGTGGCGGGATCAGCCAGCCAGGACCAGGCCTGGATAGCCTGGTCCTGCGTAGCGAGAGGGGAAGGGTTGGCAGTCATAAGCGAGAACTGGAACTACTGAATCGAGATGTTCTGTGCCTTGATCAGCGTGGTCCAGCGTTTGGTTTCTTCTTTCACAAAAGCGGTAAATTCTTCAGGTGTGCCACCTACAACTTCCGCGCCTTGGGATTCCACAATCTGACGGTAGTCGGGGTCTTTCAGGGCGTCGTTGACAGCCTTGTTCAGTTTTTCCAGTACATCAGCAGGCAAGCCGGCGGGGGCAATCACGCCAAACCAGTTCGAGGCCACCAGATCCACGCCTTGTTCTTTGAAGGTGGGGGTGTCAGGCATGGCTTTCAGACGCTCTTCCGAGGTCACACCCAGTACGCGCAGGCGTGGGTTGTCGATTTGCATGTGGGGCAGGAACAGGCTGGCCAATTCCAGATAGAAGGAGATGTTGCCGGCCAGCAGGTCGTTCGATGCAGGAGCGCCACCACGGTAAGGCACGTGTACGGCGTCAAAGCCGGAGGTGGCCTTGAACTGTTCAGTCAGCAAGTGCGAGGCACCGCCAGCGCCAGTCGAGGCGTAGTCGAGTTTTTCGGGGTTCTTCTTGCCGTCGGCGACCAGGTCAGCCAGAGACTGGTAGGGCGAGTTGCTGTTCACACCCAGTGCCATGGCACCGCGTTCGATCAGGGCGATGGGCTGCAAATCCTGTTCAGGATCAAAAGGCAGGTTGCTGCCGTACAGCGCCTTGTTCACCGACATGGGGCCAAAGTTGCCCAGGCCGATGGTGTAGCCGTTGGGCTTGGCGCGCGCAATCATGCTGGTGCCGATATTACCGCTGGCACCGGGCTTGTTTTCCACCACGATTGTCACGCCCAGGCTGTCGCTCATTTTTTGAGCCAGCATGCGCGAGCGGGTATCCGAGCTGCCACCTGCAGCGTAGGGCACCACAAACGTAATGGGCTGCGAAGGGTAAGCCGCGTCGGCCATGGCCGAACCGGAACCCAACAAAGTCAGTGTGAGCAGGCCACTCAGTAAAGGGGCGCGATGCTTGAATACCGTCATGTCTATCTCCTGCGTTGGGCCAATATTCGCAGTGACGTGCAGTATGGCCCTGTTTTTGATAAGTGTCAGGACGGATGGTAGTAAGAGCTAATTATGTTGTCTAATATTAAAAATAATCGTTATTGATCTTTTTTCTAACCTAATTGGCGGGCATATGCTGGACTCCAAATTAAGCGAGATGTTCTTGGTGGTGGCTGAAGAGCTGCATTTTGGTCGAGCCGCCCAGCGTTTGTTCATGACCCAGCCGCCCTTGAGTCAGGCCATACGCAGGCTGGAAGAGCAGGTAGGGGCGACCTTGTTTATCCGCACCACACGCACGGTGCAATTGACGGCAGCGGGAGCGGAGTTGCAGCGCCGCCTGCGCTTGATCGGCAACGAACTGGAGCAGACCTTGCAAGCGGTACAGCAAGTGCATAGAGGCGAGACTGGCATGTTGCGCATAGCCCTGACCCCCAGCAGCGCCTATGCGGGGGTATCCAAGCATTTGTATCGCTTTCGACAGGACTTCCCGCAGGTGGATATACAGATCTACGAGATGAACTCCAGCGATATGCCTGCGGCTCTTTACGAGCGCCGGGTGGATGTGGCCTTGATTCGGCCTTCCTTTGCCGTGCCCGATTTGAACCCGCAGCTGGTGGAGTCCGAACCCATGATGTTTGTCGTCAGGCGGGATGATCCACGTGCTCAGGAGCATAGTCAGGGGCTGACCTTGCACCAGGCTTTCTCTTACGAAATGGTGGCGTATTCGCGGCAACAGTCGCGTTACTTTCATCTCTTGCAGCAGCGCATGTTGCAGCGCTCAGGCTGCCTGCCGCGCTTTGCACAGGAAAGCATGGTGCCCACGGTGCTGGTCATGGTTGAAGCGGGCATTGCTCCAGCTATTGTTCCCGCTTCCCTGGCGCGCTTGCGCACCGATACCTTGGAGTATCTGCCTTTGCTGGATGCAGACGATATTGCGGCAGAGCTGATGAGTGCTTATGTCTCGGACAATACCAACCCGGCCTTGGTGAATTTTCTGGCGGTGCTGGAACAGAATCGCTCAAGCTGATTGACGGGCGGCCAACCATTCCCGCATGGATTGACCCGTGCGCTGCCGAAACAGGCGGGACAGGGCAGAGGGGTTGGCGTAGCCCAGATCCAGAGCAATACGCTTGGCAGACTGGCCTTGTGCCAGCCGCTGGCAGGCCAGCGACAGGCGCCATTGGGCCAGATAGTCTGCCGGTGTGTCGCCCACCCAGTGCTTGAATTGCACGGCAAAGGCGCTGCGCGACATCTTGGCTTCCTGTGCCAGTGATTGCACGGTCCAGTCCCGACCGGGATCGGCCTGAATTGCCAGCAGCGCGCGTGCGACGGGCGGGTGCGACAAGCCTCGAAACAGGCCTACGGGAATCTCGCAACGATCAGGATGGTCAAACAGCCAGCGTAGCAATTGCAGCAACACGATCTCGAACAGACGGTCTGCTAGTAGGCGATGGCCGCAGCGCACGGACTCCGTTTCTGCAAAGAGCAGGCCCAGTGCCTGTTCAAGGCCGGCCGCTTCTTCCAGCGGCACGATAATCAGATCGGGCAGGGAGCGGGCCAAGGGATGATGCTCACCCCCATCAAAATCCAGGGTGGCACAGGTGAAATCCGAGCCTTCATTGGGCAGATCGTAAAAAGCGTGCTCCAGCGGACGGGGGTAGAACAGCAGGCTGGGGCGGTCAATGGTCAGGACTTCCGGCACGGGATCGCGCGGATCGTGGCGCACGCTTAACTGGCCGCGTCGCAGAATGTGCAAGAAGGCCCGTCCGGGTTGGGCCGCAAAGCGGGTTACGCCACACAAAGAGCCGTTGTAGAACAAATGAGCCCGAACACGGAATTGTTCCAGCAGAAGGGAGAGGCGATCCAGGTTCATGAAAACATCCTCATCTGGATGAAAAGGTAAGTTGTCGGGACTAATCTTATCCAATGATCTTGATCTTGGCGAGACACTATCCCTGCAAGCTTTTTCCGGCCACCCCGGCCCACTTCACCAGGAGATCATCATGTCCCGTCTTACATTGCCTGACGTTGCTCAAGCTCCCGCCGCCAGCCAGCCTGCTTTGCAGGAAATTCAAAAAGCCTTTGGTGGCAGCGTGCCTGCCATGTTCCGTATGGTGTCCAATTCGCCCGCCGCCTTGCGCAGCATGTGGGGCTCTTTCGGTGCCTTTGCCGGTGGCAAGCTGGGTGCGAAATTGGGCGAGCAATTGGCGGTTGCCATTGCCGACCGTAATCGTTGCGAATACTGCCTGGCTGCCCATAATGTGCTGGGTGCCAATGCTGGCCTAAGTCCGGAGACACTGGCCCAGGCTCAGCGTGGTCAGTCGGATGACCCGCGTACCGCCGCCGCTTTGAAATTTGTGCTCAAGCTGGTGGATCAGCGTGGGCAAGTTTCGGCTGCCGATGTGCAAGCCGTGCGCGATGCCGGCTTTTCCGAAGGTGAGGTGGTGGAACTGGTCGGTGTGACTGCCTTGAACCTGTTCACCAACTACATCAACAATGCGCTGGAGGTTCCGGTGGATTTCAAGGCCGTTGAGCTGACTGCCTAAGCATCGATATGGAAGCCCGCTTGCTGATATGCAGGCGGGTTTTCTTGCGTCTGTTGTCTGTGTTTTATTTGGCTGCCAAGGGACCGGAATTGATAGCTGTCAGCGGCTGGTTCACATCAAAAAAGCGCGCATCAATGCCGGTGATGCCAAAGCTGTTGAGCCGTTTGCTGTGCATCTCCAGATACGCCTGCGCGCTGGCTTGATCGCTGAATAGATACACGCCACCTGCTTTGGACTGTTCTTTATTCTCGGTCCAGATTTTCCAGATCAAGCCAGGTTCCAGGCAGATGGATTGCGCCAGTTCTTGCATGGCTTCGCTCATCTCTGAACCCCAAGGGCCGGGGTAAGGAAAATCAACATACAGCAGGGTGCTCATGATCGGCTCCATATCAAAATACGTGCCGAACATCATACCTTGATGTTTGAATTGTCCAGTACTGTCTCTTATTTGTCATGGGACGTTGAAAGGCCCGTGATTGGCTGGCCTCCCCCCTGAAGGGGGCGTATAGTTTTTCTTTTGCTATTTGCTGGTGGAAGCCCTCATGTCCTGGACCGCTTTGTTGTTGGTGGTGTGTGCTGCGTTCATTCATGCGGGTTGGAACTTGCTCTCTAAACGGGCGGCGATGGCAGGGGCGCATTTTGTATTCGCCTATTCCTTTTTTGCCATTCTGTTTTATTTCCCCATCACGCTGTGGGTGGTCTTTACGCAAGGCAATATGCCCTGGACCAGCGAGACCATTACCTGTTTGGTGCTTAGTGCCTTGCTGCACATGTGCTATAGCCTGAGTTTGCAAAAAGGCTATCAGGTTGCAGACCTGTCCGTGGTGTATCCCATTGCCCGTGGTACGGGCCCCATGCTCTCTTCCATTGGTGCTTTTATCCTGCTGGGCGAGCCTGTGCGTCCTTTGGGAGTGCTCGGCATCTTGCTGGTCGTGATGGGGATTTTGCTGATCGCCACGCAAGGTCGACTGCGCCGTTTTTTCAGCCCTGCAGCGCTGACGGGTGTGCGTTGGGGCATGCAGACCGGGATTCTGATTGCGGCCTATACCGTGGTCGATGCCTATGGCGTCAAGGTGCTGCTGATCTCGCCATTCCTGCTGGACTGGTTCAGCAATGTGTTGCGCCTGGGGATGCTGGCCCCTTTTATCGCCAGGCGGGGGCGGGCAGGCTTCGTCAAGTTCAAACCTTATTGGAAACTGGCGGCTGCAGTGGGTTTGTTATCGCCCATGTCCTACATCCTGGTCTTGCAGGCATTAAGTATGGGCGCACCCTTGTCCATGGTGGCGCCCGCCCGTGAAATGTCCATGATGGCCGGCACCATATTGGGTATGGTCGTCCTGCGCGAAAAGGCCAATGTCTGGAGTTTGCTCGGTTGCGCCATCATGATCAGCGGAGTCATTGCCCTGACATCCGGGCCGGCGGCCTGATCCGTCTCTTGAAATATGGTGGGTCGTCCCTATCTGTCTGCAATAGGGCGCGCTTTGGCGTGCGGCAATCAACCCATTTTTTTGCTTTTTCACCATGAGCCAGACTGACACTGCGAATATGTCCGAAACCTTGGGTTTTCAGGCTGAAGTCAAACAATTACTGCATTTGATGATTCACTCCTTGTACAGCAACAAGGAGATTTTCCTGCGTGAGCTGGTATCCAATGCGTCGGATGCCTGTGACAAACTGCGCTTTGAGGCTATCGACAATCCAGCCCTGCTGGAAGGCGACCCAGAAATGCGTATCCGCGTGGAGTTCGACAAGGACCAGCGCACGATCACCATTTCCGACAACGGCATTGGCATGTCCCGTGATGAAGCCATTGCCAACCTGGGCACCATCGCGCGCTCGGGAACCAAAGAATTCTTCTCCCAACTGACGGGCGACAAGCAAAAAGACACCCAACTGATTGGTCAGTTTGGCGTGGGCTTTTACTCCTCCTTTATCGTGGCCAATAAAGTGTCCGTGCTGACACGTCGTGCCGGTGGCGATCAGGAAGCCGTGCTGTGGGAGTCCGCCGGTGAAGGCGAGTTCACCATTGCCGCCGCTGAAAAAGCCGAGCGCGGAACCACCATCACCTTGCACCTGCGTGAAGGCGAGGACGATTTCCTGGACGGCTGGCGCCTGCGCAACGTGCTGCGTCGCTACTCCGATCACATCTCCTTGCCCGTGCAAATGCGCAAGGAAGAGTGGGACGAAGAAAAGCAGCAACAAGTAAAGCAGGACGAGTGGGAAAGCGTGAACCAGGCCAGCGCCTTGTGGACACGCTCCAAGTCGGAAATCACCGACGAGCAGTACCAGGAGTTCTACAAGCACATCGCTCACGATTACGAGAATCCTCTGGCCTGGACACACAACCGGGTCGAAGGTCGTAGCGAATACACCCAGCTCCTGTTCGTCCCCAAGCAGGCCCCGTTTGACTTGTGGGACCGCGATGCTCGCCGTGGCGTGAAGCTGTACGTGAAACGTGTATTCATCATGGACGACGCCGAGCAGCTGCTGCCTGCTTACCTGCGCTTTGTGCGCGGTGTGATCGATTCGGCCGACCTGCCGCTGAACGTTTCGCGTGAACTCCTGCAAGAAAGCCGTGATGTTCGCGCTATCCGCGAAGGTAGTGCCAAGCGCATCCTGTCCTTGCTGGAAGATCTGGCTGAGAACCAGCCCGAGCAATATGCCGAGTTCTGGAACCAGTTCGGCCAGGTCCTGAAAGAAGGCACTGGCGAAGACATGGGCAATCAGGCCCGTATCGCTGCCTTGCTGCGCTTTGCGTCCACGAATCAGGAAGGTTCGGCGCAGGTCGTTTCCTTGAACGACTACATCGGTCGCATGAAAGAAGGTCAGGACAAGATCTACTACGTCACGGCTGACACTTTTGCCGCTGCATCTAACAGCCCGCATCTGGAAGTATTCCGCAAGAAAGGCATCGAAGTGCTGTTGATGTCCGACCGTGTGGACGAGTGGATGTTGTCTTACTTGCGCGAATTTGAAGGCAAGCAACTGGTATCCGTGGCCAAGGGTGGCCTGGACCTGGATTCGCTGGCGGACGAGGAAGAAAAGAAACATCAGGCAGAAGTGGCTGAAACCTTCAAACCTCTGGTCGAGCGCCTGCAAACCACACTGGGCGAGAAGGTCAAGGAAGTGCGCATTACTGCCCGTCTGGTCGATTCCCCTGCTTGCGTGGTGGTCGATGCCAACGAACTGAGCCCGCACCTGCTGCGTATGCTGCAAGCCGCTGGCCAGGAAGCTCCCGAGGTCAAGCCGATTCTGGAAATCAACCCTGAGCACGCCTTGATCGCCAAAGTCCAGGCCGCTGACGACGAGGCTTTTGGTGAGTGGGCACAGTTGCTGCTGGAACAAGCCATGCTGGCCGAAGGTGCCGCATTGCAAGATCCCGCCAGTTTTGTGAAGCGTGTGAACCGCTTGCTGTTGAATCTGTAAACCTGAATCTTGCTGGCTCTGCGTTAAGCAGGGCTAGATACTAATCAGGTAAAGCCCTGATCGTCTTACGATGATCGGGGCTTTTTGCATCTGTATCTATGAGTGGGCTTTAGGGCGGATCACGATAGTGAATGCTGTAGCATTTTTCTTGTTATTGGCCCTGAACTACTTTATCGGTCTTGATCTGGCACTGGTCTTTGCTTTGGTCCCAACTCTTGTTCCGGCAAGGTTTCTTTGGGCCAGCCATGTTCCCGCTTCACCCGTTCCCAATCAAAGAAAGGACCCGGATCTGTCTTGCGCCCTGGAGCGATGTGCTCATGGCCACGTACGGCGCGCAAGTTATGGCGCATACGTAAGGCGCGGCTCAGGCGGGATAGCTCCCGGTACTGCGCTTCTGTGAATGGTTCGAAATCGCTGCCTTCCAGCTCAATGCCAATAGAGAAGTCATTGCAGCGCTCGCGGTCTTCAAAGCGCGACACACCCGCATGCCAGGCACGGCGGGTAGTGGGAACAAACTGGATGATGTGGCCAGTGCGCTGGATCAGAAAGTGAGCCGAAACTTTCAGGTCCCGGATGTTCTCGAACCAGGGGTGGGCGCTGATATCCAGCTTGTTCTGAAAAAAATCCCGAATGTAGGGCCCGCCGAACTCTTGCGGTGGCAGGCTGATATTGTGCAGCACCAGCAAGGTCGGAGTGTCGCCCTCGGGGCGGTCATCCTGATTGGGTGACAGGGCGCGCAAGACATTGGCATGAGGTTTCAGCCAGCCCTGTCGGTCCAGGTCGTAGGCGTGGTGCATGCGAGCCATGGCGTTAGCTGCGTGGGCCGCGCTTGGCGTGTTCCAGGCTGCACCAGGTGTGATGATTGCTCATCAAGGCTTCGGAACGTGGCAGATAAATCCCACAGTGTGCGCAACGGACCATTTCTTCAGCAGCACCTTGCTTGCGCGGGGGACGCATGGTGGGGTTGGGTGGATTGCGCTTGCGGGCCTTGTTTTGCGACACGATGCGGGCAATGATCATGGCCGCCAGGATGGCGACAACCCAAAATAAGACTTTACCCAATTTTCCCTCGTTGCAAGATGACGTCTAGTACAAAGTGGCTGCCTGTATAGGCCAGCAGCAGGAAGGCAAAACCGGCCAAGGTCCAGCGCAAGGCAACGCGACCACGCCATCCATACTGTTTCCGACCCCATAATAAGCCACCAAATGTAACCCAGGATAGCAAGGTAAAGACAGTTTTGTGGTCGGCGGGCAAAAATTTACCGTCTATCGCCATGGAGACGGCGGCACCGCTCAGAATCGTGAAGGTCAGAATCACGAAAGAGACACGGATCAGGCGAAACAGCAGCTCCTCTTGCACCAGCAGGGGCGGCATGGTGTCCAGAACCCGGCTGAACAAACCACGTTGCTCCTGATGAAGAATAGGGCGGTGCAACTGACGGTCCAGAGCCGTCATCAAGACGGCGTGCAAAGCCGCCACGGTGCTAAGCCCATAGGCGACCAGCGCAATCATCAAGTGAATCCGTAGCCATTCATTGCCGACATGGTTGACGATATGGCCTTCGGGAAAGGCCATGGCCAGCAGGCTGACGATTGTGGCTGCAGGCAGTAGAATGAGCAGCAGGCTGTCCAGACGCAGATACAGGCTTTGGAACCAGAACACCACCATGCCCAGCCAGATTGCCGCTGACAAGGCCAGTGCCCAGCTCAGATGCAGCCCCTGGGGCAGCACAATAGTCAGCAGCAGGCCCGCTCCGTGCACAATGATGGCGCAGAGCAAGGCCACCCGGCTGGGGGCGTTCAGTACGGTTCGGGTGCTGCCGCGAGTCAACGGACGCCAGAGCGAGATCGACAGCACGATGTACGCCAGTGCGGCGAGCAAGTGAAATACAATACTTGCAGACATAAGTCCCGGATTTCCTGAAAAACGGTACGGGGCGTACCTCAAGTGGCCATTTTATTCTTATTCGTAGACCACACGATAACCTAGTTTAAGCGAACCCAGTCCTATGTTTGAAAATCTGACCCAGCGTATGTCGCGTGTGGTGAAAACCATGCGCGGACAGGCTCGTCTGACCGAATCCAATACTCAGGAGATGTTGAGGGAAGTCCGTCTGGCTTTGCTGGAAGCGGACGTGGCCTTGCCCGTCGTGCGCGATTTTGTGGCACGGGTCAAAGAAAAGGCGCTTGGCGTTGAAGTTGCCGACAGCTTGAATCCTGGCCAGGCGCTGGTGGGGCTTGTCCACCAGGAGCTGACCAATCTGATGGGGGCAGACCTGGGCGACAACGCCAGCGAACTGTCCCTGGCGGCACAGCCACCCGCGATCATCCTGATGGCCGGTCTGCAAGGTGCAGGTAAAACGACTACCACTGGTAAGCTGGCCAAATGGCTGAGCGAAGGTGGTCACGTTCAGCATGGCCGTAAAACAGGCAAGAAGAAAGTGCTGGTGGTCAGTGCTGACGTCTACCGTCCCGCCGCTATCGAACAGCTGAAAACCGTTGCCGCCCAAGTGGGCGTCGAGTTCCTGCCCTCCGATCCCAGCCAGAAGCCCGCAGACATTGCCCGCAATGCCCTGGACCACGCCAAGCGTCACCACTTTGACGTGCTGATCGTCGACACGGCCGGTCGCCTGGGTATTGATGAAGAAATGATGCGCGAGATTCGCGCTCTGTACGACCTGCTGAACCCCATCGAAACCCTGTTCGTGGTGGATGCCATGCAGGGTCAGGACGCGGTCAACGTGGCCAAGGCCTTTGCTGATGCCTTGCCGCTGACGGGTGTGGTGCTGACCAAGCTGGATGGTGATGCACGTGGTGGTGCCGCCTTGTCGGTGCGCCATGTCACTGGCAAACCGCTCAAATTTGTAGGTGTGTCGGAAAAACTGGATGGCCTGGAGCCGTTCCATCCCGAGCGTATGGCTCAGCGCGTGCTGGGCATGGGCGACATTGTTTCCTTGGTCGAGCAGGCCCAGCGCAATATCGACATTGCCGATGCGCAAAAGATTACCGACAAGATCAAGGCGGGCGACAAGTTCGACTTGAACGACTTCCGCGACCAGCTGCAGCAAGTTAAAAAGCTGGGTGATATGGGTTCCTTGCTGGAAAAACTGCCTGCGCAGTTCTCCCAGGCTGCATCCCAGTTGCAAGGCGGCCAAGCTGAGCAGCAACTGCGTCGTACCGAAGGTATCTTGAACTCCATGACGCCTACCGAGCGTGCCAAGCCCGAATTGCTCAAAGCCTCGCGCAAGCGTCGTATCGCAGCCGGCTCCGGTGTGTCGGTACAAGAGGTCAACCGCCTGCTGAATCAGTTCGAGCAAATGCAAGGCATGATGAAGCAGATGAAAAAAGGCGGTATGGCCAAGATGATGCGCGGCCTAGGCGGGATGGGGGCCTTGAAAGGTCTGGCTGGAAAGGGTTTCAAGGGGTTTCGGTAAGCGCTAGCTTGCGTAAGTAAGGCGGCAAGGCAGAGAGAGGGCCGCTGCGGGGGGGGGGCACAAGCCTACGGTAAGCAAGCTCATAATACGAACGCTTAATGCTGCGATCTGCCCATCTGGTCGTGAGTGTGGTCTGTTGGTGTTTCTAGCCTCCCAATCACCTCAGACATCATACGACATAGTTTCTCTACGCCTCTTTCTCCGCCGCATAATTATCGCTGTTTGAGATTAAGTTATTGATATTTCAATAATGATGGTACTAACCCTAGTTTGGTTCGTGATTTTGTAGTTGTATGATGACAATTGAGTTGAGCATATTGAGTGATTTTTAGCTTTCTTATCACCAGTCAAGGAAGACAATGAGGCACTTGCGAAGCGATATCAATGATGGGTGGGTTGGCAGGACAGTCAATTATAAGAAAAATTTATTTCTGCCGTTGAATGCAGTGCATTCATTTGCATTAAATAAAACCAGCATACGATTGATGCAGTCATAAAGATCTGTCTATTGGCTCGGTAATGAACTGAGCCCTTAAATCAAACATAGAAATTTTTTAGGACATGGATATGTCCTAGGTGAAGTTGCGCGCCTGAGAAATATAAAAATGCCGATGATAATCAGGAGAGCTTAATAAAGAATTTTTTTAGAGTATGAGCTGGTAGCGATGATTGTCAGGAGTAGTGATACGTGTAACGAAAATTCAGAGCGCTAATTGGGGGCCTGATAAGGGGGGCTAACGCATAGATGTAAAGGTATGAGATTCTATCGTATGTATTGAAGCAGCCTTTCAGGGCTTAGCAGAAAATAAGATCAAGGAGACAAATGTGATGAACGAGAATAAAAATAATCTGATATGCAAGAAAGCATTCCTAACAAAAATAGTAATGACTATTTTATTAAGTTCTTTTTTTGTTATGACGGGATCTGTTGTGCAAGCCAAGACTTTGCGCTCGGCAGATGTCCACCCTGATACCTACCCTACAGTGCAGGCCGTCCAGTTTATGAGCGATCGGCTCAGTGAGCTGACCAATGGTGAGCTGGACATCAAGGTGTTTTCGTCTGGTCAATTAGGTAACGAAAAAGCCACGCTTGAGCAGACCCGATTCGGTGTTATTGATATGAATCGCATCACCTTGGGCGAAGTCAATAATCTAGTTGAAGAAACACTCGTCCTGTCTTTGCCCTATGTGTTCCGCTCGGTTGAACATATGCGTCATGTGGTAGACAGCGATATCGGCAAGGAAATGTTATCGGCGCTTGAACCCCATGGCTTGATCGGGCTTACTTTTTTTGATGCAGGTACGCGCAATATTTATAACTCCAAGCGCGAAGTGCATACATTAGATGATCTGAAAGGTTTAAAAATAAGGGTGCAGCCGTCTGATATTTTTCTGGATATGATTAATGCACTGGGTGCAAATGCTGTGCCGATGGGATTTAATGAAATGTATACCGGCTTGCAGACTGGTGTTATTGATGGAACAGAGCAAAGCTGGCCTTCCTATGAATCCACAAATCATGTCGAAGTTGCCAAATACTATTCGCTGACAGAGCATTTGATGCTTCCGGAAACACTGGTGATTTCAAAAAGAACATTCGATCGTTTAACGGCGGAACAACAAGCCGCATTGTTTCAGGCCGCTGATGACGCTAAGTTGAAAATGCGTGAGCTTTGGGATCAAAGAGAGAAAGAGTCAGAAAAAATCGTGCGTGAAAAGGGAGCCATTGTGACCGTGGTTGATAAGGCTCCATTTATGGCGGCGGTTGCCCCAGTGCAGGAAAAAGCACTGAACAATGAACGCTTAAAGTCCTTGTTTGATCGTATTCAAGCTATCCAGTAAGGAACGCTGTTTGTTTTTTCATACCTAGATATGAAAAACACCATTACAAGGATGGAAATATGGATGCGACAAATCCCAACGCAGATAGTTGTCTGCATCACTCAATCACTCGAGTACTGGAAATAGCCAGCACGGTAGCCCGATGGATATCCCGTTTTTCATTATTGGTGATGACCGCCATTATTGGATGGCAGGTATTTGCACGTTATGTACTGAATGACTCGCCCAGTTGGAGTGAGAGCACCTCGATTTTACTGATGGGTTGGTTTGTCATCGTGGGGGCTGGCGCAGGGGTCAGGAGTAAAGACCATTTAGGATTCATTGTCGTACTGATCATGCTCCCGCCAACACTCAGGAGATGGATTTCTGGGCTTGGCAATGCACTTATTGCTTTGTTTGGTTCTAGCATGGCATTTTTTGGCATGGATTTGGTGCTGGGTACATGGCACGTCATCATGCCCGGAAATTTTCTACCTCAAGGAGCGCATTATATCCCCCTGGTTGTGGGCGGTGTGTTGATTTTTCTTTTTGGTGTGGAAAATGTTCTAGCAGATATCCAGAGAAAAGTGGAGAACAAATTGTGGAGCAATTAATTTTGTTTGGTGTTTTCCTTCTGTTGATGGTGATGGGGGTACCCGTTGCTTTTTCTCTTGGAATTGCTGCCTTAAGCACTGCTTTTTACATGGAAATTCCCCCTCTTATCGTTTTTCAACAAATGAGTGAAGGAGTTAGCTCTTTCTCAATGATCGCCATACCATTGTTCATCTTTGCAGGTGAATTAATGATGCGTGGTGGTGTAGCTGACAAAATGATCAACTTTGCCAGCAGCTTGGTGGGGCATATGCGAGGGGGGTTAGGGCAAGTCAATATTATGTCCTCTGTCTTCTTAAGCGGTATTTCTGGATCTCCCATTGCAGATGCATCAGCGATTGGTGGAATTATGGTTCCACAGATGGTGAAAAGAGGGTATGCAAGAAGTTATGCGGTCAACGTCACCATCAGTAGTGCTGTCATTGCGTTGATGATTCCGCCATCACCGAATCTTATTCTTTATGCGATTGCAGGAAGTAGCGGTATTTCAATCGCTGACTTGTTTACGGCTGGCATTGTTCCAGGTTTGCTTCTGGCACTTGCTTTACTTTTTACGGCGTATATCCAGGCCGTTAAAAAAGGGTATCCTGCCGAACCTTTTGCCGGATTCTGGTTTATTTTTCAGGCATTTATTGCAGCTATTCCTGCCATTCTCCTGATTTTCGTGATTTTTGGCGGTGTTCGTTTTGGTATTTTTACACCGACTGAAAGTTCGTGTATTGCGGTTCTGTATGTTTTTGCACTGATGATTTTTATCTACAAGGGTTCATCATTCCGAATGCTTATCGAAGCCGTCAGTGCTGCTGCACGGACAACGGCGATGGTGCTGTTCATTATTGCAACGGCTGCTGCCTTTGGGTGGTTCATGGCCTTTTTGCAAATACCTAATATGGTTATTGATGTGATGAGCCATGTTTCTGAAAGTCCTTATGTGGTAATGGCCTTGATATTAGTCGCTTTGCTATTGCTTGGAACATTTATGGATTTGTCACCGATGGTCATCATATGTACTCCTATATTTTTGCCAGTGGCGATAAATTTTGGCGTCGACCCTGTCCATTTTGGGATTGTTCTGATTTTAGCGGCTGGTATCGGGCTGTATACCCCGCCTGTTGGAACCTTGCTTTTTGTAGGGTGTGCCATTGGGAAAGTTGGGGTGGGTGAGGTCCTAAGAACTATCTGGCCCTACTATCTGGCAAGTTTGCTCGTGCTCATGCTTGTCGCGTATGTCCCGTGGTTTTCCTTGTGGTTGCCGGCGCTGTTTCATTAATCAGGGGAGTTTCTTCGTATGACGGGTAGCAATTCAATGTCAGTGGCTGGTCTTGGGCAAACGATCTTTATCACTGGTGCGGCAGGGACGATTGGCGCGGCAATCGCGTTGGCGTTTGCTCGTCAGGGTGCAAATCTGGCGGTCATGGACCGGGCCGAGCTCGATGTTTTAACCGCGTTGAAATCGGAGTTATTGGTGGCCGGAGCAGGAAAGGTCCACGTCATTCAGGGGGATTTAGCGGATGTTCATTCCCATCAGGGATGGATCGATCAGATTGAAGAAAACCTGGGGGACATACATTGTCTGGTTAACAACGCGGGCGTTGGCGCGCCCCGTCGAGCCGACATGTTGGAGTTGACGCCAGAGGCGTTTGATTTTGTCTTTGATATTAATATCCGCGGAACTTTCTTTATTACTCAAAAAGTAATGGCAAGCATGCTACAGAAAAAAAGTTCGGAATACCCTCGCTCCATTATCAATGTCTCTTCGATCAGTGTGGAAGTCGCTTCCCCTGATCGGGCGGAATACTGCTTGTCAAAATCGGCGTTGGGTATGTTGACCAAGCTGCTGGCTTTACGTTTGGCTTCAGCGGGTGTGTCTGTTTTCGAGCTGCGTCCTGGTATTACTCATAGCAATATGACCCAGCCCGTAGAAGCTCGGTATGACAAGTTGATCGCTGAGGGCTTGGTTCCCTTGGGGCGATGGGGGGAAGGTCAGGACATGGCCGATATTGCGATTAGTTTGGCAAGTGGGAAGTTTTCATTTGCGACAGGATCAGTCATTAATGCGGACGGTGGTTTAACTATTCCCTGTTTATAGCGATTAATTTTTTTGATGTGGTGGAGACTGTAGATGAATGTAGATAAGAAATTAGTGCGTGTCGGGGTGGATATCGGCGGCACTTTTACAGATGTTGCCTTAGAAGTAAATGCTGAACTATTCACGACCAAAGTGTTGACTGATTATAGTGCCCCCGAGCGTGCTATTTTGGCGGGCCTTAATCAGATTTTGGAGCAATCCGGTTGTGCATTTGGTGATATTGATGTGATTATTCATGGCACCACCTTGGCAACTAATGCACTGATTGAACGACGAGGTGTTCCGACGGCATTGATTACCACTGAAGGGTTTCGTGACGTTATTGAAATGCGGACCGAAAATCGGTTTGAACAATATGATCTGAATATTGTTCTGCCACCTGCTCTGATTGACCGGGAGCATCGCTACGTTCTGAAAGAGCGCATGGACTCGAATGGCAAGCCCTTGATCACGCCCAGCCCTGACGATATTCAGACCTTGATTACAGAGATTGAAGAAAAGGGCTATGAAAGTGTTGCGATTGGTTTTTTGCATAGCTACGCAAATGGCCAGCACGAGCAGCAGGTCAGGGATGCACTCCAGGCGCACTTGCCGCAGCTCAGCGTTTCCATTTCCTCAGAGGTCTCTCCCCAGATTCGTGAGTACGAGCGATTTAACACAGTATGCGCAAACGCCTATGTCAAACCATTGATCAAGTCCTACCTGACTCGCCTTGTTGACGAACTCAAGAGTCAAGGAACGGTATGCGACGTATTCATGATGCATTCAGGCGGAGGCATTATTTCCGTTGACACCGCTGCCGAGTTTCCTGTGCGGCTGGTGGAGTCCGGGCCTGCTGGCGGGGCTATTTTTGCCGCCCACATTGCGCAGCGTTACGGCTTGGAGTCTGTCTTGTCGTTTGATATGGGGGGAACGACTGCCAAGGTTTGCCTGATCGAGAACTACGCGCCCAAAACGGCCAAGATTTTTGAAGTGGCCAGAACGTACCGTTTCAAGAAGGGCAGCGGTATGCCTATTTCCATTCCTGTTGTCGAAATGGTAGAAATCGGCGCAGGCGGTGGCTCGATCGCCAGTGTAGACGGCATGAATCAGATTCGCGTCGGCCCGCGTAGTGCAGGCTCGGAGCCGGGGCCGGCGTGTTATCAGCGTGGCGGCGAACGCCCTACAGTGACCGATGCCAATGTGCTGCTCGGCAAGCTGGACCCGGACTACTTTGCTGGCGGGAAGATGAAGCTGGATGTCACGTTGGCCAGGCGGGCGATCACCCAAGACATTGCAGATCCTTTGGGCTTGTCAGACACGGCTGCAGCGTACGGCATAGTGGAAGTTGTCGATGAAAACATGGCCAATGCTGGTCGTGTACACGCAGTGGAAAGCGGTTACGACCTGAGCGGCTTTACCATGATCACCTTTGGTGGAGCAGGACCGGTACATGCTGCACGCTTATGCGAAAAGATGGCTATTGACGCGTTTCTTGTTCCTTACGGCGCTGGGGTTGGGTCTGCGCTTGGTTTTTTGCGTGCTCCCTTTGGTTTTGAGTCGGCCCGTAGCGGCTTTATGAGATTGGCTGGTTTTGATGCCGATAAAGTGAACCAGTTGTTGGCATCAATGGAGCAAGAAGCAAGCAGTTTTGCCCGGCAAGGGCTCAAGGATGTCGATCCGGTTCTGGAGCGTGTGGCCTATATGCGCTACGCCGGGCAGGGTTGGGAGATCCCCGTGCAGGTGCCGGTCAGGGACTTTACCGCGCAAGACAGCCAGTTCCTGAAAAACGAATTTGAGAAAGCCTACGTCCGCTTCTTTGGCCGGGCCATTGATGGTCTGGGTGTAGAAATCGTTAGCTGGTCTGTGCGGGCATCGAGCTCGCCTCTTAACGTGAGTCCTATCAAGAGGGTGGAGCAAACTCGACCTGCCGCCTCTGAAGGGAGCCGTAGGGTGTTTGAGTCTAAATTGGAGCAATTTGTTGAGTCCGGAATTTATAACCGTGATCACCTCAATGTTGGGGACCAGGTCACAGGGCCCGCCATTATTGTGGAGCGGGAAACAGCCACTGTGATCCCCTCAGCATTTGTCGCTACGGTTCAGGCAGATCTTTGCCTGTTTGTTGAAATTGATAAGCAAGCTAAATAAGGTGGGCACGATGTCAGTGAAGTCGAATCATATTCATAGCCAAGTCATGTGGAACCGCCTTATTTCGGTGGTTGAAGAACAAGCCTTAACGCTGATTCGTACTGCGTTTAGCACCAGTGTGCGCGAGGCAGGCGATCTGTCGGCCGGTGTGTTTGACGAGCAAGGGCGCATGTTGGCGCAGGCAGTGACAGGGACACCGGGGCATGTCAATGCGATGTCCGAGGCGGTGGGGCATTTCATGCGAGCCCTGGGAGTCGAGACGATGGCTCAAGGTGATGTCTATATTACGAATGACCCTTGGAAAGGCACGGGCCACTTGCATGATATTACCGTTGTGTCACCCGTGTTCCGCAAACAAAAGCTGATCGGGTTTTTTGCATGTACGGCACACGTGGTGGATATCGGCGGCAGGGGGTTCGGACCCGATGGTCGCGAGGTTTATGAAGAGGGACTTTTCATTCCGATTATGCGTTTTGCGATCAAGGGAGAGGTTAACCATGACCTGATCAATATCGTTCGCAATAACGTGCGCGAGGCAGACCAAGTGGTCGGTGATATTTATGCCTTGGCCGCGTGCAATGAGATCGGAGATCGTCGCTTGCAAGAAATGATGAGCGAGTTCAAATTGGATGATCTGGACGAGTTGGGTGAGTACATTCTGGAGAACAGTCGTATTGCGACCCTGGCAAAAATTGCTGAATTGCCCAAAGGTTGCTTCAGCAATGAGATGCGGGTCGATGGTTACGAGAAGCAAATCACGATGCGGGTGACACTCAGCGTTGAGCAAGATCGTGTGGTAGCGGACTACGCGGGTACATCCGGTGTCAGCGAATATGGCATTAATGTGCCCTTGATCTACACCAAGGCCTATTCTTGCTATGGCCTGAAATGTGCTATTGCGCCTGAAATTCCGAATAATGCAGCCTCCTTGGCCCCGTTTGATGCTGTTGCTCCAGAAGGTTGCATTCTGAATGCGCAGCATCCCAGTCCTGTGGCGGTACGCCACGTACTGGGGCACTTTATCCCCGATGTGGTGTTGGGGGCTCTTCATCAGTTTTTGCCGGATCGTATTCCGGCAGAAGGGGCTGGGACGACGTGGAATATCCAAATCGGCGTGGTGGCCAAACACAGCGAGCAGGGCCAGAAAGATTCCAGCCAGATTCTTATGTTCAATAGTGGTGGCGGTGGTGCAAGGCCCGGCTATGACGGCTTGAATGCGACGGCGTTTCCAAGTGGCATACATACGATGCCCGTGGAGGCGACCGAGCAGGTTGGACCTATTGTGGTGTGGCGCAAAGAGTTGCGTCAGGACTCGGGGGGAGCAGGCAAGTGCCGCGGTGGTTTGGGTCAGGTGGTGGAGATATCGGCGGCACAGGGGTACACCATGGCCTTTAATGCCATGTTCGATCGAATCTTGAACCCCGCAAAGGGGCGTGAGCAAGGCACGGCCGGCCTGAAGGGTAGTTTGCAATTAAGTGACGGTACGGTGTTGCAAGGCAAGGCCTCCCGAGTGCAAGTGCCGGATGGTCAGCGGCTTATCCTGACATTGCCCGGTGGCGGCGGCTATGGGGATGTTCAAGAGCGTGATGACAAGAAAGTCGTGAATGATGTTCGTAATGGTTATATCTCTGCTGATGCGGCTCGCGAGGTTTATGGCGTCGATCTTCAGGCCCCGCTCGCCCTCTCTTGATGACGGTGTGACGGATTGCTGGAGTCCATTCCGTGTTGATCCAAGGGAGTGGTGTCAAGGAAGGTGTACGCGCCCCGAATGGCGGATGCCGCGGGGCGCGTCGCTATTTTGGGACGCGGGTCGGCTGCGACAGTACGAGTATGTCAGTGGAGGATGGCTGAGGTGATTTATATCGATAATGCAGAGGTCAGGCGTCAGCTCGTGCCTCAGACACTAGAGCAAGTATTGGAAAAAGCCTATCTTGCTTGGCAGCGTGGGGAAGCGGCCATGCAGCCCAGGTTTAGAACAGAGGTGGATGGGTTCAGGTTGGTATCCATGGGGGCGGTGATACCTGCGCTGGGTTATGCCGGGAGCAAGATCTATACCTCTTATAAAGGGAAACTGTGTTTTAGAGTGGTGCTGTTCAGTACCAAGACGGGGGAGGCGTTGGCGACCCTGGAGTCCGATGAACTGACGCCGATTCGAACGGCAGCCAGTAGTGTGCTGGTCGCAAGACGCTATGCGGACCCCCAGACTCCCACACTCGGTGTCTTTGGCCTGGGTCCTCTGGGCTTGGAGCATATCAGGCAGTTCCTGGCGGCTTTCCCTATCCGGAACGTGTATGTTTGTGATCCATATTTATCTACAGAGACCGTGAAACAGGCTTTGGCGGCCCTGCCTGTCTTGGTTGAGCATGTCAGTGCGCAAGAGGCTGCCTCAAAAAGTCAAATTATTGTGACCGCCACGCGATCATTGAAACCGGTTTTTGAGAGTGATCATGTACAGGCGGGCAGCTTTGTCGCAGCGATTGGCTCATGTCTGGCGCATACTCAGGAAATTGATGCAAAGCTGATCCAGCGGGCTGCTAAGGTGGTTGTGGAGTGGCCTGAGCAAACCTTGCAAGATACGGGGGATCTGGCCTTGTTTCCTGACCAGGAGAGGCTTGTTCCTAAGCTTGAGGCTCTGGCTGATACGATTCAAAAGCCGGTGGCAAAGGGACGTCGGGACGACATTATTGTTTATAAGGCCGTCGGTATTGCCTTGGCTGACATTGCTGCGGCTGCATTGGTATTGCAGCAGCGAGGGCGTGAAGAACACGGACACAGCACTGATCGCTGACCTGGGCTACGTCTAGATGGCCGCTCGTTTCAGGATGGTAAGGCATGGGAAGGAGAGTTGGATCAGTTCGATCGGGCAGCGTACCACCGCCGTGTTGATCCGCGATTGCCTTGTTGGTCGCACACGTCCTGCTTGGCGACATGAGACGGTTGTTGAGGCGGTATCGGAATAAGAATTGATATTATAATCATTTGTTTTATTGTATGAGAGCCTATATGGCTGATTCCGGCATTGAGGAGCTCTATCAGTTGCATCATGGCTGGCTACGTTCCTGGCTGCAACGGCGCCTGGGTAATGCCAGCGATGCAGCCGATCTGGCGCAGGATGCTTTCCTGCGTTTGTTGCTGACACCGCGAGGCTTTGACAGTCCAAGCGGTGCTCGGGCTTATCTGCGCACCATGGGCAAGGGGCTGTGTATTGATTTATGGCGTCGTCGCGAGGTAGAGTCAGCATGGCGAGAGGCGTTATTTTATGCCCACGGTGTGGCACCTTCTCCAGAGCAACAGGCGATTGTTCTTGAAACCCTGCTTGAATTAGGCGCGGTGTTGCAGCGCCTGCCAGCTAAAGTCAAAGAGGCGTTTATCTTGGCGCAGGTCGAGGGCCTCAAGTATCGGGATATCGCTGAGCGCCTGGGCGTCTCTGAGCGCATGGTCAAAAAATATATGGCGCAGGCCTTAGTGCATTGCGCCTTGCTCGAAACCGATTTTCAAGAGGCACAGCCCGCGTGGTCCAGCATGATAATGACGCACCCGCAGTGAAGCCGGCGGCGTTGCAGTGGCACCGAACCTTGCAAGAGGCAGCGGATTGGTATGTGCGCCTTGGCGATGCGCCGGACGATAGCGCACAACGACAGGCATGGCAGCATTGGCTGCACAGCCAAGCTGAGCATCAAGCGGCTTGGGCAAAAATCACCGCTGTTGGCCAGCGTTTTGCCGCATTGGCTGGGCAGACAGGCTCCACGTCAGCGGCGGCAGGCCTGCGCCAGGCGGCAGCCCCTGCGCGTCGCCGCGCGATGCGTACCTTAGCGGGCGTGATGATGGCGGGCGCGGGCGGATGGATGGTTTGGCGGTATCCCCCGGCACAAGACAAGATGCTGGCCTGGCAGGCGGATTACCAAACCCGGCTTGGAGAAATTCGTGATCTGCACCTGCCCGATGGCAGTCATCTCTGGCTCAATACCGCCAGTGCAGCAGACTTTGTGGTCAAGGAGAACCTGCGTCTGCTGACTTTGCATCAGGGCGAAGTGGTGGTGCAAACCGCGCATGACCGTGCCAAGCCTTTTGTGGTCAAGACACGGTTTGGCACGATGCGGGCGTTGGGTACGGTGTTTCTGGTGCGCAAAGAGGCCGAATCGGCTCACCTTGCCGTCTTGGAGGGGGCGGTGCAAGTCAGTCTGGCCCGCACGGGTGAACGGCGGATCATTGAACAAGGGATGCAAGTCGGTATTGCATCAGACCGCATGGGTGTCGAGCACATGCTGGATCAGACGCAAGCGGCTTGGCGTGCCGGCGTGCTGGCGGTAGACAATATGCGTTTGGTGGATTTCCTGCGGCGACTGGCACGCTATCGCCCGGGTTATCTGGGCGTGCATCCGGATATTGCCGACCTTAAGGTCATGGGGGCGTATCCCGTTCCTGATACCGATGCTGCCCTGGCTTTGTTGTCCGAGGCTTTGCCGATCAGGGTGCAGCGCAACTTACCGTGGTGGGTAACGATAGAGCCGCGCTAGGGCCTTGTAGTGTCAACAGCCCCTAAGCATAGTTCCCCTTTTGGTTTTTCGTCCGATCCATATAGGGAAGGCACTGCGCAACGACAGTGCCCGGAACTCTTGTTTTTCTCATGCAAACCCCTACTTTTTTCCGTCAATCCGTATTGCAACGTTTTTTGGCTGCGTGCCTGATGGGGCCCACGATCTTTCCGCTTGCTGCCGTGGCGCAGCAAAGCGCATCGGCAAGTGCGCCGATGCTGCAATTTACGATCGCAGCAGGTCCGTTGGGCCAGGCATTGAATCAGTTCTCGCAGAGTGCGGGTATTTATCTGGGCGGGGCCGCCAGCCTGGTTCAAGGGCGGCAAACGGCGGGCCTGCACGGCACCTATAGTGTGGAACAGGGATTGGCCGTCTTGCTTGTAGCTACCGATTTGCAAGCGCGTAACACTGGGCCGGGGCGCTATGCCTTGCAGCCCAAGGTCGAGACGGCGACCTTGACGCCTATTATGGTCAGAGCAGGTACGTCAACTCAGGGTAGCATCCAGGATGGCTTTGTGGCCATGCAAAGCCGTATCGGCAAGATTGACGAAGCGCTGCATGAAACACCGCGATCGGTCAGTGTGGTTACTCGTGCGCAAATGGACGCGCGTGGCAGCATGAGCGTATTGGATGCCGTGACGTATACGGCCGGAGTGACAACAGGTGGTGCCGGTTTCGATCCTCGCTTTGACCAGATATCCATACGTGGTTTTCAGGTCAACATCAAAGGGGATTACCTGGATGGTTTGCGCCAGACACCGGGCATTTATGCGACACCGCGCACTGAAGCCTATTTGCTGGAGCGGGTGGATATTGTCAAGGGGCCGATGTCGGTCTTGTACGGGCAGGGTACGCCGGGTGGTTTGGTCAACCGGGTGTCCAAGCGTCCGACGGACACGCCCGTGCGTGAACTCATGCTGACCGGCGCATCCCATGATCGTAAGCAACTGGCCCTTGATATCGGTGATGACATAAATGAGAGTGGCACGGCGCGCTTTCGGGTGACGGGCCTGATCCGGCGAGGTGAACACGAACGCGAAATTGCCGATGACAGGGACGTGCTGGCTTCCGCGTTTGATTTTCAGTTAAGTGAGAAAACGACGCTGACATTGCGCGGCCAATATATCAAAGACGAAACTGATGGCGGGGTTGGCACGTATGTTGATAATGGCAGGCCGACCAGTATGCGTATCAGCGATCCTGATTACGATTACCAACGCCAGACGGAGTATCAGTTGGGATACGAGCTGGAGCATCGCTATAGTGATGCCCTGACGTTGAGCCAGCAGTTGCGTTACGGTGATCTGGACATGAAGGTGCGTTACCTGGACAACGCGGGCCTGCGGCCCGGAACGCGCATCATGGACAGGTCAGCCTGGTCGGTGGGCAGCAAGGTGAAAAGCCTGGTCGTGGATAATCGGGCGCTGATGCGCTTGCAGACTGGCACTGTCGCTCATCAACTGTTGGCGGGTTTCGATTATCAATGGGTGGATTGGGATAACCGCATCGGCTATCTGGCCAGCGGCGTGCCGCCGCTGGATTTGGACCATCCGCACTATGGCAATGTCTCCTTGCCCACGCCTGACTACAACCTGGTTTCGGTCAAGCAGCGCGATCAACAGCTTGGCTACTATCTGTCTCATCAGGCCGACATAGGTAACTGGCGTTTGAGCTTGGGCGGTCGATACGATGTTGTACGGCAGCGCAATGAGGACGTATTGGCGGGTGGTAGCGCCTTGCGCAAGAAAGATGATGCGTTTACGTGGCAGGCAGGGGTGCTGTATCTGAGCGACAGTGGCTTTGCGCCGTATCTGAGTTACGCCACGTCGTTCACACCCAATAGCAGTCTGAACGTGCAGGGTAGACCTCTGGACCCGACTCGTGGTGCGCAGATCGAGGCCGGTATCAAGTATCAACTGCCGGGTCACCGCAGCCAGATCACCCTGGCTGCTTATCAGATCGATGAGACCGATGCGGTACGGTCCGTGCCGGGCACGGCGTATTCGGAACTGGCAGGCAAGTTGCGTTCTCGGGGCATTGAACTGGAAGCCGTGGCCGAGTTGGCTGATGGGTTGGATTTGACTGCCTATTACAGCTACAACCGTAGTCAGGTGCGAGCCAGCAATAATGCTGCCGAAATTGGCAAGACGCCTAGCCGCCAACCGCGTCATGTGGCTGGGGCATGGCTGGATTATCGTTTGTCGCGCGGACCCTTGGCGGGATTGGGTTTCGGTGCTGGCGCACGGTATGTGGGCAGCAGTTATGGCGATACGCTCAACACCATGCATAACCCTGCCTCCACGCTGGTCGATCTGGCCGTCAGCTATGAACCCGGTCGGCGTTTTGCTTCTCTCAAGGGTTGGAAGGCATCCTTGAATGTGCAGAACGTAGCGGATAAAGAAGTCCCGGTGTGCAATAGCGGCTACTGCTATCTGGGCGTGGGCCGACAAGTCATGGCCAGTTTGAGGTACCGCTGGTGATTCTGAACCCAGCTCGTCGCCGATGCCTGCTGGGCGGGCTGGCCGGGTCGGTCCTGGCCCTGCCGGTCCGGGCTGCGCAGGAGCAGGCCGTCCATTTGCCCGGTACCGAACAGTTTTCGCTTGCGACGTCGGGGGGCGGGTATCAGGTGATGGTCAGGCCCCCGCGTCAAGCGCCCCGGTTCGCCGCAGGCCATCCCGTGCTGTATCTGCTCGATGGCAATGCCTTCTTTGGGGCGTATTACGATGCCGCCCGAATGCAAAGCGAATTGGCGGATGATGCCATCTTGGTGGCGGTCGGCTATCCCACGCCAGAGCCCTTTGATCTGGCACGGCGAGCGTATGACTTTACGCCGCCGCTGCCTGTTGGCCAGACGCCGCAGCCTGGATGGCCGACGTTGGGGGGCGAGTTGGAGATGATGGCATTTCTGTCGCAGCAATTATTGCCGGACATTGCGCGGCGATTTCCCGTTGATGCGCATCGCCAGGTGCTGTTGGGGCATTCTTTCGGCGGCATGTTTGCATTGAGTTTGTTTTACGCACAGCCTGAGCGGTTCTCTCAGATTGTCGCCATCAGCCCGTCCGTCTGGTGGCAAGACCACTTCATCCTGGCCAGGGAGCGAGCGTTTACGGCGCAAGCACAGGCAGGCAAGGTCGCGCTGCTCGGTAAGCGTTTGTTGTTGATGGCAGGCGGGGCAGAAAGTGCGCAGACCCTGCAACTGACTCACTCCTTGGCCCGCCGCTTGGATTCGGCGCTGTCGGGCCAGGGCTTGGAGGTGGGCCACGTGGTGCTAGCGGATGAAACGCATCTGTCAGTTCCCGTGGCGGCAGCGACAACCGTGCTCAGGCAGGTATTGACGGCGCGCCGGGTTTAGGGCCTTTTAGTATCCATAGTCCTTAGGGAGCGGTGCTGCCCATCCGGATTTCCGTTCCTCTTGTGGGTCCTGTGTTCGGAAAACCGGATGTTTGGTGGATGGTTGAGCAGCTTGTGATGTTGATGGTGTTAAAAATTAAATATCAATGTGTTAGCGATCTGTGTGGATATTGGTATGGGACTTGCGTGTTGTTGAATGAGAGGTCTGGTCGGAGCCTGGGTATAGCAGCCAGAGAGATATGAACGAGTTCAAGGCAGTGGTGCCAGGTCGTCAGGAAACCGATTTGATCTGGGTAACGCAAGATTGCAGTGCCGTAGTGCTGGCTCGTCGCAAGAGCGTGACCTGTTTGGACAAGACGACCAAGAGAAAAACCCACATATGCGGGCTTTTCTCGTTCTGATCCGTTGTTATTACAGCGCCGGAATACGCAGTACCTGACCGGGGTAAATCTTGTCAGGATGGCTGAGCATAGGCTTGTTGGCTTCAAAAATAACGGTGTATTTCGCACCATTTGCCTTGCCGTAGTGGGTTTCAGCAATTTTCCACAGGGTATCGCCTTTCTGTACGGTGTACATGGTGGCTTCAGCGGAAGGCTGAGCTACGCTGAGCTGGTTGTCGACCTGCGAGACACCCAGGGTGTTGCCCAGAGCCAGCACAATTTTTTCGGCCTGTTCGGTGGAGGCAGCCTGGCCGCTAACCGTAACTTTGTCGCCATCAACCGCCAGATTCAGACCGTCGGCGGAAAGTTGGTGTTTGGCCAGTTCTTTCTGGAGTTCGTCAGCTGTTGCTGCTTTGGCTTCGTTGGCACCAAAGAGTTTTTCGCCGACATCTTTAAGAAAACTGAATACGCCCATCGCTTTGCTCCTGAAGTTAGGGTTCTATGGCTGCCTGCTTGATGGCAGGCGAGACGGCCCATTATGACCTCATTTTTATCCTTGAAGCCGTACCGGAATGTCAGCAATTGTGCATTTTACAGGGCGAGTATCAGCCGCCACCGACGGCAACCACGATTTCAATGGTGTCGCCTTCTTTGATCGGGGTGCTGGCGTGCTGGCTTTTGGGCACGATATCGCCGTTCAGTTCCACGGCAATGCGCTTGTTCTCGTAGCCCAGCTCGATAATCAGCGTGCCAACCGTGTCGGAGTTTGCCAGAGTCTTGCTCTGGCCGTTCAGGGTAATGTTCATTCTTGTCTCTGGATATGGTCCGGCCAGGGCCGGACGAGTGATTCAGATGGCAAACTTCTGGGTGGCGGCCAGCAGCCGGGCCAAAATGCCGGGTTCGTCGTAGGCGTGGCCTGCGTCCGCAACCATATGAAATTCTGCTTGGGGCCAAGCGCGATGCAGTTGCCAGGCTGTATGCGCCGGAGTGCACACATCATAGCGTCCCTGCACGATGACACCGGGAATGCCATGCAAGCGGTGGGCGTTTTTCAGCAACTGATCCGGCTCCAGAAAACCCCGGTTCATGAAATAGTGGTTTTCAATGCGTGCAAAGGCCAAAGCGGCTTTATCACTGGATTTGGCGTCCAGGTGGTTCTGGCTGGGCAAGAGTGTGATCGTATTGCTTTCCCATTGCGACCAGGCATGTGCGGCGCGTAGCTGCACAGCAGGGTCGTCGCCTGTCAGACGCTTGTGATAGGCGCTAATCAGATCCCCGTGCTCTTCTTTGGGAATAGGAGCCAGATACTGTTCCCAGATGTCCGGGAATAAGCGCGAGGCGCCTTCCTGGTAAAACCAGTGCAGCTCTTCAGGACGAGCCATGAAGATACCGCGCACAATCAGTTCGCTGACATGCTCGGGGTGAGTCTGGGCATAGGCCAAGGCCAGAGTCGAGCCCCAGGAGCCGCCAAAGACCAGCATCTTGTCGGCCTTGAGCTTTTCCTTGCGCAGCCGCTCCATGTCCTGAACCAGATGCCAGGTGGTGTTGTTCTCCAGGCTGGCATGAGGGTAGGAGCGCCCGCAACCGCGCTGATCAAACAGCAGCACATTGTATTTTTGCGGGTCGAACAGGCGGCGGTGATCGGCAGAACATCCTGATCCCGGCCCACCGTGCAAGAAAATGGCGGGTTTACCTGCCGGGTTGCCGCAGCATTCCCAGTAGATATGGTGCCCATCATCGGTGTGCAAAGTGCCTTGGGCGTAAGGCTCTATAGGCGGGAACAGGGTAGCGCTCATTGTTCTTTCTTGGGCCAGTTCAGTTCAGGGGTAGGGGTGTCATTGCGGGTGAAGATCAGATCCCACACGCCATGACCCAGACGCAGCCCACGGTTCTCGAACTTGGTCAGTGGACGGAAGTCAGGGCGGGGTGCGTAGCCTTCGTGCGTGTTGCTGAGCATGGGCTCGGCGGACAGCACTTCCAGCATTTGTTCGGCGTAGTTTTCCCAGTCGGTCGCGCAATGAATGTAACCACCGGGTTTCAGACGGCTGGTCAGCAGCTGAATAAAGGGCGATTGCACCAGACGACGCTTGTGATGGCGCTTCTTGGGCCAGGGGTCCGGGAAGTAGATATGAATGCCCGCCAGCGAGGCAGGGGCGATCATGTCGCGCACCACTTCCACCGCGTCATGTTGAATGATGCGGATATTGCTGATCTGGTTGTCATCAATACGCTTGAGCAAAGCGCCCACACCGGCGTTGAACACTTCCACACCCAGGAAGTTGTCGTCGGGACGAGCCTGGGCAATCTTCTGGGTGGTTTCACCCATGCCAAAACCGATTTCCAGAATCAGGGGGTTGTCATTGCCAAACACTGTTTCTGGTTTAAGGATGTTGTCGCGGTAGCTGATCGACCACAGGGGCAAGAGGCGCGCCAGGGCCTGTTCCTGGCTGGGCGTAATGTGCGCGCGCCGATGAACAAAGCTACGGATATGGGTCTCGCCGGAATTGCTGTTCGCGACATTGGGCGACAGCAGGGATGGTTTTTCGTTGCTGGTGGTCATGGTTGTGGCGCGGGCATCAGGAATGGCTCGCGTATTAGCTAAAAGCGGGAAAGCTCTATTGTAGTGAGTCTTGCCACTGAATTCATGGGGATGCACGTGAAAAAGATAGGGCGGGAACCACGCATCAAGAAAAGATCGCGCTATAATTTTCGCTTCCCCATTCGCGGGATTGTCTGCTTTAGATGCAGACCTCTCCATCAGGGCGGGTGTAGTTTAATGGTAAAACTGATGCTTCCCAAGCATCCGTCGTGGGTTCGATTCCCATCACCCGCTCCAGTTCTGCTTTGTTTCCCAAGACTGTTGCTCCTAGGCTAACTCTGATCTATTTCGGCGCGGCCTGCGGTTTTCATTTTTCGAATGCCGAGCGAACTGCCTCTACAACACGTTCTGCCAGTTCCTGCTTTTCCAGTTGTGGATACGCCTATTTCAACTTCCCGGAAACGTGCCAGCCGTTTTCTTTCAAAGAGCGAATGACCCGAGTACTGTCTTGTTCAGGCATTTCCAGCATTTCTTTCAGCCTTTCCTAGGCTCGTTGGAAGGTCACCAAAATGCGGACTTCTCCGACCATTTCATTATGGATGTTTTGTGTCACGTCTTGCGCGGGGTGCCTTCTTCATGGGGCGTCGGCTTATCAACGTGATAAGAGCTTGCGTAATGTCCCATAAACGGGCGTGAAAACAGTAATTTCGTACGTTTTAGAATCCTAAAAAGAACGTGAATATAGTAATAAAACTAGGATTTTGTTGAAAATGATAAAAACCAAGTTTGGCTTGGGTCTTACCCAGTTTGCTTGAGCTCTCTCCCATGGCACTATACCCACCATGCAAGAAGATCTTTTCGGCGATGCCATTCCTCAGCCACCTGCTTCAAAGCCCGCTGCTCCCTCCCGACGCAAAATCACCAAAGTCAGCCTTGCTGCTTCCGCGCTGGAGCTAAGCGATCTGGCCGCCCAGCTTCCTGAAGCCTTGCGTTTCGGTGTCTCCACCTGGTCCTACCCCGGTTGGGAAGGCTTGATCTGGGATGGTGAGTACGAGTCGAGCATCCTGTCCAAGCATGGCCTGGAGGCCTATCACCAGCATCCTTTGATGCGTACAGTCTGTGTCGATCGCACCTTCTGGCGTCCTTTGACGGTCACGCAGTATTCCGCCTACGCCACGCAGGTGGATGAAGACTTCCGCTTCGTCGTGAAATGCCCGTCTATGATTACGGATGCTCAAGTTCGTGATGAGCAGGGCAAGGTGCGCAAGTCCAATCCGGACTTTCTGAATATCCGTCTGGCTGTAGAGCAGTTTGTGCAGCCTGCCGCGGAGGGCTTGCGTGACAAGCTGGGCGTGCTGGTCTTCCAGTTAAGCCCACTGTCCTGGGGCTGGTTGAATCGCCCGGCAGAGATGTTCGACAAATTGGGGCAGATGCTGGCGGCGGCGCGAGAGGCTTTACCGCAGGGTTCACAAGTGGTGCTTGCTGTAGAAGTCCGAGATCCGGAGCTGCTGACCCAAAGTCTTGTCGATACGCTCAAGGCCAATGGCGCGACGTTTTGCTTGGGCCTGCACGGCAAGATGCCGCCGATTGCGGAGCAACTGCCTGTATTGCGCGCCTTGTGGCCGGGACCCTTGGTGTGTCGCTGGAACTTGAACCGGGAGTTTGGTGCTTACGGCTATGCCGATGCTCAAAAAAAGCATACCCCCTTCGATGCCATCGTCAGCGAGGACTTGCATACCCGCACGGTGCTGGCGCGCACGATTCGTGGAATTACGGGGGCGGGGCAGGCGGCTTATGTGACGATCAGCAATGATGCGGAAGGCTGTGCGCCGCTGTCCATACAGCGGCTGGCGCAACTTGTTGTGGCACAAGAAAAATAACCGCAGGTCTTGAGAAGCGATCCTCAAAAGTGTGACGATTCACAAGACCTGTTGTGTTGCCTGATGAGCTGGGGGCTCAATGCATGCGGGTTCTGGCCCCGTTCGTGATTATTGTCTGGATTTCTGAATCAGCTCATCTGTCGTCATGACATGCGCGGTGGATACCGCCAGCACTCCCAGGGTGACGCGGTGCACTTCTTCAGCGGGAATCGCCCCAAAGCCCATATCCGGGTAGTGGTAGGTGCCGGTCGCATCGGAGATGAAAGCCACTTTGTAGCCATGGAACATGGCATCGCGGGCCGTGGCGTGGCAGCAGTTCTCAGTGGTCACGCCGGTGATCACAACCGTATCGATCTTGCGGGTACGCAGGATGATGTCCAGGTCTGTGCCAAAGAACGCGCTGTACCGATGCTTCTTGATGACGACCTCGTCCCCTTGTGGAGCCACTTCGGGGTAAATATCAACGCCAGCGGTCTCATCGACCAGTCCCACCTGGTTTTGAATCGGAGGGTAAATCTCCCCGAACAGCCCCATATCGCAGCCGTTGCGGCGGTGGGCGTGGGCGGTGAAGATCACTTCCATGCCGGTTTGGCGGGCATGGTCCAGCAGTTTTTGCAGGCGGGGCATCAGCTCCATGCCCATGGGCGTTTCCAGGGGGGCGCCGGGGGCGATGAAGTCGTTTTGCATGTCGATCACAATGACCGCCGTGCTGCCAGGATTGATTTGATCAATCTGAATAGCCATCTCATTCTCCTTTGGTTTGCTCAAGGCCGGGCGGCTGTGTAGTTGGGATTGCCGCTGCCGGTGTCATAGACGCTTGTAGAGTAGGAGGATGAGGCGGATTCGGCTTGGCTGTCTGTGCCATTTTTATGGATTTTTTGACTGTGTCTGCCATCTTGAATAATGCACAGGCAGGGGGCTGGGGCTGGGTGTTTTCCGGGCTTGTCTGTGCTTGGGGAATGGACGTAATCTTGTTGAAAAACGATTAATCCATCGGTGCAGAGAGCGCCGATTATGGAGACTGAACCTATGACAGCGATCATAGCGGTCAAGCCCGGAGACAGCTTTGAACACTGGCACGAGGTCACTTGTAGGCAGTTTTCACAGACCGAGTGCAGCCAGATTGCCCGACACCAGTTTCAGGCGCGGGTCACGCTCAATAGCTTTGGTGGTTTGGGCCTGAGCAGCATCTGGTCTGCCACCCCTCAGGGGGAGGCCATACGCGTCAACAGACGGCAGGCCGATATTCGTAAAGATCAGCGCGACTGCTTCATGTTGTGGCTCATGCTGGATGGCCATATTCAGCTGAGCCAGGACGGACGCTATGTGAGCCTGGGAGCAGGTGACTTGGTCCTTCAGGATCAGTCACGGCCTTTTGATTTGGAGCTGGGGCCTTTGGCTCATGCGGCCATGGTCATGATTCCTCGTCCCTTGCTGGCAACGCGCCTGCCCTCGGTGGGGAATCTGGCTGCGCGCCGTATTGCGGCCAACTCGCGTCTGGGGCCGATGGCGGGGGCTTTGGTCAAGCAACTGCTTGGTATGGGGAGATCTGCTGAGGACGGCATGGATCAGCGTGTGACGGCTTCGGTGCTGGACATCTTTTCTGCGGTCTTCGAGTCTGAAACTTCTGCGCTTTCTCTGGGCAATCGTCAGGAGCGGCGTCTGGAACAGATCAAGGTTTATATACGGGCGCACCTGCATGAGGATGCACTGGATGTGGAGCAAATTGCCCGTGCTTCGTCCATGGCGGCTCGCACGCTATATCGGCTCTTTGCACAAGAAGCGACAACCCCCATGCAATGGCTGTGGGAGCAGCGTTTGATCCGGAGCTACCGTTTGTTGGACGAGGGGAAACACAAACGGGTGACCGAGGTGGCCATGGCCTGTGGCTTCAAGGACCTCTCCCATTTCAGCCGTTTGTTTCAGGCGCGGTTTGGGCAAGCTCCTTCGACGCTAGGCTCCAGAAGCAGGTCTTGAATCCGTGCCGTATTTAGGCTGTTCGATACATAGACGATCACGGTGTAAGCACAGGGATGTAGGGGGGGGCTGCCAGTCAGGATGAGCGTGACGTGTAGCGCCAGATTCGAGCGTATTGGCACAGTGCTGGGCCTAAAAACCCGCAGGGCTGAACAAGCTCTGCGGGTTTTGTTTCAGTGGACTATCTGGATCAGGCGATCGCTGGACTCAGGCTCGAGAAGTCTCGGTTTAGAACTGATACCGCAAGGTTGCCGTTACGTTGCGAGGCGCACCCCAAAAGACGGTGTTGTAGTTGCCGATACCCGCGTAGTAGTGCTTGTCGAACAGGTTGTTGATGTTGACGGACAGTTTTGTGGCCTTGTTCACTTCATACGAACCGCTCAAACCGACCAGTGCATAGGGTTTGCGCTCGAAGCGGCGCAATTGACCATCGATCATCTGTGTGAAGTAGCTGCCGCTTTGCCATTGCACATTGCCACCTACCATCATGCGTTGGCCAGCCCACGGCAGACGGTAGTAAGTGGCCAGTTTGAACAAGTGTTCTGGCTGTCGGGGGCTGGCTCGCACACCTTCCGCATCGCGGGAGCGGGCATAAGTGTAGCCAGCGTGAACTTGCCAGTTCGGCATGACTTCGCCGGACAACTCCAGTTCCAGACCGCGCGTCTTCACACCTGGAACCGCAATGTAGGCCACGCCGCCCATTGGAGTTTGCGGGTTGATCGGGTCGGGTTCTGCCACGTTGTCCTGCTTGATCTGGAATAGGGCCATGCTGGCGTTGAGCTTGCCGTCCAGATATTCCCCTTTCATTCCTACTTCCATGCTCTTGCCAGTCAGCGGTTCCAGCTGTTCGCCGTTGGCCTTGAAGTTATAGGCTTGGGGTTTGAATACGTCGGTATAGCTGGCATAGGCTGTGTGCCATTCGTCCAGATCCACGCTCAAACCCAGATAAGGAATGATCTTGCCGCTGACCTGAGTTTCGTGGCGCTGAAAATTGTTCAGAGCGTTCAGGCTTTCCAGGGACCAGTCGTAGCGCACCTGGCGGGCACCCAGAATCACATTGACACGGTCATGGGGTTTCAGAACGGCGGCCCCGTAGATCATGTGCTGCTTCACGTTGACATCGTGCTGCAGCCACCATTCGTATTCGTTGGGCTCGGTAGCGTTGTTGTTCCACTCAAAAATGTCGGGCACCGTCATGTCGGTGTCGCCGTCCCAGCGCTGTGACAAGGCATGGGTCTTGGCGTAGTTCGCGCCCAGCACCAGCTCATGTTCGCGACCCAGCAGCTTGAAAGGGCCGGTGGCATGGAAGTCCAGCGTCTTTTCTTTGGAGTCGCTGTCAAAGCGCGCCGCGCCACCCTGGTAAAAGCCGTGGCTGATTTCATAGGTCTGTGCGTTGACAACATCGGCAGACAGGCCGGACATGACCTGACGGGTACGGTAGTCACGTTGACCGGCAGCCAGTTTGATGGTCCACCCGGAGTCAAAGCGGTGATTCAGATCGGCAAATACGCGCTGTGTATCCTGGTTGCGCCAGGCCCAGCGGTCAGCCGGGTTAACGTGGCGGCCGATGGAGAACTGTTCGCCATTGCTGTAGAAGGCGGGCAAGTGTTCGTTGGTAGTCGCGTTGTTACGGTTGCGCTGGTAGTCCAGGCCCACAGCGACAGTGGTGCGCTCGCCCAGGTCGGCTTCCAGAATCCCGTAAAAGATCTGCTGCTTGCCTTTGGCGTAGTCCATGAAGCTGCGATTGTCCTGGGTGGCGCCCACGACACGTCCACGCAAGGCACCTTCGGCGGCCAGCGGGCCGGACAAGTCCAGTTCCGTGCCATACGTGTCCCAGCTGCCTGCGGATACTTGTGCGTGTCCCTGGAACTGACTGGTGGGGCGCTTGCGGACCATATTGATCACGCCAGAGGGGTAGCCTGCACCGTTGACCAGGCCGGTCGCGCCTTTCAGGATTTCGATACGGTCGTAGATGGCGGAGTTGGTGATGCTGTAGTTATCGCGTACGGCGCCACCGTCCGAGGACAGGCTGGGCAGACCGTCAAACTGGAAGTTTTCCAGATTGAAACCGCGCGAGTAAAAGCTGTAGGACTCCGAGTTGTCGCGATTGACGGTAATGCCCGGAGTTTGCTGCAAAGCATCGGAAATGGTCTGAATACCCTGGTCGTCCATCTGCTGACGGGTAATGACGCTGACCGATTGCGGGGTTTCACGCAGGCTCAGGTTCAGGCGGGTGGCGCTATTGCTGTGGGTGGCGGTATAGGAGCCTGTTTGCTCGGTGTTCAGCGTGTCCCTGGCGGCATGAACCGTAATGGGGGCCAGCTGTGTGCTGTCGCCCGATAAGGGTTTGCTCAGGGTATAGCGATTGTCTTTGCGCTTGTATTCAATCCCGGTGCCTGCCAGAAGTTGTGCCAGAGCGGCCTCAACTGATGTGGCCTGGTGAACGGCGGGAGCCTGCAGACCTTGAACAATATTGGGGTCAAAGTACAACTGTACACGGGCTTGCTGGCCTAAAGACAACAAGGCTTGGGACAAGCTTTGAGCGGGCAGGCTGATGGTGCTGGGGGCCGCGTTCTGTGCTGCGGCATAGAAGGGCAGAGTGCCTAGTGCCAGGGCCAGAGCCGTTGCACGCATAAGGGGGCGGCCCAGGCGGATACGCTCTGCGGGTGACGGGGAAGAATGCAAAGAGGTCATGTTGAAAAGCAAGCGATAGGGGTCATGGATCAATGCCTGGCCAGGCGGGTCTGTAGATGAGACGCATCAGCCAGTCAAAACCCGTAATGGCCGGTAAAAAAGTCCGTATCGCCGGACACTCTGGCTTTGGTGACGCAGGTTTGAAGGCAGCTCAGGTATGGGTCACAGACTGCTTTGGTGCTTCAATCGCTGTCTTTAGCGTGCGTGTAATTGCACTTCGCCGGAGGGTAGCGTGTTGACTCGCAAGGGCAGTAGCTCGGGCAAGGTTTCCAACAGGTCAGCACTGTCACGCAGCTCAAAAACTGCGGCAATGCGGCGCGAGGCCAGGCTGGCATCCATGATCTGAATGGCCTGCTGGGAAGGGCGATAGCGGTTCAGCTCACGCACAACCTCGCTTAACGGGGTGTTGCTGAAGACCAGTTGGCCGGTGTGCCAGGCGGTGGCAGCCTGGGCCGGGGTGGAGTCCAGACGGGGACGGCTGCTGCCCGCTTCCAGACTCAAGCGCTGGTCAGGCCCCAGAGACACATGGCTGGGAGACCACAAGCGTCCGCTGCTGACCTGAACCTGGCCTTCTTGCACGATGACACTGAGTGCCTGCGGATCGCGCTGCACATTAAAGACCGTGCCGGTCACCAGAATCGTTGCCAGTCCGCCCAGAACCTGAAAGGGACGGTCGTGCTGCTTATGAACATCAAACAGAGCTTCGCCTTGATGCAAAGTCACCTCTCGGTGGTCGGCATAAAAGGCCACATCCACCAGTGTGTCGGTGTTCAGATGAAGAATGGATTGATCGGGCAGCACGATGCGTTGCTGCTCACCCCGCGCGCTTTGATAGCTTTGGGTGAATTCAGGGGTGGGCTGCCAGAGTCCACGCAAGCCGGGCAATGCAATGACTGCCGCTCCCGCGGCCAGAGCCGGAGCACCAATCAGGAAGGTATTGCGCAACCAGCGTCGGCGCGAGGCTTGTTGGGGCGCTTGTTCCAGCACACTGCGCCAGTGCTGATCAGGCACCAGTTGCGTGGCTTGCCAGGTCAGCAATAGTTGCTGGTAGTGGGTCTCGTTGGACTCACTGGCTTGTCGCCAGTGCATCAACTCCTGCTGTTCCGCCTCGGCGAGGCTAGCCGCCTGTTCGCGTACCAGCCAAAGGCTGAGCTGATCAGGATTCAGGGGAAGCGAGAGCGGCGTGGAGGTGCTGCGTGTCATAGGGAAGGAGGCATGCGGTTTCACTCGGGCAGTTGGAAGTCGCTCAAGCGTTTGTGCAGGTGATCCAGAGCGCGGGCCATGTGTTTTTCGACCATGCTTTGAGACAAATTCATCTTGCGCGCAATCTCGGGCAAAGTGTAGCCCTCCAGCCTGTGCCAGGCAAAGATCTGCTGGCTTTTCAGGGGCAGCTCGTTCAGTGCTTTTTGCAGGGCCAGACGCAAATGGGCGCTGTCCATCTCCTGCTCGTGGGAGTGGTCTAGCGGATGCTCTTCATCGCTCAAGTCTTGCCAGGCAACGTGGGCCTGACGATGCGCCCGACGATTCAAACTGACCAGGCCATTATGAACACTGCGATGCAAAAAAGCGCGAGGATTGGCAATGACCCCCGAGCGCTGTTCCAGCATATTGGCGATGGCGTCGTGGGTGGCATCTTCGGCGTCATGCCGATTGCCGTAACGTCGTGTCCAGGTGGAGATCAGCTCGGCATAGTGTGCGAGCCAACTGCTGCGCAGAGAGGGCCGATCAGACATGGAAGAGTGGTAAATGAGAATCGTTATTATGATCGTCCGATTTTATAGGGCATTTTGCTGGCTTTGTCCATGATTTCCTGTGCTTGGAGGCAACTCACTGTGGCATGGTAAGTCCGCGCCCAGCCCAAGCCATAGCATGTTTGGTGCTCGGGAAGGCGCGGCTTAACAGAACTAAAGCACCTTGAATTTATGCGTGCCGTCCCGGCGTAATTGTTCAACCAGACCAAACTCCCAATCCAGATAGGCCTGCATGGCAGCCTCAGGCGCATCAGTGCCTTCGTAAGGACGGCGGTAGCGGTCTATGCGTGGGCAAGCCAAGCGGGATTCGCCGCTTTCAAGCGCTTGCTGTGCCGCTTGCCAGGCATGGGTTCCTCCTTGCAACACATAAACAGGGGCGTCAGTCAGCGCAATGGCTTGTTCTGCCGCAAAACTGGCCGTGACTCCGGAGCGGCAGGTGAACACATAGCGCTGGGCGGCTGGGACCTTGTCCAGAGCCTGTTTGATTTGTGAGCGCAAAGCGAACCAGGCTCCGGGGATATGGGCTTTGACATAGTCCGCGCTAGGCGCGAAGTCCAGTATCTGGGTGCTGTCATCATGGGTGCCAAGCCACTGAAGCAGCGTGTCCACAGATACCGACTGAATCCCTTCGGGCTCGGGAATGGCACGTTGCCAGCGGCCTTTGATGTATTGCTCAGCTTCGGAGGCAGGCTCCAGCACGTAGACATCCCATCCCATTTGGGCGAGCCAGGAGCCCGTCATGGAAGCCCGTACGCCGTCATCATCGCTCAGCACGATGCGTGCTCCCCGAACTGGTGCGTGGTGGCCTGTCTCTTGAACCAACTGGCCGCCGGGGGCGGGGGCAAAGCCAGGCAGATGCCCTGCTTCGTATTCTTCGGGTGTACGTACATCGAAGCAGTAAAGGGTGCGTCCCTGTTCACGCAGGCGGTCCAAGGCTTCCAACTTGATGCGTTTGACGCCTGTGCGGTCGGCAACTTGTCGGGCTTGTGCTTGGGTCTGTTCGTGAGATGGGCCCGGCTTCAAGCTGTGGCGCAAGGTGGCACCGTGGTCCAGTGTCTGCCCGGCCAGCACCCATCCTATCGTGCCGTTGCGTAGCGCGGCTACGGGATTGGGAATGCCGGCATTAATCAGTGACTGGGTACCGATGATGCTGCGTGTCCGCCCTGCGCAATTGACGATCAACTGAGTTTTTGGGCTGGGGGCCAGTTCCTGGACACGCAAGACCAGCTCCGCGCCGGGAACGCTGGTGGCGGTGGGAATGCTCATGGTGTGGTATTCGTCATAACGGCGTGCATCGACGATCACCACATCGGCCTGGCTATGGATCAAGGCCTGGACTTCCTGGGCACTCAGTGAAGGGGTGTGGCGCTGCGCCTCGACCAGTTCTCCGAAGGATTTGCTGGGGACGTTCACATCGCTGAATAGCTCTCCACCGGCGGCGCGCCAGCCTTCCAGGCCCCGCTCCAATAGACCAATATTGCTGTAGCCCAGTGTGTACAGAACTTGCGCGGCTTTCAGGGCCAGATCGCTGTAGTCATCATGACCGTAGATGACGATAGGCGTGTCTCGTCGTGGAATACGATCCCAGGCTTCCAGCTCCAGGCGCGACAAGGGAAAGTTGGCGGCCCAAAGCGGATGCTCCTGGGCATAGGGGGCTTCTTCGCGCACATCCAGCAGTGCGATTTCCTGCCCGTCCAGTAAGGCCTGACGCACTTGTGCAGACGAGACTGAAGGGAAACCAGGCGTCACCACGACGCTGCTTTCTCGCGAGTGGAAAAGAATGTCTGTGCTCAAAAGAAGGCTCCTGTCGGTGGCAAAGTCTGATTGAGCAGGTAGTCGCCCAGAAAGCGGGTTTTGTACAAACTGGGATTGTGTGCGGCAATAACTTTGATGTTGCGCCAGTGTCGGTCCAAGGCTCCATCGATGGTTACTACAGAGCCCGAACCCAGATCCAGCAGGTTGCCGGCTAATTGTGGTCCCCAGGAGTCCGCTACGATTTTGGCTTCGACGGCTTTCAGGGTGGCATCCAACATCAGTTCTGTGGCTGAAGGGGAGCCGTAAGCGGCAAAGCCAGCTTGTAGCGCGGTGGCAGCACGCTTGACCAGTGCGTCGATAGCGGCCACATGGGCGGCCAGTTGTCCCAATTGAGCCTGCAGTACCGCCTCATTGCGCGGTTCTTCAGCCTGACCGTGGTAGAAGTTGCGGCTGCGTTTTTTAAGCAGCGTGACGGCGTCGGCCTTGACCCGTCGAGCGATACCTGCAATTACGGTCGTCAGGTAAATCTGGTGGAAGGTGTAGCTCCAGGTGCCATCGTGTTCGGGGGTGACAGGTGGGGGATACAGGTTATGCGCTTCGATGCGGGCATCGGCAAAACGAGTATTGCCTGAACCCGTTAGCTTCTGACCAAAGCCGGACCAGTCGTCAGTCAGGTTCACACCGGGGGCCTGTGTGGAGGCCAGATAGCGTACCAGCTTACCGTTGCGGTTCTCTTGGGCGGGGCCCAGTAGCCAGTCGGCATACAGATTGCCAGTGGAATAGAGCTTGATGCCGGTGCCATGGTAGACGCCGTCTTCTTCACTCCAGTTAAGCTCGCCAGTGACGCCATCGGGGATTTGTCCGGCCCGTTTTACTGGTGCCAGACCAAAGCCCAAGCCAAAGCTGCGCCCCTGTGCGGCCTCGTCCAACAAGCGGGCGTAATAAGGCTCCTGGGGCAGGCGCAGGGCCTCTTCAACGGCAAACAGGTGATTACGGAAAATGTGAGCGACATTGGAGTCCGCGTAAGCCAGGTCCTGAACCAGATCGAATAGTTCGATCAAGGACAAGCCCAGTCCACCTTGTTCAATGCTGAGTCTGGCCCGGCCCAAGCCGGCCTTTTTCAAGGCAGCAATAAGTTCATGGGGGTGGTCGCGTTCAACATCACGTCGAGGTGCTTCTGTGGCGATTTGTGTGAAGATGGCGTCCAGCTGCAAGCGCTGAACCAATGGTCCCCATTGATGAGTGTTGGCATCGGATGGTGTGGATGTGGTCATGCTTGTTTCTCTTAGACGGCAAGGGCTTGTTCAACAGAATGAAGTTGGGGAATCGGTAGCCCCAGATGCTCACGCAATGTGCGGGTTTGATATTCCCGCCGGAAGCGCCCTTGCTTTTGCAAGGCTGGAACCACGTAGTCTGCAATCACATCCAGGCCGGCTGGCTGTACATCGATATTCAGATTGAATCCATCGGCTGCTTTGGCATCTACCCAGTCGATCATGTTTTGTGCAAAGCCCTCCGGCGTGCCGGTGTAGATGCGATGCCCACCTATGATGTTGGAGAATAAAAGCTCGCGCGTATTCCAGTTATGGGCATGAGCTTCACTGAGCATTTCCTTGCGATGCCAGCGTGAGGCAATCGGCACCAGCGCTTCATTGGCCCTGATCTTGTCGTGAGGCAAGGGGGCGTCCAGATCCGCCAGATCATCGACATCCAGAGCCAGATGGCGGGCCAGTTCGGCACGCAGGCTGCGGCTATCCAGCAGATCGTCCAGTTTTCGCTTATGGCGTTGGGCTTCTTCGTCCGTGGAACCCAGAATCGGGAACAGGCCGGGCATGACCAGCAGATGGTCGGGCTGGCGACCATAGGAGGCAGCCAGAGCCTTGGTGTCCTGGTAAAAACCTTGAGCATTTTCCAGAATGCGTTGGCCGGTGAACAGGGCGTCGGCATAACGAGCACCAAAGGCTTTGGAGTCGGCAGACTGGCCGGCCTGGAAAATCACCGGACGTCCTTGCGGGGTCCGGGGCACGGACAGGGCTCCGCGAGAGGAAAAGTGTTGGCCCTGCAAGTCAAACGGGTTCAGTTTTTTCGGGTTTACAAAGACGCTGCTGTCCAGGTCCGCCTCAATCGCTTCCAGCGGAAAACTGTCCCACAGATTCTGGATGATCTGAACAAATTCTTCGGCGCGTTGATAGCGTTCGCTCTGATCCCAGCCTTTTTCCAGTCCATAAGCCTGCAAGGCGGGGGAGGTCTGGGAGGTGATGATGTTCCAGGCGGCCCGACCCTGGCTGACGTAGTCCAAGGAGGCAATTTGACGCGCCACAGTGTAAGGGTGACCAAACAAGGACGAGGTGGTTGTGACAAGGCCAATGTACTCCGTGTGCTGGGATAAGGCTGTGTTCAGCACCGTCGGGTCCAGCGCTCGCCAGGGGCGCAAATAGCTTTCTTCAACCAGACCGCCGGGGCCGTCAGCCAGAAAAATGGCATCGAGCAAGGCACGCTCGGCGGATTGGCTGATGGCAATGAATCGGTCGATATCTGTCGATAGGGAGGCCGGGTCGGGCAGGGTCTTCCAGGCCGCATCATGGCGGCCGGAGGCCAGGACATTCACGCCTAGACGTAGGTGTTGGTTTGACATGGTGAACCCTTAAAATCTGACGCTGTAATCGCTGACCTTGATGGGGGCCTTGATGATCTTGCGCTCGGCCAGCCAGTCCGCCGCCCGTTGGAAGTCCGCCATGAAGTTCTGATCGCCCGCTTCGTAAAAGCGGTTCTGACGACGGTAGGAAATCAGCAGATCACGCACGGCCTCGCTATAGCCGTTTTCCTGACGGGCAAGTTCTTCGGCCTCTTCAGGGTGCTCGGAGATCCACTTACCCTCTTCGTAGTAGGCATCCAGCACCGCACGGACCAGAGCGGGCTGCTTTTCTGCAAAATCCCGAGCGACCACCAGGGAGCTGTAATCAATCAGGAAGTCCAGATCCTTGCCTTCAAAAAAGAGGCTTTTGGCATCGTTGGCGATCAGAGAAATTTCCACCCCTGGCGACCACATGGCCCAAGCGTCCACTTTATTACTGGCAAAGGCGGGGCCGGCATCGGGCGGGTTCAGGTAAACAAACTGGACGTCTTTAAGATCGATGTTGTGCTTTTCCAGTGCGGCCACTACCAGAAACTCGCCCAGTCCGGCCTTGTTGACGGCAATGCGTTTGCCCACCAGGTCGCTGACCTGATCAATTCCACTGTTTTTCTTGACGATGATCTGGGTAGAGCGGGGCGAGTACACATTGAAGGACGCAAACACCAGCGGGGAGCCTGCCAGCATGGCGGCCAGGGCGGGCGTGGTGGAACCCCAGAAACTGAAGTCGGCACTGCCGCCGACAATGGCTTGCATGGACGGGGCATGGTTCGGGAAGGGGCCGACCCATTGCACCTTGATACCTTGGGCCAGCAAGCGTTTTTCCAGTTCTCCGCGTCGGCGAGCAATAGGAGGGATGCCGCCGGGGCCCCAGCCCAAGCGCACGGTTTGTGTGTCATTGGCCAAGGCGCTGCGACTGAAGGCGGGCAGTACCAGACCGGAGGCCAGGGCAGCACCACCGGCTTTAAGCAAACTGCGACGAGTCAATAAGGTAGAGCGAGACATGAAGAAACAACCTATAAAGAGGAGTGGTGATCCAGATCATCGGTAACGCCCAGATCACCCAGAAGGTGGTGGCGCAACGTCGTGAAATCGGCTTTTTGGACTTTGGTGTATTCAGCGGCGATGCGTCCGGCTTTCATCACCAGAATCCGGTCTGCAATGGCAATGGCCTCGTCTACATCGTGGGTGACGATCAGGGCGCCGGGACGGTGGCGGGCGATCAGCTCTTTCACCAGTACATGCATCTTGATGCGGGTCAGAGCGTCCAACGCGGCAAAAGGCTCATCCAGCAACATCAGGCGTGGACGGCGTACCAGGGCTCGTGCCAGTGCGACTCGTTGCGCCTGGCCACCGGATAGATTGCGCGGCCAGTCGTGCTCTCGTCCGGCCAGACCGACCTCTTCAAGAGCGTTGCGGGCCAAGGGCTCGGCGCTGGCATCCAGGCCCAGCATGACGTTGCTGAGCACATCCGCCCAGGGCAGCAGGCGATGCTCCTGAAAGACCACGGCAGAGGTGCCACTGCTCGTCAAAGTGCCAGCATCGGGGGTATCCAGTTCGGCCAGTACACGCAGCAAGGTTGTCTTGCCGCAGCCACTTTCACCCAGCAAAGCCACGAATTCTCCGGCGGCAATGCTCAAGTCCAGGTCGGCAATGACGATGCGATTGCCATAGCGACGTTGCAGACCTTGAACTTGAACGGCAATTTCTTCGGTGCTGTGTGTTGGAGGGGCAGCAATCGTCATGCTCAAGCCTTTCCGGAAAAGTTGGGATGCCAAGCCAGACTGCGGCGTTCCAGAACCCGCGCCAAGCTATCGGCCATGACGCCAATCAGCGCGTAGATGATGATGGTCAGCACAATGATGTCGGTTTGCAGAAACTCGCGTGCATCCATGGCCAGGTAGCCGACACCACGAGTGGTGGCCAGTGTTTCGGCGACAACCAGTGCCAGCCAGGCTGAGGCCAGGGCATAGCGCACCCCGGTCAGTACCGAGGGCATGGCACCGGGCAACACAATGCGGCGCACCGTTTCCAGACCGCTGAGGCGAGTCACGCGGGCCAATTCCAACAGCTTGGGATCGATCTGTCGTATGCCCAACACCGTGTTGACATAGATGGGGAAGAACACCGCCAGAGAAACCAGGAAAATCTTGCCGGACTCATCCACACCAAACCAGACGATGACCAAAGGCAGCAGGGCCAGGAACGGGATAGCACGTACCATCTGAATGATGCGATCCAGCAAGGCATGGGCCAGGGGAGAGAAGCCGGTCAGCACACCAATGGCAAAACTGAGCGTGCCGCCTATGGCAAAACCGGCTGCGGCACGTAGCAAGGAGGCCCCCAGGTGCAAGGCCAATTCACCGGACTGAATCAGTCCCCAGGCGGCGGACAGGACGGCAGAGGGGGAGGGAATACATGGGCTTGGACCAAGCCGGAACGGGAGATCGCCTCCCAGAGGACAAGCAGTGCAAAAGGAGCCAGCCAGGAGAGCAAGTCGTGAAATTGCTTGGTGGAGAGAACAGGCGTTTTGGTGCTGTCTGCAAGGTGCAGCAGGGGCACAGAAACGGCTTCATGCAATACGCTGTTTTTCATTTTTTATCCCAATCAAACCGGAGAACAAGCCTCAAACTCTATCGACCGGAAAGAGCGGGGTAAAAGATGAAGATGGAATATTTAAATCTTCAAGCAGGTAATCTTGTTATGACTTTTGAGCGTAAATCAAGCTTGTTCGGTGCTGCAGGACAGATTCAGGAAGAAGCGTGCAACAAATCCGTCAGCCAGTTGCCAGCGATGGCAAATGGGGTTTGGCCGACTAGCGTGTGTGACGGCGGTGAGTCGCTGCCAGTGCCTACTGAATGTGAAGGCGTATTTCTGTGGCGAAATCCACCATAAAAAAATGTAAGGTTAACTTTACTTATTGACAGGTTTTTTTGACTTCTATAAAGTCAGGTTTACTTTACATTCAGGTGTTCAAACATGCTTATCAACAGCAATTCCACTTCTGCGCCATCACCAGGCCGCAGCTATCTGATTCGCACTTTGCTCTTTATGGGCGTGTATATCCTGGTCAATGCCTTGACCATTGTGGGACTGTTCGACAGCCTGCTTGGTCGACCTGTTGGTTGGCTGATTGCCATTGCCGTCGCCCTGCCGGTTGCGGGGCAAGTCTGGGCCACCTTGCGCTTGATGGCGCAAAGCGATGAGTTCGTGCGGGTGATTGTGGCCAAGTGCTTTGTGCTGGCCGCAGGTGCAACCCTGACCTTGTGGACGGCCTGGGGCTTTGGGGAAACTTACGCTGCCGCGCCTCATATTCCTGCCTGGCTGATTTACCCCTTCTTTTGGGCTGTGTTCGCCCTGGTTTCACCCTTTGTCCGGACTAGCGATTAAATGAAAAACCGATTGCGTGTATTGCGGGCCGAGGCGAACTGGACGCAGGCAGATTTGGCAGAGCGCCTGGGTGTGTCCCGGCAGGCGGTAAATGCGCTGGAAACAGGCAAACATGCACCGTCCTTGGATTTGGCATTCAAGATCAGTGCCTTGTTCGCGCAGACTGTAGAAGAAATTTTCGAGAACCCATATCGGGAGCCCTGAGCCTGGACGGGTATTGCTCTCTGGATGGCACCGCAGCTTGTTGATGCCTCCTGGACATCAACAAGCGGGTATCGAAAAAAGCCAGTGTTCAAGCCTGAGGCAATGATCTTGCAGGCTCAGGCTCAAACACTGGCTCGCTTTCTTACTTGGTGGTGTAGCCACCGTTGATCAGAATGGTCTGGCCGGTAATCCACCAGCCATCGCTGACCAGATGACGAATAAAGGGCACCACATCTTCAATGTCTGTCAGTCCGGTCTTGGAGTAGGGGGACAGGGCGGCAGCCGTCTTGTGATAGGCCACGGCGTCCTCGCCTTCGGCTGGATAAAAGAAGGGGGTATCCATAGGGCCAGGGCCGACTGCTGTCACGGAAATACCGCGTGCGCCATATTCTTTGGCGGCAGCGCGGGTGTAGTGTTCTACCGGCGCTTTGGTGCCCGCATAAGCGGCGTAAAACGGGGTGAAAGCCCCCAGCAGGGACGTGACCAGGGTGCAGACTTTGCCATTGTCCTGTACGTGTTTGCCGGCTTCCTTCAGGAAGAAAAAAGCGGTTTTGGAGTTGATGTCGCTCATCTCCTCGTACTCGGCTTCGCTGACTTCGGTCAGTGATTTTTTCAGTACCTTGCCGACCGTGTTGATGGCGATATCGGGGCGGCCAATGGCGGCGACGGTATCGCTAAACAGTTTTTCCATGGCACTGGCCGAACGCAAGTCGGCCTGGAAGGCGACGGCTTGTGCGCCAGCGGCCTGGATGGCTTTGACAGTGGCTTCGGCATCCGCTTTGGAGCTGTCGCTGTTGTAGTGAATGGCAATGGCGCGCGCCCCTTGTTCTGCCAGGTCGCGGGCGATCAGGCCACCCAGATTCTTTGCTCCGCCTGCAATCAGAACGGTTTTACCTTTGATGCTGTGCTTTGCCATGATGACTCCTTGCTAGTGTGGGCTGCGGGCTGCAAGCCGTTTCGTTTTTCCATGATATAAGTCGATGAAATTGTTTAAATCATCCAGTTCTGACATCATTTGTCTGAAAAAACGAACAATCAGCCTCGCTGCTTGAGCAGACCGGGGCTGGCGGTCTAGCCCGTGTTTTACGACCGCTTATTTGGAGAAGGCCATGGACCGCATTGACCTGTTTCGCATCTTTACGCGGGTCGTGGAGTGCGCCAATTTCACCCGCGCGGCGGATACCTTGGGGATGCCGCGCTCTTCCGTGTCGGCGGCCATTCAGGAGCTGGAGGGCCGAGTGGGGGCGCGCTTGCTGAATCGTACCACGCGCAAAGTAACGGTCACGCAAGATGGGGCGGCCTTTTACGAGCGTTGCCTGCGCGTGATTGCCGATGTGCAGGAAACCGAGAACCTGTTTCGCCAGGCCAGTGTGGGGCCAATAGGCACAATCAAGGTGGATGTGCCGGGGCGGGTGGGTCGCCTGATTGTGGCGCCTGCGTTGCCAGAGTTTCTGGAGCGCTATCCGCATGTCCATGTGCATCTGGGCGTGACGGACCGCGAGGTGAACTTGATCGAGGAGCAGGTGGATTGTGTACTGAGGGTGGGGCCCTTAAGTGATTCGGGCCTGATCGCCAGAAAAATGGGCAGCCTGCCCTTGATCAATGTGGCCAGTCCCGCCTATCTTGCCCGGTATGGCATGCCCCAGACGCCAGCGGATCTGGAAAACCATCAAGTGGTACGTTATGCCTCGCCCACCAGCGAACGTGTGGCTCCTTGGGAATGGATGGAGCAGGACAAGCGTCAGGTGCTGGATCTGCCAGGCCGCGTAACGGTGAATAATGCCGAAGCGTATATCGCCTGTTGTTTATCCGGCCTGGGATTGATCCAGATTCCTGCCTACGATGTACAGGCGCACTTGCAGGCAGGTGAATTGGTGGAGGTGCTGCCGGATCACCGTGCCGCCCCTATGCCCATGTCCTTGCTGTATTTGCACCGCCAGCACTTGTCGCGCCGCTTTCAGGTGTTTGCGGATTGGCTGGAAACCTTGCTGCACCATTCCGCCTTGTAGTGTGGAGCAATAGGCGGCAAGGGAAAGCCATCAGGGATAGAACAGCAGCAGCCCGAACACCGCGAACACCATCAGGTGCATATAGCCTTGAATGGGGGAGGTTCGCTTGCCGCTAAAGCTCAAGATGCTGAGCAGTACCGTGATCAGAAACAGCACGATTTCTGTATTGCTGATGCCCATGATCACTTGTTTGCCGGTGATCAGGCCAATCATCAGCACCACCGGCACCGTCAGCCCCACGGTAGAGACGAAGGCACCCAGACACAGATTGATGGCGCGCTGCATTTCATTGTTCATGGCCGACTTGATGGCGGTAATGGACTCCGGGGTGAACACGATAATCGCGATCAGCACACCGCCGACAGCAACGGGGGCGCCCGAAGCGGCGATACCGTAGTCCGTCACAATGGCCAGATCGTGTGCCAGCAAGACGATAGGCAAGATCAGGGCGATCAGCACCAGGCTGCGTATCAGCATGGCGCGGGTCGCTTGAGGATCACGCGGTGCGGGTGCCGCATCTTCAGCGTTCTGCACGGCCTGGTTGGGCTGTACATAGTCATGACGGTGGCTGCCCATTTGCAGATACAGGAAGGTGGCATAAACGAGACCTGTCAGGACCGCAATGCCGATGGCCCGGGTCGTGCTGAACTCGCCTGCCGTGCTGGTGTAGTTGGGCAGAATCAGGCCCACACTGGTCAGCAAGACGATCATGGACAAGTAGGTGTTGGTGCCTTGGCGGTTGAACTCCTGGTCGCCATTGCGCGCTGCGCCAGCAATCAGACACAGGCCGGTGATCAGGTTCAGGATGATCATCATTACGGCGTAGATCGAGTCCCGACCTATGGTGGGAAAGTCACCTGGCCCCAGCAGGACCGAGGCGATCAGGATGACTTCGATCAGCACAATGGACAGGGTCAGGATCAGGGTGCCGTAAGGCTCGCCCAACTGATGGGCCAGGTGGTCGGCTTCACGGACCACCCCAAATGAGGCCGCCAGAATGGTCACGAACAGCACCAGAAAGACGATGGCCGCTGTGGTGCCGTTCAAGGAATCTCCCAGCCACTGCCCGCCAAAAATCATGAACAGGACAACAATGGACCAGGAACCGAGCAAGCGTAGCCAGGTGATGGGAGTAATGAGTTGAGTAGAGGGTGATGCAGGGTGGGCCATCGTGGATGCTCCGCCAAAGAGGTAGGGCCGTCCCTGTGCTGAAAAAGCAGATCCAGGTCGTCCTGGATCTGTTTTGAATTGAACTATTCAAGTAGCCACGATTTTATCACCTGGACCTCAAGCGGCAAGTGTGGCCTGCCTGAAACCGGATTTTTTGTGGCGGGGAGCCATCTTTTTCTGTATTCAGGCAAGATGCTGCGGGGAAGGGGCGGGCTCTTCTACTTATCTTCCTGCCATGGCGTTCAAGCAGCTTTCATTTTCAGGGGGTGCTTGCAGCTATCCAATGTCTGCATCCATTTTGGATCGCTATTTACGGCGGTCACCAACCTGATGAAAAAACAGGTGGTCCCATGGAGCGGACACAAGCCGCGTTTTCTGTATAGGGTTTGTTCTTTTCAATAGCCTGCCTGAATTTTCCAGGGGCCACACCCGCATAGGCTTTGAATGCGGTAGAGAAATTGGCCGGGCTGGAGAAACCTAAATCAGTCGCAATGACATCAATTTTCAAGGCTGTGGTTTTCAGCAGATATTCGGCCCGATACATGCGTTGCAATCGGATATAACTGCTCACACTCAAGCCAAAATTGCGTTGAAATATATTCATGATTTTTCGACGTGAAATCTTGAACATATCGCACAGTTCTTTCTGGCTGGGAGGCGAGCCCAGATTGGCATCGATGGTCTTTTGAATCGCGTGGATCAGCATGCTGGTTTCGGCAGTTGTGCTGGGGCGCTGGCTTGGAGTCTTGCCCGAGATCACTGCAGGTGTCATTTGTTTGGGACAGCGCAAGGGAACGTTGATCCGTTCTTTGACCTCGTCTACCGCATACGGATTGCCAATGTAATCAACCGCTCCTGCCTTTAAAAAAGCGACGCATTCCTCACTGCTGCCATCCATGCGCGAATCCAGAATAATAATGGGGATTTGGGCGGTGGCTTTTAATCCTTGCAGCATATGAGTCAAGGACAAAGCGTCAATCCCCGTCAATTGCTTATCCAGCAGGATAAGTTCCGGTAGCGTTAACTGGGCCTTGGTATATCCTTGCACTCCGTCAGCGGCAACAGAAACCCGAAAAGCACCAGCCAGCAGGGATTGAAGAAGTTGTTCGTGCTGTCGAGTGTTATTGGAGATCAGCAGAATCCTGATTTTTTGATCTGGCTGATACTTTATAGTGGCGTATTTGTTCAATATAAAGTCCCGCGCCCTTCTTCTGACGAAGACGGCTACCTTTACTGGCATTGCTCAAGTAGCCAATTTCCTCAGAATACAGACTCAATGAATAGATAAAATCTATCGATATGATTCGTACGGCAGACATAACATTCTGTATCAATGGAAAAAGTAAATTTTCAAAATTGCTCATTGCATTTCATTTTTGGCAGGCGGCATGCCGAAAGCCCGAAACCCGGGCCCCAAGCCGGACCCAAATGTCCAATCTCAGGAATGCTACGCTGGCGTATCGGTGAATTTTTTTGGCAGGAGAAGGCGTGATTCTACGGCTTTACACCTGAAAGCAGGACTAAGTCCAGGCTGGCCAGCCTTGGTTTTGCCCGAATGAGTGTGCATCTGGATGAGCTTGTCCGTGGCGGATTGTGAAGCTGTTTTTGTGATGATTCAGCGAAGCAGGAAGCACAGTCAGTAACAAGGCGTTTATTTGCCGCTTCTCTGTTGGATTTTGACCAATTCTTGAGGTCTGTTTTTGATCATTGATATGGTTATTAGATCGGTTTTGATATGGCGTGTTTGAATCCTTCAGGGGACGTGGGGAAGGTTGGAAGACCGCAAACCAAGCAGAGAACAGGAAGGGCGGGACAAGCTTGATCAGCCTTGTCCCGCCCTTGTTTTACAAGCAGCTTGAGTGGGTCTGGGGAGCCGGTGTCAAGCCGGCGCAAGATCTAAAGTGATGGCCTCGTCCAGCATATCCAGTCTGTCTTGCCCCCAGAAAAGTTCGCCCTGGTACACATAGGTGGGTGAACCGAAGACACCGGCCGTAATGGCCTCTTCAGTATGGGCTTGATACTGCTTTTGCATCAGCGGTGCCTGCTCCAGCCAGTACTCCGCGTCCAGCTGGCACGCCTGCAAGATCCCGGCCAGTTGGGCTGGGTCGGCAATGTTTTGCTCCTCGCACCATTGTGCCCGCAAAATGGCTTTGTACAGATCCAGCACCGGCAAGCGGGCCTGATCGATTGCGATCACCAAGGTGGAAGCCAGGGTGGCGTCTGGGCACATGAAGCGCGGTGTGGGGTTCACGTGTATGCCCAGTTTGCGACACCAGCGCTGCAGCTCTGCAATGCGATAAGCCTGCCGTTCGGGCGAGCGTTGTCCCAACAGAACACCGCCCGTCCGGGCATAGACCTGAGGCAAGTCCACGGGTTTGTAATGGATAGGGATGTCATGTTTGTGGGCGATCGCCTCCAGTCGGTCGGCCCCCAGGTAGGCCCAGTCCGAATTCATCCAGAAGTAGTAGTGAATACCGGGCGTGTTCATGTGCGGACCTTTCGGTTGGATAGGGCGGGAAGGGAAAAATGCGTAGGGCCGTGCATGAACCAGGTACTGGCAAAGGCAATCAGACCCAGCCCGCTCAGGTACCAGACGATGTAGTCGGGTTGGCCATCGCCATAGGCCAGCAAGGAGGTCGCTACCAGGGGAGCCAGACCGCCACCGATGGCACCGGATACCTGCACGGCAATGGAGATGCCGCTGTAACGCACTTCAGGTGGGAATTGCGTGGAAAACAGGCCACCTTGTGGGCCATACAGCGCGGCATAGACCAGCCCAATTGCAATCACCAACGCCAGGGTGATGGTCTTGGAGTCCAGGCTGCCCAGCATGGAAAAGAAGGTGGAGGAGAACGCCAGCATGCAGATGGTGCCTGCCATGAAAACCCATTTGAAGCCGATTCTGTCGCCCAGGACGCCAAATAGCGGCATGGTGAACAAGGCTGCAAACGCGCCCCAGACGGTGGCATCCAGCATGACGCTGCGCTCCACCCCCAAGGTCGTGGTGGCGTAGGCCAGGGCAAAGGTCACCACCGTGTAGAACCAGGTCACTTCCGCCAGACGACCTCCCACGACGAGTAGAACTTCACGCGGGTAATGACGCAGGACTTCCAGGGCGGGGATCGGAACCTGTTTGCCCTTTTTACTCATCTGCTCGAAGTCGGGGGATTCGGCCACTTTGGCGCGTATCCACCAGCCCACCAGCAGCAAGACAACACTGGCCAGAAAGGGCAGACGCCAGCCCCAGGAGAGCATGTCTTCTTCGGGCAGGCTGGCGACGGCTCCCATAGCCAGAGAAGACAGGATCAGGCCGGGGGCCACCCCTGTTTGCGGCAAGCTGCCGAAAAAGCCTTTCTTGCCTTCCGGGGCATGTTCAACCGCCATCAGCACGGCTCCGCCCCATTCGCCGCCCACGGCAATGCCTTGCAGAAAGCGCATCAGGACCAGTAGCACAGCGGCCCAGTAGCCAATACTTTCATAAGAGGGAATCAGCCCGATCAGGATGGTGGGGATTCCCATTAGAAAGAGCGTGATCAGTAGCATGGATTTTCGGCCCAGCTTGTCGCCGAAGTGGCCGAAAACAAATCCTCCTAAAGGACGGGCGAAAAAGCCCACGGAGTAGGTGGCAAAGGCCGCCAGTGTGCCCGTAATCGGGTCAAAGGCGGGGAAAAAGATCTTGTTGAAAATCAGTGCGGCAGCGGTGCCGTATAGGAAAAAGTCATACCACTCTATGGTGGTTCCCATCATGCTGGCCAAGCCAGCGGTAACGTACTGGCGCGACGAACGCGCCTGTCCATGGTTAGGCATCGTCATAGCGACCTCCTGGTGGAAGCTGGATATTGGGTACGGGCGTCAGCGAGTTTTAGTTAAGGGCGCAATGCCTTGGGTCTGACGGGACCAGTAGTCAAAGGTAGCGTTAACAATGGAGGGCTTGAGCAGATAGTCGTGCGCTTCGGCCGCCAAGGTATCGTCCACAGGGGTAAGTGGGCCAAAGGCCGCTTGTGCACGCACTTGCAGACGTGCGGCGCGTTCCAGATACACCGACAGGTAAGTGGCTTCCTGGCAGCTTTTACCTGCGGTCAGATAACCGTGGTGGGCCAGAATAATGGCACGCTTGTCACCCAGCGCCTTGGAAATGATGACGCCTTCCTGATCGGCAATGGGCACGCCAGGCCATTCGCCCAAAAATGCACAGTCATTGTGCAGAGGCGTCATGTCCATTTGCGAAATTACCAAGGGCTGGCGGGCGGTGGCCAATACCGTGGCCCAGGGTGAGTGCGTGTGGATGATGGAGTTGACGTCGGGGCGAGCCTCGTAGACCCACAAGTGAAAGCGGGTGGCCGGGTTGGCCATGCCTTCGCCGCTAAGGGTATTCAAGTCGCGGTCAACTTCAATGAAGTCTTCGGGGGTGGCTTCGTCAAAACCCAGACCAAAGCGCAAGGTCCAGTAGGCACCGGGGCGCTCGGAACGGACACTGATTTGACCGGCCAAACCGGCTTCCTGCTCAGTCATGGCCAGGATACGGCAGGCGAATGCCATGGTTTCGCGGGTGTCGCGTTGCACTTGCTGTAGATGAGTGGCCATCTCTTTGGTGGCGCGTTCATCAAAATAGGATTTGTCTCTGAGCGGGGTATCCATGTGATTTGTCTCCTTTGGTAGGCCTCGTCGATCCTTGTGCCGACGATGGGATTCATTGTCTTGATTTACATCAAGAGGAGCTATGCGCGCTGGCTCATAGCTCCTATTCCATTTGCTTGGGGCCTTACTAAAGGGACGAGCCCGGCTGGGGCCGGGCAAGGAGGCAGACACTGGGCAGATCAGCCCTGACGCCAGCGGGATCGCTCGCGGCGTCGTGAGCGGGACCAGGGATGCTGCACCTTATGCGGCTGTGGCCGGGGATCGGGTGGATGGCGCGTGTCATTGCTTTCCACGGGATTGGAGTCCGGTTTAGGCGAGTCCAGAAAGACACTAATGGAACAATCGCAATCGAGGTACATGGACAGTCCTTTGTCAACGTGAAGAAAGGGGAGGCGGTACGGCGGCACCGTTGCGGGCTGGTGTGCCTCCCGAAAAAAACGTGTCGTAGCTGTCTTGCAGGGCATGCAGGATCAATTCGGGATAGTTGTCTTGCTCGGTGGGCAGACGCGATTGCAGCAACGCCAGATGCTCGTTGTCCTGCTGACCGCCCCATTGCTTGTGATAGTGACCATGCTGATAGCCACGCAGTTGACGCAAGCGGTTCAAGGCGTTCTTGCCAGCGTAGGAGTGGTAGAGCGTATCCAGGGTCAAGCCACAAAGGTTGGCCAGTCGGGCAAAGTCGCTGAAATCAAACTGGCGCGTCTCCAGGACACGCAAGGTAAAGCGTTCCAGAGCCGACATGATGGCCGCCGAGTCGCTGGCGATGGCTGGTGCGTGCTGGAGCTGATCCAGCGCGGTGGCGGCCTCTTGCTCGCGCAGATCATCCTTGGCACGCAGGACATCGCACAGGCCAAAATGCAGGATGTCGATCAGCTCCAGCTGGAGCTGCGGCAGATTGCGTTCACTATGCTGCCACCACTTCCAATCCAGGTAACTGGCCAGCTCTGCACATTCCACCCAGATCGCCCGGTAGTAGTCCTGTTTGGCGACTCGCCAGTCAGGATCAATCAGTTGGTTCAGTTCGGCTTGCAGGGCCAGCATTTGTTTCAGGCGGCGGGCCCCCGGGCCAGTCGGAGCGACAGTGAGTTGTTGCCCCAAACGGTGTTTTTGACGGCCTTGCTCATCAAAATTCTCGGGCGCCAGCCAGGCCTGGAAATTCGCTTTCAGGGCAGGCCATTCCTGATCGGTAATGGAGAACCAGGCTGTGTCGCGCGAGCGGCCCTTGTACACAATTGCCTGACGGAAAATACCTTCGTAGCGAAAGCCCAGTCGTCGTGCAGCCGCTTGTGAAGGAGCATTGTGTGTGTCGCACTTCCATTCGTAGCGGCGGTAGCCCAGGCCATCAATCGCATAAGCCATCAACAGGTAGTGGGCTTCGGTGGCCATGCGAGTTTGTTTCAGGGCAGGCGACCAGGCGACAAAACCCACTTCAATACAGCCGTTTTGCGGGTCGATACGCATTAGAGACAAGGTGCCCAGTGCGCGCCCTGTGGCTTGCTCCACGACGGCGTAGTGCACGGCATTGCTGGCTTGGCTGATGGTTTGCAGGTGCTGATCGAACTGCGCGCGATTGGTAAAGGGTTCTACAGACAAATAGGTCCAGTCGCGGCCATCGCTGGCGCTGCTGTAGGCCTCGTACAGGCTGTCGCCATGTTGCGCCGGGTTCACCGCTTCCAGACGGCAGTATTTGCCGTGCAGAACGCAGCGTGCTGGCTGCGGACGGGCTTGCCAATGAGGGAGCGGGGGGCCAATAGGCTGGTGATACGCGTTCAGCTGAACCATGACTTGTCTTCAATAGAAAACGCTCCAGAAATGCCAATCTGTGGCACAACTGGAGGCGGGAAAGGGAGTGTGAGGCCGGGAGACAAGAGGTGTCTTGCTAGGCCACTAATTGATTCTATTGAGCAAGTGGCTGGTTGCAGCAATCCGCTTTGCTGCCTGTTTCCAGACCGCATTGCTAAAATAGCGTTGAAACGCCCAAGAGCCAGTTATGGCGGGCCCTGGCTTAGGGCTTGAACAGCAGACAAAACTATCCTGCAGCCCAGGCACAGATGCTGAGCAGGCCGCCTGGCAGACCAAAGTGGCAGGTATTAAAAAAGCCGAGCTACCTTGCGGGTAGTCTCGGCTTGGGGGCAGGCTTCAAGCCAGAAGCTTAGAGCTGATTCAGGTTCAGACGCAGAACGCTGTCTTTGGCACCTTTTAGGTAGTGTGGGCTCTTGTCGCCATGAGGAATCTTGATGGTGACAAAAGCGGTCTGGCCGTCAGCGCTCAGAGTCACGCTGTTGGGGTGCACAGGGGCGCTGATGCGGTGTTTCACGGCCAGGGTATTGGCATCCAGAATGGTGACCGAGCCGGTGCCGGCAGGCGTTTCACGATCCACGCCACGGTTGGTGGCGATCAGTTCTTTACGAGCGTCGTTGTACACGATATCCAGCAGCCCCAGACCGACTTCAGCGGTGTTTTCCACTTTGCCGGAGGTGGTGTCGAACACGTAGATCTTGCCGGTGTTGGCGTCAGCACCAAACAGTTTCTTGCCATCGGCGCTCAGCGTGATGTTCACGAAGAAGTGGCGGGAGTCTTCACGCTTGTCGCTTTTTGCATCGCCAGTGGTGAAACGCTGTTCGATAGCGCCTGTGGCCGGGTTGATGACAGCAATTTCGTCCTTGCCACCGTGGCCCACGAACAGGCGCTTGGTGTTGGCATCGTAGGCAGCGCCAGCAGGCCACAGGCCTACGTTATCGATGTTATGCAGGATGCGACCTTCGGCGCCGTCCACAATCCATACGCGGCCACCTTCAGAGGGGTTGGTCACGAAGATGCGGTTGTCCTGCTCGTCAATCACGACTTTACGGGTGTGTTCCCAGCCGCCCTTGTCTTCTTTCTGACCCAGTTGGATCAGTTGCTTGACGGTGCCATTCAGGCTGTTGATTGCCAGCAGCGAGCCGTCCAGGGTGTTGCCCACGTACAGAGTGTGAGTTTTCTGGTTCAGGCCCAGTGCAAAGGCACGGCGCGGCAATTGGATCAGCTGCGATTCACGTAGCGTGTCCTGGTCCAGAACGTGCAGGAAGCCAGCAGCACGGTCTTCAAACAAAGGAGTAGCAGCAACAAACAACTGCTTGCTGTCCTTGGCGGCCAGAATTTCGTAGGCACCATCAATGGTGTCCTGACGGAAAGTGACCTGTGCCTGAGGCGCAGTCGCATTAAAGGACGATGTTTGGCCCGCTTGTTGCGATTGCGGTGCAGTCTGGCATGCACTGAGCAGCAAAGCGCCCATTACGGAGGCAACAATCATTTTTAAAGAGGCTGGGCGGGACGCAATCATGTATTTCCTTTGGGATTCAATAAATGAGAATCGTTACTATAACTGCTCTGTTTTATAAACTTTTCTGACTTGTCTGTCTATGTAAATACGCAAAATCCTGCTTGATGGCAGGGTTTTGAATGGCCTTTGTTTTAGTCCTGCTTGGAGCCGTTTCCAAATCGGGCTTGCCAGGCTTCATACACTTTGCGTTTTTCCGGCAAGGGCAGGTGCTCCATTTTCACGCCCTGTTTGCCAAAGTCCTGCTGCATTTTTTTGTAGAAGGATTCGGTGGACCAGCCAAAGGGTTCGCCTTCCTCATCGTCGGCGCAATACACCACGCGCTCCACGCCCGAGGCGATCATGGCGGCCATGCACATGGGGCAGGGGATGCCGCTGGCATACATGGTGCTGCCTGCATGGCTGCTGCTTTTCACGTTCTGGCTGGCAGTACGCAGCGCCTGGATCTCAGCGTGCGCGGTGGGGTCATGGGCAATGTAGGTCTCATTAACCCCTTCGGCCAGAACTTGACCATCGCGCACCAGCACTGCGCCAAAGGGCTGGCCGCCGCGGGCGACATTCTCTTCGGCGATCTGGATGGAGCGCAGCAGATAGTGTTTATCGTTCATGTTTTTCTCCTGTAGAGAAGCAAGGTTGGAATGAGCCTTGAAACTAGAGTCCCTATTTGCGCCTTGTGGGACCCCTGCGGGCACAGGCGGCATCAGGGGGACGCGTTCCGGTTTGGCGTGTTTGTAATGCAAAACAGCCGCTGACGGGCAGCGGCTGTTCTGTTTCAGACCATATTAGCGAGTGCCGCCAAGTGTCAGATTGGCATGACGGTTTACGTCTTTGTACAGCAAGTAGCGGAAACGGCCTGGTCCGCCTGCGTAGCAAGCCTGCGGGCAGAAAGCGCGCAGCCACATGAAGTCACCGGCTTCCACTTCAACCCAGTCCTGGTTCAGACGGTACACCGCCTTACCTTCCAGAACGTACAGACCGTGTTCCATCACGTGCGTTTCAGCGAAGGGGATCACGCCACCGGGTTCAAAGTTCACGATGTTCACGTGCATGTCGTGACGCAGGTCGGACATGTCGGTGAAACGGGTGGTGCTCCAACGGCCTTCGGTGTCGGGCATGACGCCAGGTTTCACGTCTTTTTCGTTGGTCACAAAGGCTTCAGGGGCATCCAGGCCTTCCACACGCTGGTAGCGCTTGCGAATCCAGTGGAAGTTGGCCAGCTCGCCCGTGCGGTTGTGCAAGGTCCAGTTGGTGGAAGGAGGAATAAAGGCATAGCCGCCTTCTTCCATGATGTGCTTGGTGCCTTCCAGAACCAGTTCCAGCTGGCCCTTGACGACAAAAATCACGCCTTCGGCTTCGGGGTCGGACTCAGGGTTGTTGCTGCCACCCTGTGGGCCTACTTCCATGATGTATTGGGAGAAGGTCTCGGCAAAGCCGGACAGAGGACGTGCCAATACCCACAGACGGGTATTTTCCCAACCGGGCAGGTAGCTGGTCACGATGTCTTGCAGCACGCCTTTGGGCAGCACGGCATAGGCCTCGGTGAACATGGCGCGGTCCGTCAGCAACTGAGTCTGAGGAGGATGGCCACCTGGAGGGGCGTAGTAATTGACTTTGGACATGTTGATTCCCATTGAAATTCAGTAAGGAAAAATCTGTCGAACGGCACGGCGCAATCCCGGCGGCTGGCAAAAGGCACAGGCGGGATGTCGTTGTAATGCGCGGGACCAATACACCTTAACGACTGCTGGTGATATTTACAAATTAAATGTATAAATCTCTAGTATCTGTTTTTTGAATAAAAGGGCGGTGGGGTGGATTGCCCTGGCGGATTTCAGAAAGGGTTTGAGCATATGGATCATCAACTATCAAGCAGTCCCAGCCTGAATCGGCCTTTGTACGATCTGGACCTGCTGCTGGCCTTGTTGACGGTAGTCGATTGCGGCAGCTTCACGGCGGCCGCAACGCGTTTGCATTCCACGCAGTCCACGATCAGCCAGAAAGTGCGGCGCCTGGAGGAACTGGCCGGGCTGCGTCTGCTGGACCGGGCTAGCCGGGGCGTCAGCACGACTGAAGCGGGGCAGACCCTGTTGGGTTACGCCCGCCAGATGCTGGCTTTGAATCATCAGCTGTCTGAAGCCCTGTCCGGTTCTCTGGTGACTATTTCCGTGCGTCTTGGCGTGCCTGAGGACTTTACCAATGGACAGACCATGCGGGCCTTGGCGGGCTTCAACCGTCGCTTCCCGCAGGTGCGTCTGGAAGTCAGTAGCGGCTTGAGCAGCGACCTGCTGGCCGCTTACGATCAGGGTGAGCTGGATCTGGTGCTGGTCAAGCAGCGTCACAATGCCCGTGAAGCGGTGGCGTGTCTACCCGAGCAGACAGCCTGGGTGGATAGCGCGACTGATCCGGTCTTTCATCTGGACCCCATCCCCTTGGTGACCTTCCCGCGTAGGGGTGTGTATCGAGAGGAAATCATCAGTGCTGTCGAGTCCTTGGGACGTCGTTGGCGTATCAGCTTTACCAGTTCCAGCTTGAGCGGTATTCAGGGGGCGGTGGCAGACGGGATGGGGATCAGCTTGCTGCCGCGGCGTGCGGTGCGCGATGACCATATTGAATTGGGCCAAGCACAAGGTCTGCCCCGTATCGATGCTTTTGAACTGGCAATTTTGCATCGACCTCATGCCAATGAGATGGTGACGGCCTTGTCCCGTGTGCTGGTGGAGATGCTGGCGCCCGAGAGCGCCCGCCGTCCTGGATAGCCTGCTGTTGGGCTGGCGAAGCTCGTAGAGCTTAGACAGGGTTTAGCGCTGGGGTGTGACCGGATCAAAGTGTGTCATGACATCCAGCACGGGCTCTTCGGCCATCACACGGTCCCGTGCGGCCACGGCAATGGCATGACCTTGAGCAATAGTCAGGGTGCTGTCCATTTCCAGATCCACTTCTACCCAGATCATGTCCCCCAGTTTGCGGGTCCGTAGCTGGTGTATGCCTTCCACACCGGGGGTCTCGCGCAAGAGCTTGGCAATGCGCTCTTCCGTTTCCTGATCGACCGCTTTATCGGTCAGGTCGTGAAATGCGCCAATAGAAAACTTCCAGCCCATGCGCAGAATCATCAAACCCACAATACTGGCGGCCAAGGGGTCGCCCAAAGGCAGACCTGCCAGGTTGGCCATCACCCCGACGCTAACGACCAGCGAGGAGGCAGCGTCGGAGCGCGCGTGCCAGGCATTGGCAACCAGCATGGTCGAGCGCAAACGCTTCGCGACACGCAACATGTAGCGAAACAGGAGTTCTTTACTACAGAGCGCGATGAAGGCAATGGCCAGGGCAATCGGGTGTACTGCTTCGATGCTGCTGGGGTCGCGCAAGGAAGACACAGCATTCCATAACATGCCCAGTCCTACGGCCAGCAAGAGGCCGCCAATGGCCAGGGTGGCCGCCGTTTCGTACCGCAAATGTCCGTAAGGGTGATCTGCGTCCGGACCTCGACGGCTATGGCGGTTGGCGATCAGCACTACAAAGTCTGACAGCAGGTCGGACAGGGAGTGGATGGCGTCAGCAATCAGGGCCTGCGAATGAGCAAACAGACCCACCACAATTTGCAGCACGCTCAAACTGATATTGACGATGACACTGACCCAGGTGGAGCGCTGTGCACCAAGGTGCCGATCCAGTTCAGAAGGGGGGATGTTTTCCATGCCAAGAGGTCCTTGCATTCAAAGCAGCAGACTGTGCATCAATACAGCAGTTTCAAAATAAAGAGTGTATCGGCTTTCCTGGGTTACGGGTCGCTGAAAGGGGCTTGGCAGGCTGTTTTGAGCCTGTTCTTTGGTATATGTAGACAAAAAAGCCTCGCTTTTTCGGCGAGGCTCTTTTGCGTATCAGGAATGCGTCTTAATTGATGCGCATACCGGGCTGGGCACCGGGGAATGGTTCCAGAATATAGATACCTTGATCCACGGCATCATCCGCATGGCTGGCCGCCAGAACCATGCCCTCGGATACGCCGAAACGCATCTTGCGAGGAGCCAGGTTAGCGACCAGTACCGTCAGCTTGCCGATCAGATCTTCGGGCTGGTAAGCCGACTTGATGCCGGAGAACACTTGGCGCAAGCGGCCTTCGCCAGCGTCCAGGCTCAGACGCAGCAGCTTGTCCGAGCCTTCCACGGCTTCGCAACTCACAATCTTGGCAATGCGCAGGTCCACCTTGATGAAGTCCTTGATGTCGATGGTGTCGGCAATGGCTTCACCACCGGGCAGCACGACGGGAGCGGGTGGCGGAGCCAGCAGCTCGTCCACCATGGCGCTGTCTACACGCTGCATCAGATGCTTGAAGGGAGCGATGTGATCAGGCAAGGCAGCCACGTCGTCCCAGACAAAGTCGCGGTCCAGACCAAACAGTTCGTGGGCCACGCGATGGGTCAGGGTGGGCAAGATGGCGGTCAGCATGACGGACAAGCCCTTGAAGCCAGCCAGGGTGCGCGAGCAAATATCTTGCAGCGCATCTTTCTGAGCTTGCTCGGCGGTCGCAATGCCTTTGGCCATGACCCAGGGCTGGGCGGTATCAAAAGCCTGGTTGATGATGTCGGCCTGAGCCATGATCTGGCGCACGGCACGACCATACTCGCGGCTTTCCAAGTCGGCGCGGACTTTCTCGGCGACTTCCTTGAGCTGGTTTTGCAGTTCGGAGGTGTCGCCTTGGTAAGCCAGCTTGCCATCAAAATGCTTGCTGATGAAGTTGGCGGCACGGCTGGCGATGTTCACGTACTTGCCAATCAGGTCGCTGTTGACGCGGGCAATGAAGTCGTCAGGATTGAAATCCATGTCTTCGACGTGCGAGTTCAGCTTGGCGGCCATGTAATAGCGCATCCACTCTGCATCCATGCCCAGCTCCAGGTAGCGCAGGGGCGAAATGCCGGTGCCGCGACTCTTGGACATTTTCTCGCCGCTAACTGTGATGAAACCGTGCACGTTCAAGGCGTCAGGCACTTTACGGCCGGAGAACTTCAGCATGGCAGGCCAGAACAGGGCGTGGAAGTACACGATGTCCTTGCCGATGAAGTGGACCTGCTCGGTGCTGCCTTCCGGATCCAGCAAGGCATCAAAGTCCAGACCGGCCTTGGCGCAGTAGGCTTTCAAGGAGGCCAGATAGCCAACAGGCGCATCCAGCCAGACGTAGAAATATTTGCCGGGAGCGTCCGGAATCGGGATGCCGTAGTAGGGCTCGTCGCGGGAAATGTCCCAGTCGTTCAGAGAGGCCTCTGCGCCTTCGCCTGTACCCAGCCATTCGCGGGTCTTGCCCAGCACTTCCGATTGCAGACGCGGCTTGCCCTGGGCGTTCTTGCCCGTGGTCCACTCTTGCAGGAAGGCTACGCAGCGCGGGTCGGACAAGCGGAAGAAAAAGTGTTCCGAGGTCTTTAACACCGGACGCGCATTGGTCAGGGTGGAGTAGGGTTCGATCAGTTCGGTAGGAGCGTAAACCGCGCTACAGACTTCGCAGCTGTCGCCGTACTGGTCCTTGGCGTGACACTTGGGGCACTCGCCCTTGATGTAACGATCGGGCAGGAACATGCCTTTGACCGGATCGTAGAACTGTTCGATGGTGCGGGTGTCAATAAAGCCGGCGCTTTTCAGCGTGCGGTAGATATCCTGGGCCAGTTCGACGTTGTCTGGCGAGTCCGTACGGTGCCAGTGGTCGAATTTGACGTTAAAGCCGTTCAGGTAGGTGGGGCGCTCGGCCGCGATCTTGTCTACCAACTGAGCGGGGGTAATGCCAGCGCTTTCTGCTTTGAGCATGATGGGCGCGCCATGGGCGTCGTCCGCACACACAAAATGCACAGTATGTCCCGACATTCGCATGGACCGAACCCAGATGTCGGCCTGGATATATTCCATGATGTGGCCGATGTGAAACGAGCCGTTGGCATACGGCAGGGCGGTCGTAACAAATATCGTTCGTGACATGACTTAACAAAATAAAAGAGAAAGGGAACAAGGATTCTACGGTCTATTGCACACTTGTGCTGCGCCAGACCGAGGAATGTCCACGGGCAAAGTGCTGATCGGCAATTGCGAATGATACAAATGCACACACCCTGAGCCTTTGACGACTCAGGGTGTTCGGGGGCAGTGCCTAATCAGCGTTGCTGCTCGTCAAAGGCTTGGCGAACAGTCAAGAACTGTTAAGGAATCTCGCGCATCTCGATGTCGGTGACATCACGCGAACGTGGTGTGGTCGACTGTTTGCTGGCAGCGGCAGGGCGGCGGCGCTGGTCCCAGTAGGCTTTAACGCCGAAAGGACGGCCACTAATACGCGCCACAATGTATAAAATGCCGATCGCAATAGCGGTAGAAACCATGAAGATAAACGCCATGATTGCACCGAAAATTGTCAGCAAGACAAAGAGGGCTGTGCGGATAATCTGGTTAAATGTGTTCATAGGGTTAGTATGACATCATAAGTGTAAAAAAATTCCTCTTGAACCGCTAATTTTCTGGTTTAAAGGTATGGTGATGTTTCTTTATATCAAGGTTTTGGATAAATGACAGTGAGTTCCGAGCGCGTGTTGCAAGCCCTGGCGAGTGTGACCGATCCCAACACGTTAAAGAAGTTATCGGTCGATGCGGGTCGATGCGAGCTGAGCATTGACCAGAACCAGGTTGAGCTGACTTTGCACCTGCCCTATACGGCTTATGACATTCAGGGACAGCTGCGCGAACGTATCGAGCAAGCCTTGGCAGGCGTGGGTGCCACCCTGTCCAAGCTGCATTTGAATCCCCGCATTGGCGTGCATGCTGTGCAGGAAGGGTTGCGACCCATGCCCAATATCCGCAACATTATTGCGGTGTCCTCGGGCAAAGGCGGTGTGGGTAAAAGTACAACGTCGGTGAACCTGGCTTTGGCCTTGCATATGCAAGGTGCGCGTGTTGGTTTGCTGGATGCGGATATTTATGGCCCTAGCGTGCCCACCATGCTGGGCCTGCACGAGCGCCCGCGCAGTGCAGACGGCAAGATGATGGAGCCGCTGATCGGTCACGGTCTGCAAGCCAACTCGATTGGTTTTCTGCTGGACGAAGACGCTCCTGCGATCTGGCGTGGCCCGATGGCTACCCAGGCGCTGACACAGCTGCTTACACAAACGCGTTGGGACAATCTGGACTATCTGATCATCGACATGCCTCCGGGCACGGGTGATATCGCGTTGACCTTGTCGCAAAAAGTGCCATTGACCGGTGCCGTTATTGTGACCACGCCTCAGGATCTGGCCCTGATCGACGCCAAGCGCGGCTTGAACATGTTCCAGAAGGTGAATGTGCCTGTCCTGGGTATTGTGGAAAACATGTCGGTCCATATCTGCTCGAACTGTGGTCATGCTGACCCGGTCTTCGGTCAGCATGGTGGTCGCGATATGGCCAGCCAGTTCAACGTGCCTTGGCTGGGTGCCTTGCCGTTGGCAATGAGCATTCGGGCTCAGACCGATTCCGGTACCCCAACCGTGATTGCCAGCGCGGACAGCCCCGAGGCTCGCCTCTATCACGAGATTGCCAATCGCGTTTCGGCTAACTTGTCGCAACTTCCTCCAGACACGTCGGGGCAGCGCCCCAAGGTTGTTCCTCGTCCTCTTTGAGTACGTATGCGCAAATCCGGCTTTTGCCTGTTGTTCTCGATAGTCCTGAGCCCTGCAGTTTGGGCTCAGTCTTCTGTTCCCGATGTCATTATTGATCCGGGGGGCGTGCCTCCCCAGGCGCTGAAGGAGATTCAGCGCGCGGTCAGCGCAATCACGCGTCTGGCTGAAGATCAGGACTTGGGGGAGGTGACGCGTCTGCGTCGCCGTGCCCACGATGCGACTGTTTCAGCCTTGCAAACGCAGGGCTATTTTGATTCAGTCGTCACGCTGGAGGTGGGTGAAGACTCCAATGGCGAGTACTGGGACATCATCATCCGTCCGGGCGAAATCACGCGGGTGCGCGACATTGATCTGGACTTCAAGGGCAAGATTCAGGAGCCGGAATACCAGGTGCGTCTGGAAGGCATCAAGGCCAGCTTCCCCTTGAAGAAAGAGGATCCTTTCCTGAACTCGGTCTGGGCCTCGGCCAAGGCGGATTTGCTGGAAAGCGTACAACGTCAGGACTTTTACTACGCTCGTTATATAGACACGCGGGCGACGGTACTGGCTGATGAGGGGGTGGCCGACCTGTCCCTGAAAGTGGATAGTGGGCCACGGGTGCGCATGGGGCCTCTGGAAACCACCGGCCTGAAGCGTGTTCCCCAGTCACTGGTGGATCGCTACGTGCGCTATACCCCTGGTGATCCTTACGATCAGGACAAGCTGGACGAGTGGCAGCAATCCTTGGCGGCCACTACGTTTTTCCGGGGTGCCTTTGTCACGCTCGACGAAGGGGACGGCAAAAAGAAAGAGCTTTCTGACGGGGATGTGGAGCTGCCCGTGCGGGTGCGGGTCACAGAGGCACCGGCCCGGCAGTTCACCGGCTCTTTGGGCTTTGATAGCGATCACGGTGTTCGAGCTGAAGCCCTTTACCGTAAAAACATTGTGTTTGGACTGCCGATCTGGTCCGAGGCCGGTATCGGCGTGGACAAAAAGCGCCAACGTGCTTTTTATGACATTCACTTGCCACCCACACTTAGCGGCTACAAGAACAGTTTTGGGGTGTTGTACGATCGCTCCGACATTGAAGGCCTGGACACCGAACGTGCTGCCTTGGGTTGGAAGCTGCGCCAGGAACGGCAGGCTGCTGGCAATAGCCGGGTGGAGTACGAAACCGAATGGGGTGTGCTGGGTGCCTGGGACAAGACCAAGATTTCTGGTTTGCCCACCCGTGAAACACCTTCCGCGATTGCAACCTGGCAATGGCTGCGTCGGGACGTGGACAAGAAGTACGATCCGCGTGAAGGTAATCTGATCGATTTTGGTGTGGGCGCGGGTATCACCTTGGACAAGGGCGAAACCTTTTACCGCAGCAATCTGCGATTGCAACAGTGGTGGCCTATCGGGGATCGGGATGTCCTGTCCCTGCGCGGTGAAGTCGGCAAGGTTTGGCGCATGACAGACCGGACACCGCCAGACTTCGGCTATCGGACCGGGGGTGCGCGCAGCATCCGTGGTTACAAATATCAAAGCATTGGCTTGCGTGCCAATGATGCCGTTGTAGGCGCGCCTGCCATGGCAGTGGCCAGTGTGGAATACACCCACTTTTTTACCAGCATGTATGGCATGCGCGCCTTTGTGGATGTGGGTGATGCTGCATCCAGTTTTGGTGATATGGACCTGGCCTGGGGGTACGGTTTGGGCGCAGTTGTGCGCACACCGGCCGGGCCTTTCAACCTTGATCTGGCGTACGGTCAGCGAGACAAGCGTGTACGTCTGAGCTTCTCTTTGGGAATCGCATTTTAATGGCCTGGGTTCGGCGCTGGTTCCGATATTTTGCTTTGTGGGGCATTCCCTTTGTGGTGATTGCCCTGCTGCTTGTGTGCGGCTTTGTGTATTGGGTGCTGGCCAGTCAGGCCGGGACCCGTTGGGCGCTGCGCACGGCCCTGCCGTATGCGCAGGGTAGTGCACAAGGCGTGCGCGGAACAATCTGGGACGGTCTGAGTATCGACCACTTGGTCCTGAGCTTGCCGGATACCCATGTCGATATCGAGCGTTTGCGCTTGCAGGCCAACTGGAAAGAGTTGTGGGAGCGCCGTTTGCATGTGGTGGAATTAAGCGCCCATAAAGTGGATGTGGCCTTGACCTCCTCGGACGAGCCCAAATCTGACGAACCCTTCAAGATGCCTGAGCTGCCCATCAGTATTGCCGTGGACAAGCTGGCCTTGGGCCAGTTCTTGCTCACGCAAGATGGCACTCCCTTGCCGGTAGCCATTGCGGATTTGTCCTCGGCCCTGGCTGTGGATTCCGACAGCGCACAACTGCGCCTTTACGATTTGATGGTGGCCAATGAGTCCATCCGCGCTGGTTTTCAGGGCGAAGTGGAGCTGGCCGGTCTGGAAGCGCCTTATCCGGCGCGAGCCGATATACAAATCATCGCCCGTGGCTTGACGGCGGATTCGCCCATTTGCGCGAAGCAGTATTTGCCGGCTTATGCAGAGCAATCGAAGTCCGGCAAACCTGCCGCGAAGGTAGTAGTGGATCAGTCTAAACAAACAGCCGCTGCTGAAACGGTCAAGTCCAGTGCCAAGGCTGCTGCAGCTCCCGCTGCTGCGCAAGCGGACAAGCAGACTGCAGATAAAGCAGCAGAAAAATCATCAGAAAAAACGTCGGAAAAGGCAGCAGAGCAAAGTGTCGAACCTGCAAAGAGTGCGACAACACAGCAAGGTCAATCTGAGGCCAACGCACCGAGTCATGAAACTCCTGCCAGCCAGCCAGCCGACCAGCCTGTAGATGCCCAGAGTGTCGCCGGAGTCATCAGCTCCGAACCTGGGGGCAGTGCAGGTCTTGTTGATGAGGAACGTATTCAGGAGCCGGTTGCTGTTCCTGAGCCCGAGCCTTTGCCTGATTGTGTGGTCAACGCTCAAATCACCTTGAATGGCTCTCTGCAACAAGCCACCTTGCTGCTCAAGGGGCATGGTCAGGGCTATAGCTTGGATGCCAGTGCAGACTTGAGCCCGCTGGATACCGTGCCAGTGCGCCAGGCCAAACTGGCCGTGAAGCTGCCGGACGAGTCCTCGCTGGACGCAGACTTTGCCTGGGATGCCACTCAGGAAGGTGTGCATGTCCAGGATCATTTCAAAGGTCAGTTCAGCAGCGACAAGCTGGACTTGCATGCATTGCTAGGCGATGTGTTGCCTGATGCTCTGATCAATAGCCAGGGCAAGTTTGATGTGGTGCTGGCCGATAAGGAGCAAATACTCTCTGCGGACGTTGATGTTCAACTGCTGCAAGGCAGCCGCTGGAACAAGCAGTCGGCAATAGGGCAGATCAAGGCAAAAGCCTCTGCACCGGCACAACCGGGCGCGCCTGACTGGTGGCGTCAGCTGAGCTTGAGCGATGTCCTGACTGATTTGAAAGTCGGCGACAACCAGGTGCTCTTGAAGGGCGATCTGGGCATAAGCGGCACGGCGGCGCTGGATTTGCAAGTCAATATGCCCAAAGCAGAGCAGTTGTGGCCCGGCCTGGAGTTGGGCAAGGCATCAGCACAAGGCCAACTGCGAGGTGACGTGTCGCGTCACACCTTGCAGCTAAAAGGCCAATATGATTTGGGCGGAAAAGAAAGTGGGCAATTGGGCCAGGGTAGCGCGCAAGCTGATCTGGCTTTGGAAGGCGGCTGGCATTTCGCCGATCAGGGCAAGGCAGCTTACTGGGATGGCAAGCTAAGCCGCTTGCAGGCCGACCACGCAGGTTTGGCTGTGCGTTTGCAGTCGGCCATGCCGCTGCGATTTACCGATGCACTGCGTGCACCAGAGCCTGCGCAGCAAGAATCCCTTGCCAAGACAGATGCGACGTCCGCCGACCAGCCAGAACCAGAGTCCACGGCGGCTCCGGCCTTGGTGAATGATGATGCCAAGCCCGCTGAGGTGGAGCAGGGTGCGGCAGTCAATACGGCAGATGGAAGCGGCGTCACAACATCCGACAAAGCGGCAACTGTCGAGGGTGACGTTGCCGCGGCGCGTGCTGCCCCACCGCCACTGGAACCCTGGTCGGTACGCGTGGGCGCGGCTACCTTGAGCACCACCGTCGATGGTGAGCCCTGGATCAATCTGCGCCATCAGGAATCCACGTATCAGCCAGGACAGTGGACCAGCCGGGGTGAATTGCTGGATCTGGTTTTGTCCGAGCCTCGCATCGCGCGTCTGTTGCGCAAGGTCGGGGTGCAGGAGAACCCGGAGAAAGCCAAAGGGGGCGGGGTCAAGATTGCCAAGCACAAGAAAACCCAGCCACCTGAAATTGATATCAAGGCCCGTTGGGATTTGATGTTCAATGGGGCCTTGGCCGGGCAGGTGCGAGTGGATCGGGTTGCCGGTGATGTGCAGGTTTTTGCCGATCCCCCGATGTCCTTGGGTCTGGAAGACCTGAGCGTCGTTATCAATGCCAACCCCACTTCGGCCACCAGCAGCCGCGTGGATGCGCAGCTGGATGTGCGCACCAAGGAAATGGGCTATGTCACGGCCAAGGCGCAGACTCCCATTCATGGCCTGGCAATCAACGAAAATGATCCCAAGTCTGTCAGCATCAAAGCCAATATCGACGACCTGGGCTGGACGCGCTTGTTCCTGGGCGATGCCATGGAACTGGGCGGGCGCCTGAACGCGGATGTGGATATCAATATAGGCGCGAAATGGGCCTGGACCAGCCGTGGTACGGTCACCGGCCGCGAGTTGCGCTTTACCCGCCTGGACGACGGTATCCGTCTGATCGACGGGCAACTGGATGCCAGTTTTGACGGCGATATTTTCCGTCTGGATTCGCTGACTTTCCCGGCCCGCCCACGAGTCGAGCCACAAGAGTGGCGTACGGCCACCTGGTTGAAGGAAAGCCCGGATGCCAAGGACGGCAAGCTGACGGTTTCCGGACAATGGAACCTGAGCACACAGCAAGGGGCGTTTGGCGTCGATATTTTCCGCTTCCCGATTTTGCAGCGTTCGGATCGCTACGCCATGATGTCCGGCAATATCAATCTGGACATGGAATTGCCGCGCATTGCCATTACCGGCAAGGTGGTAGCTGACGCGGGCTGGTTCAACCTGGACATGCTCGGTGGCATTCCTACTGTTGATAGTGACGTGGTGATTGTGCGGGCAGGGGACGAGCCAGCCTCCGAGCCCTCCCAGGCCGCAACCGACATGAGCATGGAAATTGATGTGGACCTGGGGCCGCGCTTTTACCTGACGGGCTACGGCGTGAACTCCGGTCTGGTGGGCAGTTTGCGGGTCACCATGATTGGCGGCAAGCTGACTGGCATGGGAGCCTTGCGTACTCGTGGGGGCCGCATTGAACTGTATGGCCAGAAGCTCTTGCTCAAGCGCGGAACCGTGACCTTCCAGGGCGATATCACATCCCCTATCCTGGACATTGAGGCTGTGCGTACCGGTCAGGCTGTGGAAGCAGGTGTTAAGGTAGCCGGTACGGCACGCAAGCCCCGCATCGATCTGGTGTCCTATCCTGAAGTCAGCGAAGTTGAAAAATTATCCTGGCTATTGCTGGGTCACGGGCCGGATGATTCGGGTGGCGACATGGCCTTGCTGCTTAGCGTGGGTACGTCCTTCCTGGGCGATGGCGAGCCCTTCTACCGCAAGTTCGGGATTGATGAAGTGGCCATGCGCTCGGGCGACCTGGGCAGTGCCGGTAGCATTTTGCCGGTGGAAAGTGTGGTCAAATCCCTGAACAGCGGCACCAGTAATGAAGAGCGCAAGTTCATTGCCATTACCAAAGCCTTGACGGCGGATATCTCGGTCAGCCTGGAGCAGGCCATGGCCGATACCGGCACCGTAGGCCGGGCCAGTTACCGACTGGCTCGTGGTTTGACCGCCGAGCTGAGCGCCGGAACCGTCAATGGTCTGGCCCTGATTTATCGCTGGTTCTCTCCGGAGTAAGACAGCGCAGTTTGACGCAGTGCAGGCCGTTTTGTGGCGCAAATGACATATTTGCGCCACAACTGGCTTGTGTGTGTATCTAAACGATAAAATAACCGGTTACTGATTTAAGGCGGCTAATTTCTTATGAGTATCAAAAGCGACCGTTGGATTCGGCGGGCTGCTGCCCAAGGCATGATCGAGCCTTTCGAGCCAGGCCAAGTGCGCAATGTAGACGGACAACGTATCGTCAGCTACGGCACCAGCAGCTATGGCTACGATGTGCGTTGTGCCAACGAATTCAAGATTTTCACCAACATCAACTCGACCATCGTGGACCCCAAGGCTTTCGATGAAAAATCCTTTGTGGATTTCGTCGGTGATGTGTGCATTATTCCGCCCAATTCTTTCGCGCTGGCCCGCACGGTTGAGTACTTCCGTATTCCTCGCAGTGTGTTGACCATGTGTCTGGGCAAGAGCACCTATGCCCGTTGCGGCATTATTGTGAACGTAACTCCGCTGGAACCCGAATGGGAAGGCCACGTTACCCTGGAGTTTTCCAATACCACCCCGCTGCCAGCCAAGATTTACGCCGGTGAAGGGTGCGCACAGATGCTGTTCTTTGAAAGCGATGAAGTGTGCGAAGTGTCGTACCGCGACCGCGGCGGCAAATATCAAGGTCAGCTAGGCGTTACCCTGCCTCGTACCTAGGAGTTCTGGATGAAGTTTCGTTTTCCTATCGTCATCATCGACGAAGACTACCGTTCCGAAAATACGTCGGGCCTGGGCATTCGAGCCCTGGCCTCGGCGATAGAGGCCGAAGGCGTAGAGGTTCTAGGGGTCACCAGCTATGGTGACCTCAGTTCTTTTGCGCAACAGCAAAGCCGCGCGAGCGCCTTCATTTTGTCGATTGATGATGAGGAATTCGATGTGGATTCCCCGGAGGATGTCGCCAATGCGATCAAGAACCTGCGCTCCTTTATTGGCGAGCTGCGGTTCCGCAATGAGGACATCCCCATCTACCTGTACGGCGAGACACGCACTTCGCAGCATATCCCCAACGATATTCTGCGCGAGCTGCATGGCTTCATTCACATGTTCGAGGACACGCCCGAGTTCGTGGCGCGCCACATCATCCGTGAAGCACGCTCCTACCTGGAAAGCCTGGCACCGCCGTTTTTCCGCGAGCTGGTCAAATACGCGTCCGACGGTTCTTACTCCTGGCACTGTCCGGGGCACTCGGGTGGCGTCGCCTTCCTGAAAAGCCCGGTTGGCCAGATGTTTCACCAGTTTTTCGGTGAAAACATGCTGCGTGCCGACGTCTGTAATGCGGTCGACGAGCTGGGTCAGTTGCTGGACCACACCGGCCCGGTAGCCGATGCCGAGCGCAACGCCGCCCGCATCTTCCATGCCGACCACTGCTTTTTCGTGACTAACGGCACGTCCACGTCCAACAAGATCGTCTGGCACGCCAATGTGGCCAATAACGACGTGGTGGTAGTGGACCGTAACTGCCACAAGTCGATCCTGCACGCCATTACCATGACGGGCGCTATCCCAGTGTTCCTGCGCCCCACGCGCAACCACCTTGGCATTATTGGTCCCATTCCACAAGACGAGTTCCTGCCGGAAAACATTGCGCGCAAGATCGAGGCCAATCCCTTTGCCAGCAAGGCCAAGAACAAGAAGCCCCGTATTCTGACGCTGACGCAAAGTACGTACGATGGCGTGATCTATAACGTGGAAATGATCAAGGAAACTCTGGATTCCAAGATCCCTACGCTGCATTTTGATGAGGCCTGGCTGCCGCATGCTGCATTTCACGACTTCTATCACGACATGCATGCCATTGGCGCGGACCGTCCACGCACCAAAGACACCATGATCTACGCCACGCACTCCACGCATAAAATGCTGGCTGGCTTGTCGCAGGCGTCCCAGATTACGGTGCAGGATGCGGAGAACCGCCCCTTGGACCGCAACGTGTTCAATGAAGCCTACCTGATGCACACCAGCACCAGCCCGCAGTACGCGATTATTGCGTCCTGTGATGTGGCGGCGGCCATGATGGAGCCGCCCGGCGGTACCGCCCTGGTCGAGGAAAGCATTTGCGAGGCCATGGACTTCCGTCGCGCCATGCGCAAGGTATCCAAGGAATATGGCGAGAACGACTGGTGGTTCAAGGTCTGGGGCCCGGACAATCTGCCTGAAGAAGGCATAGGCGAGCGCGACGACTGGATTCTGCGCTCCGATGCGGAGTGGCACGGCTTTGGCAAGTTGTCGACCAACTTCAACATGCTGGACCCGGTCAAAGCCACGGTAGTGACTCCTGGCCTGGATATTTCCGGCACCTTTGCTGAACAGGGTATTCCTGCCGCTCTGGTCTCCAAGTATCTGGCCGAGCACGGCGTGGTAGTCGAGAAAACCGGCCTGTACTCCTTCTTTATTCTGTTCACTATTGGCATCACCAAGGGCCGTTGGAATACCTTGTTGACCGCCTTGCAGCAGTTCAAGGACGATTACGACCGCAATCAGCCCATGTGGCGCATTTTGCCGGACTTCTGCAAGATTCAGCCTACCTACGAGCGCATGGGTTTGCGTGACCTGTGTCAGCAGATTCACCAGGCCTATCGCAAGTATGATCTGGCCCGTCTGACGACCGAGGTGTACCTGAGCGACATGGTTCCCGCTTTGAAGCCTTCGGATGCCTATGCCAAGATGGCGCATGGCGATATCGAGCGCGTGGGTATTGACGAGCTGGAGGGTCGAGTGACAGGTGTCTTGCTGACGCCTTACCCTCCAGGCATCCCTTTGCTGATTCCTGGCGAACGCTTTAACTCGCGCATTGTGGAGTACCTGCAATTTGCGCGCGAGTTCAATGCCCGCTTCCCTGGCTTTGAGACCTATGTGCATGGACTGGCGCAGGATATCGGCCCCGATGGACTGCCGCGCTACTACGTAGATTGCGTGCTTGAGTCTGAAACCAACGAGTAAACCCGCGTGATCCCTTTTTTTGATGTTGCCGTCATCGGCGCAGGTGCGGCCGGTATGATGGCTGCCAGTATCGCAGGCCAGCGCGGCCTGCGAGTGGTACTGATTGATCACGCTGAAAAGCTGGCCGAGAAAATCCGTATTTCCGGTGGAGGGCGCTGCAACTTCACCAACACGGGCACCACGCCAGAGAATTTTCTGTCCAAGAACCCGCATTTTTGCCGCTCGGCCTTGGCGGGCTATACCCCCCAGGATTTTCTGGAACTGGTGCGAGAGTACCGCATCGGTTTTCATGAAAAGCACAAAGGCCAGTTGTTCTGTGATGACTCCAGCGAGTCCATCATCCAGATGCTGCGCCAGGAGTGTTTGAAAGGGCAGGTGTCCTGGCGCATGCCCTGTTCGGTGCAGTCCATTGGCCGTACCGAGGAAGGCTTTGTGCTGCGCACCAGTCAGGGGGATTTGAATGCCTTGCAGGTGGTGATTGCCACGGGTGGCATGGCGATTCCGCAGCTGGGTTCCACGGACTATGCCTTGCGCGTGGCACGTCACTTCGGCTTGAAAGTGATCGAACCGCATCCGGCGTTAGTGCCTTTGACCTTTGATGGTCGGGATTGGAAGCCATTTTCTGCCTTGAGCGGAATGGCTCTGGAAGTGGAAGTCAGCACAGGGCAGGGCAAGCAACGCCAGGCCTTTTTGGAAGATCTGCTGTTCACGCACCGTGGCTTGTCCGGGCCGGGCATCTTGCAGATTTCCAGCTACTGGCAGTCGGGCGAGACCATTAGTGTGGACCTGGCTCCTGGTCAGGACATTGCGCAGCAATTATTGGATCTGAAAGCGGGTAATCGCCAGCAATTGGTCACGGTCTTGTCGACTTTGTGGCCGCGCCGTCTGGTCGAACAATGGCTGGATACCTCGGACTTGTTGCCCAAAGGCGTGGGGCAGCAACGTCTGGCCGATCTGCCGGATCGTGTATTGCGTACGGTCGGACAGGTGATTAATGGCTGGGAGTTGAAACCTAGTGGCACCGCAGGCTATAAAAAGGCGGAAGTGATGAGCGGCGGCGTGGATACGCGCGAGCTCAATCAGAAGAGCATGGAAGCACGTAAAGTACCTGGTCTGTACTTCATCGGTGAAGCGGTCGATGTCACCGGTTGGCTGGGCGGGTATAACTTCCAATGGGCCTGGGCGTCGGCAGCAGCGTGTGCACGTGCCTTGAAGACACAGGCAGAGCAAGGTTAAGTATGCGAGCGGGAAGGGCAGTGGGCATGGTCTGCTGCCGTTTCTGAAATCATCGGGATTGTTGGCTGGTCAGTCAGGGAGGCGATATGCAGCTGCCAGGAGATAGAAAGTACGTAGTAAGCCACGAGTGGGCCAAAGATGAAGACGGTGTTGTGCTGGTTGGCATTACCGACTTTGCTCAAGATCAGTTGGGCGACCTGGTGTTTGTGGGTGACTTCACCCCAGGTACACGTCTTGCTGCGGGTGCCACCGCAGGCGTGGTGGAGTCGGTGAAGGCCGCCTCCGACATTTACGCACCAGTGGCGGGTGAGCTGGTGGAGTTCAACCAGGCTTTGTCCGATGCGCCCCATCTGATCAATGAAGCTCCGTTTGATACCTGGATTTTCAAGCTCAAGGCTGACAATCCAGCTGATCTGCAAGGTTTGCTGGATGGCCCTGCTTATGCAGCGGTGGCTGAGTAAGCTCAGATATTGAGTTAGCAGGAATACGCCTTGGTCTTGCCTGATTTCGGCGGACTGATCGCAAAAAAGGCCTGAATCCGTGTCATCGGATTCAGGCCTTTTATTTGGTTTCGAGCATACGCGGTTAAGCGTGCAGTGAGACGGATAGCTTGGGCCAAGTAGCCGGTTTTCTTAACTACGGCGGCGATACGTCACGTAGTCGTAAGTGAAACCGTTTTCCTCAGGCTGAGGCAGGCGCTCCACTTCCTGCCACTCACCGGCAGGCAGTTCGGGAAAGAACGTATCGCCATCCACATCTGCCTTGATCTCGGTGGCGATCAGTTCCTGCGCCACAGGCAGGGCCAGACGGAAAAGCTGTTCGCCACCAATCACGCAAGCGGTTTCAAAGCCGGGACAGGCTGCCAGGGCATCGTCCAGGTTGCTGAACACCTGTGCACCTTCTGCCCGGTAATCCGCATTGCGGCTGATCACCAGATTCGGGCGGCCAGGCAAAGGACGACCCAGCGACTCCCAGGTCTTGCGACCCATGATGATGGGCAAGCCCATGGTCACGCGCTTGAAGTGCTGCAAATCGGAAGGCAGGCGCCAGGGCAGGTCGTTATCCTTGCCTATGCAGCGATTGGCCGCATAGGCAACGACCAGACGAATGAAAGGGGTAGAACTCATACGGCAACAGGCGCCTTGATATGGGGGTGAGGATCATAGTCGGTGATTTCGAAGTCTTCGTACTCGTAATCGAACAGACTGGCGGGTTTGCGCTTGATCGTCAGCTTGGGGTAGGGGCGAGGCTCGCGCGAGAGCTGTAACTCAGCTTGCTCGAAGTGGTTGGAGTACAGGTGGCAGTCGCCGCCGGTCCAGATGAAATCGCCCACTTCCAGGTCACATTGCTGCGCCATCATGTGAGTCAGCAAGGCGTAGCTGGCGATATTGAAGGGCACACCCAGGAAAATATCGGCACTGCGCTGGTAGAGCTGGCAGGACAGCTTGCCGTCGGCCACATAAAACTGGAACAGGGCGTGGCATGGGGGCAGGGCCATCTGGCCCACATCCGCCACGTTCCAGGCCGAAACAATCAGGCGACGTGAATCGGGATTCTTGCGAATTTGCTCCACCAACTGGCTGATCTGGTCGATATGACGGCCATCGGGAGTGGGCCAGGAGCGCCATTGCACACCATAGACCGGGCCCAGATTGCCGTCCTTGTCGGCCCATTCGTCCCAGATGGTTACGCCGCGCTCTTGCAGCCAGCGCACATTGGACTCACCACGCAAAAACCATAGCAATTCAATAAAGATACTGCGGGTGTGCAGCTTTTTAGTGGTGATCAGCGGGAAACCCTGCGACAGATCGAAGCGCATTTGGTGGCCAAATACCGAGTTCGTGCCGGTACCGGTGCGGTCCCCTTTGGGAGTGCCTTGGGTGTAGACCAGGCGCAGCAGGTCTTCGTAGGGATAGAGGGACATGGTGGCCTCAGGCTTGCTGAATGTCGACGGAATGGGTGATCTCGGCAGTTTTGCCCAGCATGGCCGAAGCGGAACAGTACTTGTCGTGCGACAGTTGTACGGCGCGCTCAACGGCGGCCTGGGGCAGGTCCTTGCCAGTGACCACAAAGGTGAAGTGAATCTTGGTAAAGACTTTGGGGTCGGTGTCGGCGCGTTCGGCCGTCAGTTTGACCTGACAGCCGGTAATGGCGTGACGACCACGTTTGAGGATCAGCACCACGTCGTAGGCTGCGCAGCCACCGGCGCCGGTCAGCAGCATTTCCATGGGGCGTGGAGCCAGGTTATTGCCGCCCCCTTCAGGTGCACCGTCCATGGCCGTCACATGACCACTGCCTGTACGGGCAACGAACAACATTCCGTCTTTGCCGCCCCAGTCGATTGTGCATTCCATATGAATTCCTTTGTTTGCAGTGCGAGCCAAGACTCGTCAGTAGATTGATAGCAGTGATTGTACTTTTTGATGAGGTCGTGTGAAACGTCTGCCGCTTGCTTGTGGGGCTATGTCGACCACACCTGGTTTTGTTGCCTCTGATTACGGCTTTGTGTTGGGCTTGCCGTGGCCCGTATAAGAAATTCCATATAGGCAAATCAGAGCAGAACCAGGCTCTTTGTAAGATTTAGACTGGTTTTGTTGTTTGTCCTAGGATAAAATGCAGTGCGGTACACGGCATTTTGAAACAGATATGTCACAGGGGTTTACCCTCGCCTATAATGGCTGTCGCCTGTATACCAAAAAATGTCGTGCTCGTATTTGTTCTGTCTCAATAAACCTTGCTTTCAATGGGGGCTTTATTCGGACGTCACAAGCGGGTGTTTTAACATGACGGCTCTCGCGACCTAGGCAGTCGCAGATTTTTTGCGTCCATGCTCTTTTGATCTGCGACGCGTCAAGGTGCCGCCGAGCTGCTTGGCAGCTTCACATTAACCAGGCCTGGATCATTGTGAATACCGTTTCAATACTGCTACTAGCTTTCATATTGTCCGTTACAGGACTCTTTGTTTTCATCTGGTCGTTACGCCGTAACTTCTTTGACCACAGTCCCGCTGCTTCGCGAGAGATCTTCTCCAAAGGCGAAATCGGGCAGGTAGATGACCCCTCCGCCACCCCTGAACAACGTCAGGCACTTCAAGAAGAAATGGGCCGCAAGGCAATTTCGGCTGAAGATCGTCAGGCGCTGAGCCTTGAATTGGCAGAACGCGTGGAAGCCGACCGCTCCTCCGCCAAGGTCACGTTCATTTTGCTGGCCTGTTCGGTCTTCTGGCTGATCTTTGCCTCGACGGCAGGCTTGATCAGCTCGATCAAGCTGCACGATCCCGAATTTCTGACGCAACACGCCTGGATGACCTTTGGTCGCATGCGTACGCTGCACCTGAACGGTGTGGCTTACGGCTGGGCTCCAATGGCCGCGTTCGGCGTTGCCATGTGGATGCTGCCTCGTTTGCTCAAGACTCCCCTGATCGGTGCGCGTTATGCCATCACGGGCGGGATCTTGTGGAACATTGGCCTGGCTATCGGCCTGACATGTATCGCGATGGGTATCACCGACGGTATGGAATGGCTGGAAATGCCTTGGCAGGTTGATATCCTGATGGTTATCGGTGGTGCTCTGGCTGCCTTGCCTTTGGTCTTCACCTTGCAAAACCGTCGTGCTCACCACCTGTATGTGTCGGTGTGGTACATGGGCGCAGCCCTGTTCTGGTTCCCTATCCTGTTCCTGGTCGGTAACCTGCCTGCCGTGCACGTGGGTGTTGAACAAGCAACCATGAACTGGTGGTTTGGCCACAACGTGCTGGGTCTGTTCTACACCCCGATGGCTCTGGCTTCGGTGTATTACTTCCTGCCCAAGATCATCGGTCAGCCTATCAGCTCCTACAACCTGTCTCTGGTGGGTTTCTGGGGTCTGGCATTTTTCTACGGTCAGGTTGGTGGTCACCACTTGGTTGGCGGTCCTGTGCCGCAGTGGATGGTTACCCTGTCCATCGTGCAAAGCATGATGATGATCATCCCCGTGCTGGCTTTCTCGATCAACCAGCACTACACCATGAAGGGTCACTTCCGTACCCTGATTCACTCGCCCACCCTGCGCTTTATCGTGCTGGGCGGCATGATGTACACCGTCAGCTCCATTCAAGGTTCTTTTGAAGCGCTGCGCAGCATCAACACGATTACCCACTTCACGCACTTCACGGTTGCCCACGCCCACATCGGCTTGTACGGCTTCTTTACCATCGTGATGTTCGGTGCCATCTACTACGTGATGCCGCGCGTGCTGTCCTGGGAGTGGCCTTACCCCAAACTGATCTCCCTGCACTTCTGGCTGGTTGTGATTGGTTTCTCCATCTACGCTATTGGTCTGAGCATTGGCGGTTGGTTGCAAGGTCTGGCCATGCTTGATCCTGCCAAAGCCTTCATGGAATCGGTGTTTGTCACGATGCCTTACCTGAAGTCGCGCTCGATTGGCGGTGGTTTGATGACTCTGGGTCACCTTGTGTTTGCCTTCCACTTTGTGGCAATGGCTTTGCGCTATGGCAGCCGTCGTATTGGTCCAGCCCTGTTTCACCAGCGCTCGGCAACTCGCAATGTAGTGGAGGCATGATTTAGTCATGGAAAGCGAATACAAACTATTGGGCGGCGCCATGGTGACGCTCGCCCTGGCCACATCGGCTCTGGTCGTTGTCCCTTACCTGCAAGTTAAAAAGGTGGAGCCTTCTCCAGGCCTGAAGCCTTACACGGAAGTGCAACTGCGCGGCCGTCAGCAATACATTGATATGGGCTGTGTCTACTGTCACTCGCAGCAGCCACGCAGCCAGAACCAGGCTCCTGACTTCCAGCGTGGCTGGGGTCGTGCCTCGGTAGCAGGCGACTACTTCTACGACACACCTCACCTGCTCGGCACCATGCGTACTGGACCAGACTTGCTCAATATTGGTGCTCGTCAGCCTAGCGTGGACTGGCACCTGGGTCACTTGTATCAGCCTCGTGCTTATACTCCTGGCAGCAATATGCCTTCATACCCCTTCATGTTCGAGCTCAAGGACAAGGCAGAGGAAGGCGACAAGGTTGTCAACTTGCCAGGTGATTTCGCACCAGAAGGCAAGGTGGTTGTGGCCAAGCAAGAGGCCCTGGACCTGGTTGAATACCTGTTGGCGCTGGATCGTACGTATCCCGTATCGCCAGCCAGCGTTATCAAATAAACAGGCATTGCTGAGCTAGCGCGCCCCGCAGGGCGGGGCGCCTCGGAGAATTAGAATGAGCGACAATCGTAAATATGAAGCACAGCTGCGTGAGCATTCCGATCCGGAAGAGAACGCAGCACCGATCCCTTGGGTGGTTCTGCTGATCATTGCAGGTCTGTTCCTGTGGGGCATCTACTATATTTTCAGCAGTGACCTGAGTCATGACGCAACCGTGGGCGACAACCGTATCGTTGCCGACTTCGAGTTGCCAGAAGGCGCAGTAGATGGTCAGCAGCTGTTTGTGGCCCAATGTGCTGCCTGTCACCAGGCAACGGGTGCCGGTGTTCCAGGCGTGTTCCCTCCGCTGGTGGGTTCCGAATGGGTACTGCGCAAGCCTGAGGTTTTGGTCCAGATCATGCTGCACGGTATTACGGGTGAGATCACGGTCAAGGGGAATAAGTACAATGGTGCGATGCCCGAGTTCCGCGAGAAGTTCAATGACGAGGAAATGACGGCCGTTGTTAATTACCTGCGTACAGAATTGGGTGGCAATAGCGCCGATCCTGTGGACGTGGCCTTTGTCAAAGCCGAACGTGAAAAAACAGCCGATAAAACCGATCATTGGAATGGGGACGCTGATCTGGCTCCCATGGAAGAGTAAGACTGAAATGATGGGCCAGCGATGAGACTATTTATAAGTATTCTCCTGGTCTTCGCCCTGGGTATTGGGGCACTGGCCCATTTGACGCAAGGGTTCTCCGCCCTGACAGCCGAGACGGCCCGTCGCAATGATGTTGCCGCCTCGCCGCGTCTGATCTCCGATGTCGAAGTACTGCTCCCTGCCGGGGGCAGTACCCAGCTAAGCTCTCTGCTGCAAAACGATGGCCGTATTACCATCGTCAATTTCATCTATACCCGCTGTGTCACGCTATGTCTGGCGATGGGCTCGGAGTATCAGCAACTGCAAAAAGCGATTGTGGACGAAGGCTTGCAGGACCGTATCCGCCTGCTGAGCATCAGTTTTGATCCCACCGATTCGCCTGATCACCTGCGCCGCTATAGCAAAACCATGAAGGCCAACCCGGACGTCTGGCAATTTGTCACCATGATGCCCGGCGAACAGCGTCAGCGTGTGCTGGATGATTTTGGTATCGTCGTTATTCCCGCCCCTTTTGATGAGTACGAGCACAACGCGGCCTATCACGTTGTCAGTGCCGAACCGCGCCTGGGTCGTATCGTGGATTACGGTGAACCTATGTTGGCCCTGGCGTATGCCAAGCGTGCCCTCGAGGATCTGGATAAGAAGGGAGCGATGTAATGTCCTTAAAACGTGTCGTCGAATCCCCTAAAGTACGTCCTTATTTTGGCAGTGCCCTGGCCTTGCTGGCGGCGCTCCTGTTTGCCGCTGCCGCCTTTTGGGACCGGCCCCTGACGGCCTCCATGAGTCTGCACATGCTGGTGCATATTCCCTTGTTGGTCTTGTCAGGCATTACCTTGCAGCTGGCCCTGCGCTATCAGGGCGTAGGCCGTTCGGCTGCCATGCAGGCCTTGCTGCGCCCGTATTACGCCCTGAATGAATATGGTTTGCCCGGTCTGATCATGGTCAGCTTTGCCGCGGCTTACTGGATGGTTCCCAAAGCACTGGACGACGTTCTGGTATCGCCTCCCATGGCCACCGCCAAATATATCGGTCTGGTCTTGATGGGCATGGTGTTCATGGAGTCCTGGCGACGCGCCCACCTGGTGTTTCGCTTGTTCTTCTTCGGTAACTTCAGTTGGATGATGGCCATTGTTGGTCTGCTGTATTACGACAATCCGGTTCGGCTCTGTAATTTCTATCTGCAGTCTGACCAAGAGATTGCCGGCATAGGCCTGGTTATCATGGCTTGTGTGCTGCCATTGCTTTGGCTCTTGTCTGAGAGCAAGGCAGTGATCGCCTTTTTGCGGCAATAATACCCATCCATTTTGTTTTGCAGGTGTCCTCATGAGCCATACCGTTTCCAACAGCGATACCCGTCTGTACCGACGTAACAGCTTTTTTGACCAGATTCTGAGCGAGACGAATCGGGCCCTGGAAGTATTGGGACGTTCGGCACGCGCGTCGCGCCCGAATCCCGCTGGCAAGGAAGTGTCCGAGATTACGGCTGACGAAGCCCGCCATGCTGCCGGCTTGATGCGTGTGAACCATGTAGGCGAGATTTGCGCCCAAGCCTTGTACCGTAGCCAGGCCATGCTGTGCAAAGATCCCCAGGCAACCGAAGTGCTGCTGCAAGCCGCCCAGGAAGAAGTCGACCACCTGGCGTGGTGCGATGATCGTTTGCGTGAGCTGGACAGCCGTCCCAGCGTGTTCAACCCTTTGTGGTACGCCGGTTCCTTTGCCTTGGGCTTGCTCGCCAGCCGGGCAGGGGTGCCGTATAACCTGGGCTTTATGGCCGAGACCGAGCGTCAGGTTGAGGAGCACTTGGAAAGCCATCTGGAGTCCTTGCCAGCCACCGATAATCGTTCGCGCCGCATTGTGGAAAAAATGCGCGATGACGAAATCGAGCATCGCCGCACAGCCGAAAATCATGGTGCAGCGGGTTTGCCGCCTCCGGTAAAAACCTTGATGCGCATGATGTCCAAAGTCATGACGACGACGGCTTATCGTTTGTGATTTTGCCTCTTTTAAACGAAACCCGGCCCTTTTGTTGATGCCGGGTTTTTTGTCGCCAGATTGCTCCAGAGTAGAAGCACGTCCCTCATCTGGCGACAGTAGCGGAGGGCGGGCTCGTGCCGTGTGAATGAGGCTCTTTATTTTGCACAGCCGTCACCAAAAAGGTGTTTGACCGTCTGTATTGGAATGACTGGGGAGCTTTAAAGGCCGTTCACAATCGTGATTTGAGCGACGCTGCATCCTTGGCGCTTGGCTTTAGCCGCTTGGTATTCGGGGGAGTGATAGCAGGCCAAAGCAGTCTCGTAATCGCGAAATTCAATCACAACCTGACGTTGATATGCCTGACCCTCTAAGCAGGTGGCCTGGCCACCTCGGGCGAGAAATCTAGCCTGATATTTTTGAAAAGCCGCGGGAGCGACGCTGGTGTAATCCGTATAGCGCGTGGGGTCCAGAATATCGATATGAGCGATCCAGTAGGCAGCCATTTCAGTTGTCTCCTTCTTGAGTGGCCAGAATACGTTGGGCAATGGCGGCTGCTTCTGTGATGTGTTCCAGAACGGCTTGTTTAGCCATGTCGGCATCTCGATGCAGGTAGATTGCTTCGCAAATACGCTGGATCCGCAACTGTCCGCTAAGCTCCCGATCAGTGGATTTGAGCGTCATGGCGCGTAGGCGGCTGATTCGGCCATTAAGCCGCTGCACAATTTCCCAGGCGATGTGGTGGTGTGCGGCGGTGAAAATGGTTTCGTAGAGCTGGGCGGATGCCGACAGAATCAGGGGGATGTCTTCGGTGCCAAAACTGTTTTTCAGTTCTGATAGTGCGGTTTTCAGTTTTTGCGCCGTGTCTTCGGTCAGGTTGCGGGTACAGTCGGCAACCGCGCTTTGCTCCAGCAAAAGACGAACCTGGTAGATCTGCGAGGCGACGTCCCAGTTCAAGGTGGCTACGATCGGGCCCTTGTTTGGCAAGATTTCGACCAGGCCTTCGGCCTCCAGATATCGAATCACTTCTCGTATTACGCTGCGGCTAACTCCCAGCTCTTCTCCCAAGCTGCGTTCAACGAGCCGTCTGCCGGAAGGGAAATAGCCAGTAATGATCGCATTGCGAAGTTTTGCTTGGCAAAGTTCACGCAACGTGGCCGGAGGATGCTCAATCTTCAGATTCATGATGAAAAAAACTGAATAAATAAAGTGGCTACATCGTAGCGTATTCCGCTGGTGATGAAGGTAGACGCAATGATATCGATCTATTATACGGGTATTCCCTACTTGGTATACCATAAGATGGTACACCATAATGGCGCTTCGTTTATTTATTTATATCTTCAAGAAGGTTGTGGAATGAGCCTGATACGAAAAACCATTTTGCATGTCGAGACGGTGTATATGGACGGCCTTAAGGCCGGTGAGCGTCCTTTGAAAATGGTGGCGGCAGCCGCCATCCTTCGTAATCCCTGGGTCGGTCGTGGGTTCGTTGAGGATCTATCGCCAGAGATTCGTGACATTGCGCCGCAGCTCAGCGAGCATCTGACCAAACTCATCATTGATGAAATTGGTTCAGGCGATGCGGTCGAAGCGTTTGGTAAAAGCGCCGTTGTCGGTCTGGATGGCGAGCTGGAGCATGCCTCCGCGCTGATCCACACGCTGCACTTTGGCAATATTTATCGAAGCGCTGTCAAAGCCAAGTCTTACCTGGCCTTCACGAATACCCGTGGTCCCGCTAATGCCCCCATTCTGGTACCGATGATGGACAAGAATGATGAGGGTCGTCGCTCCCATTATCTGACTTTGCAGTTTGCTGTGCCGGATGCGCCTGCGGCCGATGAAATCGTCGTGGTGCTCGGTGGCGCGACCGCTGGGCGCCCGAATCATCGTATTGGCGATCGTTACTCGGATTTGAAAGAGCTTGGTCATGATGTCGAAAATCCGGCTGCTGTCAAATAAGCGCGTTGCCCATTATCTGGAGCAAGGAGCAGGCGAGCCCTTGGTGCTGATTCACGGCGTTGGCATGCAGGCCGAGGCCTGGTATCCCCAGATGGCTTTCTTTGCGGCAACGCATCAGGTGATCTCGGTGGATATGCCTGGGCATGGTCAAAGCACGCCCCTGATGTCGGGGGCGACGCTGGCTGATTATGTGGACTGGATGATCGATTTTCTGGAAAACATGGCCCTGAGCCCCGTTAATTTGTGTGGTCACTCGATGGGGGCCTTGATCGCAGCGGGGGTCACGATAGAGCGTCCGGATTTAGTCCGGCGACTGGCGGTGGTCAATGGCGTGCATCGGCGTGACCAAGCAGCACGTCAGGCGGTGATTGCCCGGGCGCAGTCGTTGACGGAAGGGTATGTGGATGTGCAGACCCCGCTGACTCGTTGGTTTGAAACCGGCCCTGCGCATGCGCCCATTGTGAGCAAGGTCAAAGGTTGGTTGGAGCAAGTGGACTTGCAAGGCTATGCCACTGCCTACAGCGCATTTGCTTACGGCGATGTGCTATATGCCGATCGTTGGTCCGAGGTGCAGTGCCCTGTGTTGGCATTGACCGGGGCGGATGACCCTAACTCTACCGCGCAGATGTCGCGCACGATGGCCAGCTTGTCGGCAAAAGGGACGGCGGTGGTGCTGGAGTGTGAACGACATATGGTGAACCTGACAGCGCCTGATCAGGTCAACCAAGCCCTGACGCGATGGCTGGCAGTGCAAAGCTGCAACTATGCTGTGGCTTGAGCGTCAACAGGAGGAAACATAATGGAAGACAGAAAAAAAGCGCTGCGCGAGGCCTTCGGTGCTTTCATGACGGGTATTACGGTGGTTACGACGCGTACGGACGATGGCGCACCAGTTGGCTTTACGGCCAATTCTTTTTCATCGGTCTCATTGGACCCGGCCTTGTTGTTGGTCAGCATTGCCAAATCGTCCAGTAATTTTGAGACCTTTTCTGGTACTGGGCATTTTGCTATCAATGTGTTGGCTGAGAGTCAAAAAGATATCTCCAATACCTTTGCCCGCCCTAACCCCGATCGCTTTGCCGGATTGGACTGGCACTTCAGTGAACATGGCAGTCCCGTGTTGGGCGGCAGCAGCGCCTGGTTCGACTGTTGCATGCATCAGGTGGTAGACGCGGGCGATCATGCCATCTTGATTGGGCGGGTCATGAACTTTGAGTCCGCCGGTTATGCCGGCCTAGGCTATTATCGCGGCGGCTATTTCACGCCCGCCGCCTTGTCGACCGAGGTTATTGCCGGACCTAAAGTCGTGCTCAATGCCATTGTGGTTCATGACAATAAAGTGCTGCTGGAGCAGAACGCAGACAAAACATGGGCATTGCCAGCGATCGAGGTCGGACTGCAGGGAGCGGATGAGGCCTTGAATCGCTTGCTGAACCAGGTCCAGCCCGAGGCGTCAGCCAGTTTCGTGTACGCGGTCTATCACCACGCAGCCAATCAACATCAATACATTTCCTTTTTGTGCAATACGCCGTTGAGCGAGTCTTTGCGGGGATGTTATGTCGATCTGGGTGCCTTGGAGGACTGGCCAATGGCCGACTCCGCCCAGGTCGCCATGCTGGCCCGCTATCGCCGTGAAAGTCAGGTCAAGACCTATGGCTGGTATCGAGGCAGTCATGAGGCCGGTGTTGTCAAAGAGATGTTGAATCAGGAGTTTTGAAATGCGTTTTTCTCTTTTCATTCATATGGAGCGTGTCAATGAGCAACAGACTCATCAGCAGCTTTATGAAGAAATGATTGAGTTGTGCCAGATTGCTGACGAAGGGGGCATGCATGCAATTTGGACGGGTGAGCACCATGGCATGAACTTTACGATTGCACCCAATCCCTTGTTGAATTTGGTTGACCTGGCTAACAAGACTAAGAATGTGCGGCTGGGTACGGGAACGGTTGTGGCGCCATTCTGGCATCCGATCAAGCTGGCCGGTGAGGTCGCCATGACGGATATCTTGACCAATGGACGACTGGAGCTGGGAATTGCGCGTGGAGCCTATGCCTTTGAATATGAGCGCCTGATGCCCGGTCTGGACCCGTGGGGAGCAGGGCAACGCATGCGTGAACTGATTCCTGCCCTGAAAAATTTGTGGAAGGGTGATTACATCCATGAGGGTGAGTTCTGGCAGTTTCCCAAGACCACTTCGGCTCCGCAGCCCTTACAACAGCCGCACCCACCGATCTGGGTTGCAGCGCGAGACCCTAACAGTCATGAGTTCGCCGTATCCAACGGCTGCAATGTGCAGGTAACCCCGCTGCATTTTGGTGATGAAGAAGTGGAAAAACTGATGGGTCATTTCAAGGCCGCCTGCCAGAAATTCTCGGAGATCCCACAGCCGGAAATCATGCTTTTGCGTCATACCTATGTGGCCGACAGTGAGCAGGATGCGCAATTGGCAGCCGAAGAAATCAATGTTTTCTATAACTACTTTGGTGCCTGGTTCAAAAATGAGCGTGAGATTTCACAAGGCCTGATTGCGCCCTTAAGTGAAGCGGAAATTGCGGCGCATCCCATGTATTCGCCACAAATCATGCGTCAAAACAATGTCATTGGGCAGGCGCAGGAAGTCATTGATCGCCTTAAAGCCTATGAAGCGATGGGTTATGACGAGTATGCGTTCTGGATTGATACCGGTATGAGCTTTGAACGCAAGAAGGCGTCGTTGGAGCGCATGATTCATGAAGTCATGCCAGCTTTTGCATAGGAATACGCGATGAAGGCTCCATTTCAACTGTATATCGATGGTCGGTTCGAATCAGGTGCCGCCAGCTTTGAGAGTATTAATCCTGCAAGTGGGCAGGGGTGGGCACAGATGCCCGAGGCCCGCTCTGATGAGGTTAATCGGGCAGTGGAGGCGGCGCATCGTGCCTTGCATGATCCCGCCTGGGCCGAGTTGACAGCTTCCCAACGGGGCAAGTTGCTCTATAAGTTGGCCGACTTGCTGGAGCAAGCTGCGCCAGAACTGGCAGCCATTGAAACTGTCGATACGGGCAAGATTATTCGGGAAACCCGCAGCCAGATCGCCTATGTGGCGGAGTATTACCGATACTACGCCGGGGTTGCGGACAAGATCGAAGGACAGTTCATTCCCGTGGATAAGCCGGATATGAACGTATGGATGACGCGTGAACCGGTGGGGGTGGTAGCGGCGATTGTGCCCTGGAACAGCCAGTTGTTTCTGTCTGCCGTCAAGCTTGGTCCTGCGCTGGCAGCCGGTTGCACGGTGGTGCTCAAAGCGTCGGAAGAAGCGCCTGGTCCCTTGTTGGCCTTTGCGCGAGTGCTGGATCAGGTGGGTTTTCCGGCGGGTGTTGTCAATGTCATCACTGGGTTTGGGCCGGAGTGCGGAGCCGTGTTGAGCAGTCACCCAAAAGTCGCGCATATTGCGTTTACGGGCGGACCGGAAACCGCACAGCGCATCGTCGGCAATAGTGCCAATAATCTGGCTAAGGTTTCTCTGGAGCTAGGGGGCAAATCACCGTTGATGGTCTTTGCCGATGCGGATCTGGACAGTGCGGTCAATGCACAGTTAGCGGCGGTATTTGCCGCTAGCGGTCAAAGCTGTGTGGCCGGATCACGCTTGTTGCTGCAGGCCAGTATCAAGGATCGTTTTTTAGAGCGCCTGATTGAAAAAGTGAAGGCGATCCGGATAGGCGATCCTCAGGATATGGCAACGGAGTACGGGCCTTTATGCACGGTGCGCCAGATCAGCACCATTGAGCGTGTGGTGGCCAGTTCCCTGGCTCAAGGCGCACGCTTGTTGGTAGGCGGTCAGCGACTGGAAGCGGTGGGCCATTTTTATGCACCGACGGTACTGGATTGCAGCCAGGCGCCGCAGGCAGACAGCATGAGGATCGAATTGTTCGGGCCTGTTTTGTCTGTCGACGTTTTCCATGATGAGCAGGACGCCATTGCCAAGGCCAATGATACGGACTACGGCTTGGCAGCCGGGGTCTTTACGACGCAACTGACTCGTGCGCACCGTTTGTCCAAAGCCTTGCGGGCGGGGGTGGTATGGCTCAATACCTATCGGGCAATTTCGCCGTTAGCGTCGTTTGGCGGGTTCGGGCTATCTGGGCACGGCCGCGAAGGTGGTCTGGCTGCGGTGCTCGATTACACCACGACTAAAACGGTCTGGCTTCGCACCTCGGATGAGCCGATGGCTGATCCATTCGTCATGCGTTAAGTAAAGGAGCTACCGCAGTATTTCGACGATCTTGTTCAGGGCTTGGCTTGCGCAGCACGGCGGGCCAACGCCTCGCTACGATTCACTACACCTAAGAGAATAATTATGGGACAACTGGAAACTGGGTGTCAGGACCCAGAGCAGGGCGTGTTTGCGATTGAAAGCCGCTCGATCGATTATGTGCCGTCAGATGACCGGCATGGCAAGCCACAGGATTTATTCACTTTGTGGTTTTGTACCAATATTGCGCCCTTGGCAGTGATTACGGGTGCCATGTCGATCCAGGTTTTTAAACTGGACATGATCAGTGCCTTGCTGGCGATTTGTGGCGGGCATTTTTTTGGTGGCATTGCCCATGCCTTGTCCTCAGCCCAGGGGCCCCAGGTGGGAATTCCGCAAATGATCCAAAGTCGTGCGCAGTTTGGCCGTTACGGGTCTTTGTTGGTCGTGCTGTTTACTACTGTGATTTACCTGGGGTTTTTTGTCTCCAATATTATTTTGTCCGGTAAGACCTTGAATGCTGTAGTGCCGGTTTTGCCCTTGTCCACCGCTACCATCATGGGCGCTGTATTGGCGACCGGTATTGGCATTTTGGGCTATCACTTTATTCACCGCTTTAACAAGATTGGTATGTGGTTCATGGGGGGCGCCCTGGTCATTGGCATGGCTCTGATGGTGCCGCATATTAATACACAGGTGCTCAACCAGGGGCAATTCACCCCGACAGGCTGGTTCTCCATGTTTGGCTTGTGCGCTGTCTGGCAAATCAGCTTTTCGCCTTATACCTCTGATTACTCCCGCTACCTGCCCCAATCTATCGGTATTGCAAAGCCATTCTGGTACACGTATTTGGGCTCAACATTAGGCACTATTTTTGCCTTTGTGTTTGGCATGGTGGCGGTGGGTATTGGTTTTCATAGCGATGCCATGCAGGCAGTGAAAACCTATACGGGCGGCTTTGGTTCCATTTTGATGGTGCTGTTTTTGTTGAACATCATCGGTCATAACGCCATGAATCTTTATGGCGCCGTTCTGTCGTGCATTACGTTTATTCAGACGTTTGCAGGGCAGTGGATGCCTAGCAAGCGGATTCGCGTGGGGCTGTCGCTGGTCCTGCTGCTGGGTTCAACAGGGGCGGCGTTGTGGGCTTCCAGCAATTTCATTGGCATTTTCATCAATGCGGTGTTTGCCTTGCTGTTTATTCTGGCACCGTGGGTTGCGATCAACTTGCTGGATTTTTACCTGATCAACCATAAGCGATACGACATTGAAGCTATTTTTGCCGTGGATGGCGGGGGTTACGGCAAGTTCAATTTGAAGGCTCTGTGTGCTTATTTTTTTGGCATTCTGGTGCAACTTCCTTTCCTGAAAAATGAGTTGTTCGAGGGAGTTTGGTGGGATGTGCTCGGTGGGGTGGATGTGTCCTGGATGATTGGCCTGGCAGCCAGCGCTTTACTGTATTACGGATTAAATGTTGGCAAGGCGCGTTCCAGCATGGCTGCCCGGATGGCCTCCGAAGCTGTTTAATTCTCTGTTTTAAAAGGAAAGAAAGGATGTTGAATCAACTGAGTTTGTTTCATCAACAGGCATTTGTTGGCGGGCAGTGGTGTGACGCTGAGACGGGTGAGCGGCGGGAAGTGATCAATCCAGCGACACAATCGTGCGTTGGATCAGTACCCAATATGGGGCAGGCCGAGACGCAACGTGCGATTGATGAGGCTGTCCGGGCGTGGCCTGAGTGGAGAAGCAAGACGGCTAAAGAGCGCTCGGAAGTATTGAAGCGTTGGTATCACTTGATGCTGGAAAAAGCCGATGAACTGGCCTTGATCTTGACGACTGAGCAGGGCAAGCCTCTGGCTGAGGCCAAGGGGGAAATCGTGTATGCCGCCAGCTTTATTGAATGGTTTGCCGAAGAGGCCAAACGTGTATATGGCGATTTGATTCCCAGCCCTTATACGGATGCCCGTATTGTAGTCAGCAAGCAGCCCATAGGGGTGGTCGCGGCGATTACGCCGTGGAATTTTCCAGCGGCAATGATTACGCGCAAAGTCGGTCCTGCTTTAGCGGCGGGTTGCCCGTGCATCGTCAAGCCGGCTTTGGAGACGCCCTTTACCGCACTGGCCTTAGTGGATCTGGCGCAGCAGGCCGGTGTTCCAGCAGGCATCTTCAGTGTGGTGACTGGGGATGCCCAAGCGATTGGTGAGGCATTTTTTCAAAGTGAGCAGGTTCGTAAATTTACCTTTACCGGCTCCACGCTCATTGGCAAGTTGCTGTACGAAAAGTCGGCACAGACCTTGAAGAAGGTGTCTCTGGAGCTGGGCGGCAATGCTCCCTTTATTGTGTTTGACGATGCAGATCTGGATGCGGCGGTAGACGGGGCGTTGGTGGCTAAATTCCGCAATGCGGGCCAGACCTGCGTGTGTGTGAATCGTTTACTGGTGCAGTCCGGTATTCATGATGAGTTTGTGGCGGCGTTGCAGGCCAAGGTTCAAGCGCTATCGGTGGGAGATGGGTGTCAGCCAGGTGTGGATATTGGTCCGTTGATCAACGAAAGTGCTGTAGCCAAGATACAGACACAGATTCAGGATGTGCTGGATAAAGGTGGGCAACTACGGACGGGAGGGAAGCGTCATGAGCGAGGAGGTTGGTTCTTTGAACCTACCTTGATGACAGGCGTCACTGCTCAGATGGAGGTGGCCACACATGAGACGTTTGGTCCCTTGGCGGCTGTCTTCAAGTTTGATACGGAGCAGCAGGCGCTGGCGATGGCAAACGATACGGAGTTCGGTTTGGCCGCCTATTGCTACACGCGTGATCTGGGCCGGGCCTGGCGTTTGAGCGAACGGCTGGATTATGGCATGGTCGGTATTAATCGCGGCATTATTTCGAATGAAGTGGCCCCTTTTGGCGGGATCAAGCAATCTGGGCTGGGGCGAGAAGGCTCAAAGTACGGGATTGATGATTATTTAGATATCAAATACAGCCTTTTTGGAGGGTTGTCCTTATGAGCAAAAGTAAGTTTGAGAAAGGGCTGGAAATACGTCGTCAGGTGTTGGGGGATGCTTATGTCGATCAAGCGATTGGGCGGGCGGATGCGTTCATGCAGCCCTTGCAGGAATTAGTCACGGAGTACTGCTGGGGGCATGTGTGGGGGCGTGATACGTTGAGCCTGGCGGAGCGCAGCATGGTTAATCTGGGCATGATTGCAGCGCTGAATCGCCCTCATGAACTCAAATTGCATGTCAAAGGTGCGTTGCGTAATGGGTTGTCGACGGAGAAAATCCGCGAGGTGTTGCTGCAGGTTGGCATTTACGCAGGCGTTCCAGCCGCTGTCGACAGCTTCCGTATTGCTCGTCAGGCCATTGAGGAGTACCAGAAAGAGGAAGTGGGCTCGCTCTAAGAGTGGTAAATGAGAGCAAGCTCGCTGCCCTAGGGATAACGACTAGATACTTGCTAGGATATTTGCGTTAGGAAATTGATGCATTAAAGCGACAAGATGGGCGTCTAAGGGTTTTCCACGGTATTTATCTTGCATTGCACCATTTTTGTAGGTAGACTTTAGTCATTGGATGTTGAAAAGAAAGCGGGAAATAAGCAAAAGCACAAGCGTAATAACCCTTAGCTTTCTGGCTCGATACTTTATCTGGTAGCCCAACTTGCCACGATTGTCTCCTCCACCCTCCTCCTTTGGTGGATTTGCCCGAGATCTCTAGATCTCGGGTTTTTTTTTGCCCGTATCTTTTGTTTGTGAGTGTCCTGTCTTGAAGGGCCAGCATTTACGGGGCTTCTGGCCTTGTTGATGCCCGTGCGGCTCGCCGCCGCTGTTTTGGCTTCACATGAAAAAAAATACTGCACAGTCTGAATAGGAAAAGCCTTGCCCATCATAGTGGATGGACAAGGCTTTTTTTATCGCCAAGGTTGAGCGAACTTACTTCTGTGGAACCGTGGCCACATGCAGCAGGTTGGTGCGACCGCTGGTGCCAAAAGGAACACCGGCAATCATCACGATGGTGTCGCCCGCCTGGGCGAACTCATGTTGCGCTGCCATATCGGTAGCGTGGTCGATCATCTCGCCCAGATCGCTCACGTCCTCGCAGGGTACGGCATGGACACCCCAGGCCAAGGCCAGACGGCGTGCGGTTTCCACACGGGGCGTCAGGGCCAGGATAGGGGCGATGGGCCGTTCACGGCTGGCACGCAAGGCGCTAAAGCCGGTCGTGGTGTAAGCCACGTTCGTTGCCGGTTCTAGAATGCTGGCCACGCGACGCAGGGCGCAGCAGATCGCGTCTGCGGTGCTGGCTTCGGCGGTGCTGTGGTTGGCTTCCAGAATGGTGCGCCAGCTAGGGTCGTTTTCGATCTCCTTGATGATGCTGTCCATGATGGACACCGCTTCCAGCGGAAACTGGCCCGAGGCCGATTCGGCAGACAGCATGACGGCGTCAGCACCCGAGTAGATGGCGGTAGCCACGTCGGAGGCTTCAGCACGTGTGGGCACTGGCGAGGTGATCATGGATTCCAGCATCTGTGTGGCGACAACTACCGGACGGCCTGCCGCACGGGCAGTACGCACGATCTGACGCTGCAACACAGGCACGCGCTGGGGTGGAACTTCCACGCCCAGGTCGCCACGTGCCACCATCACGCCATCACACAGCTGGACGATTTCTTCCAGGTGTTCCAGCGCTTGCGGTTTTTCCAGCTTGGCCATGATCCAGGCCTTGTCGCCGATCAGCTCGCGGGCTTCACGGATGTCGCCAGGACGTTGCACAAAGGACAGCGCAACCCAATCCACGCCCAATTCCAGTCCAAACTTCAGATCGATCAGGTCTTTTTCGGTCAAGGGCGAAATAGGCAGTACCACGCCGGGTACGTTCACGCCCTTGCGGTCGGACAGCGGGCCGCCGACCATGACCGTGGTTTCTGCAAAATCCGGACCAAAGCTGTCCACATGCAGACGCAGCTTGCCGTCATCGAGCAGCAGGTCTGTCCCATCTTCCAGTGCAGCGAAGATTTCGGGGTGAGGCAGGTAGGCACGCTGGCTGGTCCCTTCGGCGGGGTCCAGGTCCAGGCGGAATTTCTGGCCGGTTTCCAATGTCACGCGGCCATCTTGCATTTTGCCAACGCGCAGCTTGGGCCCTTGCAGGTCCATCAGAATACCGATACTGCGACCGGTTTCCTTTTCAATCTGACGAATGGTGTGATAGCGCGCGGCGTGGTCTTCATGTGTGCCGTGGCTGAAGTTCAGGCGGAACACATCAGCGCCGGCCTCGAACAGTTCACGAATGCGTTCTGGCGTAGAACTGGCAGGACCCAGGGTAGCCAGAATGCGGGAATGACGTTGACGTTTCATGGGTTGTTGTCCTTAGGGGGATCGATAGCTCAAAGAGCAGCGATACCGGCGCGGGCGATCTGAGCGTCTTCAGGTGCTTTCACGCCGGACACGCCGACTGCACCAATGACTTGACCGTCCACCACAATCGGCTCGCCGCCTTCCAGTGGCGTGATGGGCATGGACAGAGCGGCAAAGCGACCATTGTTGACCATGTCTTCAAAAACCTTGCTGGGCTTGCCACCGCCCAGCACGCATGTGTGTGCCTTGGCGGGAGCAACCTGCGCGCTCATCAAGGGAGCGCCGTCCATACGCTGCATCCAGAGCGCGTGGCCGCCTGCATCGCAAATGGCGATGCTGACAGCCCAGTTGTTCTTGAGCGCTTCTTGCTCGGCAGCGGCAGCAATTTTTTTAACATCGGCCAGGGTCAGTACTTTCGTGTCTCTCATGTCCAGTCCTTAAAGAAAAGCGTTAATCGCTAGGGGTTAAAACCAGAATTGCACGGAAATCATTGACGTTGGTCAGGGTAGGGCCCGTAACCAAAGCGTCATCCAAGGCTTCAAAGAAGCCATGACCATCATTATTGTCCAGACTGGCCCTTGGGCGTATACCTTGTTGCCAAGCACGCTCCAAAGTGTCCGGACCGCAGAAGGCTCCGGCAATTTCTTCCTGGCCATCCACACCGTCGGTATCGCCTGCCAAACCGTAGATACCGGGTGCCCCGTTCAAGGCAATGGCGGTGGACAACAGAAATTCCACATTGCGACCGCCACGGCCCTGGCCGCGCAAGGTCACGGTGGTTTCTCCGCCCGAGAGCAATACGCAGGGGGCCTGGGCAGGCTGGCCATGCTGGGAAACGCTCAGGGCAATACCAGCCATGACTTTGCCTACATCGCGCGCTTCGCCTTCAATGCTGTCGCCCAGCAAGACGGGACGCACGCCACGGGCTTCAGCGACACGAGCTGCAGCCAGCAGGGCCAATTGGGGTGTAGCAACCAGATGGGTGGTGACATGAGCCAGGCGTGGATCGTCGGGTTTGATGGTTTCGCCATCGCCGCTCTCCAGCAGGGCACGGGCTGCGGCTGGAATCTCGATGCCGTAGCGGGTAATGATTTCCAGCGCTTGCTCGCACGTGGTGGGATCTGCCACCGTGGGGCCAGAAGCGATGTCCATGGGCTTGTCGCCGGGAACATCGGAAATCAGCAGGTTCAGGACGCGGGCGGGGGCACAAGCCGCTGCCAGACGGCCACCTTTGATGGCAGACAAGTGGCGGCGTACCGTGTTCATCTCACCAATTGAAGCGCCCGATTTGAGCAGCGCTTTGTTGATGGCTTGCTTGTCCGCCAGGGTGATGCCTTCTCCGGCAAGAGGCAGCAGAGACGAGCCGCCACCGGAAATCAGGCAAATAACCAGATCGTCTTCGTTCAGATCGCTGACCGTGCGCAAAATTTCGCGGGCCGCGTCTTCACCGGCCTGGTCCGGCACGGGGTGAGAGGCCTCCAGAATCTTGATGTGATCACAAGGCACGCCGTAGCCATAGCGGGTGACGACAACACCGCTGATGGGGCCTTTGTCCCAGTGACGCTCCAGTGCCTGGGCCATCGCTGCCGATGCTTTGCCAGCACCGATCACAATGGTGCGGCCTTTGGGAGCATCGGGCAGATAAGGCGGGATGCAATGTTCAGGCTGAGCCGCGTTGACGGCAGCTTGAAACATTTTGCTGAGTAAGTCTTGTGGCTCGATCTTCATGGGTCAATCCTAATGCAGAGTGACGGCAACAAACCATCTTACTGCGCTACAACACGCCTTCACCTCCCCGCTTTGACTTGCAGCCTTCGAGAAAGATTGTGCTGTCTGGGGGGACTTGGCGGTAAAAAAAAGCGGGCCGCAGCCCGCTTGCTGGATGTCCCGGTCGTACTGGCTTGATATCTGGAAAAAATCAGTCCGGACGGGAGCATCCTTGAACCGATCTTATTGACCAATCTCGTAGTTGGCCATGATTTCCAGAGCGCGGACCATGGCGGAGTGGTCTTGTGCGGCGCCACCGTGGGCGGCGCAGGTATTGAACAGCTCCTGGGCCGTTGCGGTGTTGGGCAGTGCTACACCCAGCTGGCGCGCCGTGGTCAGGGCCAGGTTCAAGTCTTTCTGGTGCAGTTCGATGCGGAAGCCTGGATCAAACGTGCGCTTGACCATGCGCTCACCGTGAACTTCCAGAATACGGGAGTTTGCGAAACCGCCCATCAGCGCTTCACGAACCTTGCCCGCATCGGCACCGGCCTTGGAGGCCAGCAACAGGGCTTCGCCCACGGCTTCAATGGTCAGAGCCACGATGATCTGGTTGGCCACTTTGGTGATTTGACCGTCGCCGTAGCCGCCGACCAGGGTGATGTTCTTGCCCATCAGTTCAAACAGGGGCTTGACCTTGTCGAAGGCTTCTTGCTTGCCGCCGACCATGATGGTCAGCGAGCCAGCCTTGGCACCGACTTCGCCACCGGACACAGGCGCGTCCAGGTATTCGCAACCCAGCTTGACGATGCGCTCGGCAAAGCCTTTGGTGGCCACGGGGGAGATGGAGCTCATGTCCACCACGATCTTGCCAGCGGTCAGGCCAGCGGCAATGCCGTCTTCGCCAAACAGAGCATCTTCCACGTGCGGGGTGTCGGGCACCATCGTGATGATGATGTCAGCCTGACGGGTCACTTCGGTGCCGTTGGCGCAAACGGTGGCACCAGCTTCTTTCACGCTTTTGGGGAAGTCGCCACGGGTGTAGGCAAACAGCTCATGACCACCCTTGATCAGGTTGACGGCCATGGGTGCGCCCATGATGCCCAAACCAATAAAACCGATTTTAGCCATTGTGTAATCTCCTAATAATTATCTGCAGGTATTCGACGATCAGGCGGTGACTTCAGTCAGTTCGGTCATCCAGCCCAGGCCATCCTTGGTCACGCCGGCGGGCTTGTACTCGCCGCCGATCCAGCCCTGGTAGCCAATGCTGTCGATGTACTTGAACAGCCAGGCGTAGTTGATCTCGCCTGTGCCCGGTTCGTTGCGGCCTGGGTTATCCGCGATCTGGATGTGTGCAATCTTGTCCAGGTGCTTTTTCATGGTGGCAGCCAGCTCGCCTTCCATGCGCTGGGCGTGGTAGACGTCGTACTGGATGAACAGATTGTCCGAACCCACGTCCTGCAACAGCGCCGCGGCCTGTTCGGTACGGTTCAGGTAGAAACCTGGAATGTCGAAGGTATTGATGGGTTCAACCAGCAGGCGCAGGCCGGCGTCTTTCAACTTGGCGGCAGCAAACTGCAGATTGCTGACCAAGGTCTTGTGAGCCAGTTCGCGGTCTGCACCTTCGGCCAGCTTGCCAGCCAGGCAGTTGACTTGCTTGCAGCCCAGCGCGGTGGCGTATTCAATGGCACGGCCTACGCCGTCCTGGAATTCACCCACGCGCTCGGGCAGGATTGCAATGCCGCGCTCGCCGCCGTCCCAGTCGCCCGCAGGCAGGTTGTGCAACACTTGGGTCAAACCGTGTTGTTGCAGTTTGTCAGCCAGCTGCTGTTTGTCGTAGGCGTAGGGGAACAGGTACTCCACTCCCTTGAAACCAGCTTCGGCCGCTGCCTGGAAGCGATCCAGGAAGTCGTGCTCGTTAAACAGCATGGTCAGGTTGGCGGCAAATTTTGGCATAGTGCTACTCCGTTTTTTAAATCAGCAATCAGTCCATCAGCGAGATGGCGGTGGGGGCGTCAATACCCGCTTCGGCCAGGGACTCGAATTCCGTCACATTGTGCAGTTCGGTACCCATGGCAATGTTGGTGACGCGCTCCAGGATCAGTTCGATCACAACCGGCACGCTGAACTCTTTCATCCATGCGCGAGCCTGTTCAATGGCGGGCTGGATGTCTTCGGGTTTGTGTACGCGGATGGCCTTGCAACCCAGACCTTCCACCACGGTGATGTGATCCACGCCATAACCTTCGGTTTCAGGGGCGTTGATGTTGTCAAAGGCCAGTTGTACACAATAGTCCATCTCAAAGCCGCGCTGTGCCTGACGGATCAGACCCAGGTAGGCGTTGTTGACCAGAATGTGCAGGTAAGGCAGCTTGAATTGTGCGCCTACGGCCAGCTCTTCAATCATGAACTGGAAGTCGTAGTCGCCCGAAATGGCTACCACTTCGCGACCGGGGTCAGCCGCAACCACACCCAGTGCAGCAGGAATCGTCCAGCCCAATGGGCCTGCCTGACCGCAGTTGATCCAGTGACGTGGCTTGTACACGTGCAGGAACTGGGCGGCAGCAATCTGCGACAGGCCAATGGTGCTGACGTAGGTGGTCGAAGGGCCAAAGGCGCGGTTCATTTCTTCGTAAACGCGCTGAGGCTTCAGGGGCACGTTGTCGAAATTGGTCTTGCGCTGCAAGGTGGCCTTGCGTTTCTGGCAGTCGGCTACCCAGGCGGCGCGGTCGCGCAACTTGCCGGCAGCCTTGTACTCCTTGGCCACTTCAATGAACAGCTTCAGTGCAGCGCCAGCGTCCGAGGCAATACCCAGATCAGGGCCAAATACACGGCCGATCTGCGTAGGCTCAATGTCCACGTGCACGAACTTGCGGCCTTCGGTGTAGACGTCTACGGAACCGGTGTGGCGGTTGGCCCAGCGGTTACCGATACCGAATACAAAGTCCGATGCCAGCAAGGTCTGGTTGCCGTAGCGGTGCGAGGTTTGCAGGCCAACCATGCCAGCCATCAATGGGTGATCGTCGGCCACAGTACCCCAGCCCATCAGAGTCGGGATAACGGGTACGTTGACCAGCTCGGCAAATTCCTGCAGCAGCTCGGATGCGTTGGCGTTGATGACGCCGCCACCGGATACGATCAGCGGACGCTCGGAAGCGTTCAGCAGTTCGATGGCTTTTTCAGCCTGGGCACGGGTGGCAGCAGGCTTGTAGGCTTCCAGCGGGGAGTAGGTATCCAGATCAAATTCGATCTCGGCCATCTGCACGTCGATAGGCATATCGATCAGCACAGGACCAGGACGGCCAGAGCGCATGATGTGGAAAGCCTGCTGGAACACGCGCGGGATCAGATCGGGTTCGCGCACGGTGACGGCCCACTTGGTCACGGGCTTGGCAATGGATTCAATGTCCACGGCCTGGAAGTCTTCCTTGTACAGGCGGGCACGAGGGGCCTGGCCGGTAATGCACAGAATTGGGATCGAGTCAGCCGATGCGGAGTACAGGCCGGTGATCATGTCTGTGCCAGCGGGGCCGGAAGTACCGATACATACGCCGATATTGCCGGGATTGGCACGGGTAAAACCTTCGGCCATGTGGGAAGCGCCTTCCACGTGGCGGGCGAGAATGTGATCAAAGCCACCTTCCTTGCGCAGTGCGGAGTAGAAGGGGTTGATTGCGGCGCCAGGCACGCCAAATACGGTGCTCACGCCTTCTTTACGTAAAATCGCGGCGGCGGCGTCCACTGCTCTCATTCGAGCCATTGATATCTCCTAGATCATCGTTTGACGAAATTCACAACTCGATAATAAGGAGTGATAGCCCTGCCTAGAAATGGTGGTACGATTGTTTCTATCGATACTTGGAGTATTGAATGAGCCGTTATACCGAAATTCGAAGTTTTGCGCTGGTCGCTGAAAAAGGCAGTTTTGCGGCTGCGTCCGTGATCGAAGGCGTTACCCCGGTGGTGATGGGTAGGCGCCTGGATGCCTTGGAGCAGAGACTGGGGGTGCGTTTGATGCACCGGTCCACGCGCGGGCTGACGTTGACTGATCTGGGCGAGCAGTTTCTGGAGCAGTGCAAACAAATTCTGAAGGACTTTGAAGAGGCTGAAGCCAGCATCAGCGCCCAGCGTAAAGTGGTGCGCGGGCACCTGGTGGTATCGGCTCCGGCTGCCTTTGGGCGTCGTCATGTGGCACCGCATGCCTTGTCCTTCAAGAAGCGTTACCCCGAGCTGAAGCTGTCTTTCAACTTCACCGACAGCGTGGTGGATCTGGTGCGCGAAGGTTATGACATGGCCTTGCGTATTGGCGAGGTCACAGACCCCAACTATGTGGCGGTACGTCTGTATCCGAACCGGCGTGTGGTGTGTGGTACGCCCGAGTATTTCGAGCGTCACGGGGTGCCGCGCGTACCGGAAGATCTGGCTCGTCATAACTGCCTGGCCTTTAACTTGCAGGGTGGGCAGCAACGCGGCTGGACCTTCTTGCGGGATGGTCGTCCTTTGGCGGTACGGGTTGATGGTGATCTGGACTGCAATGACGGTGAATTGCTCTTTAATTGGGTCAAGCAAGGTTGGGGGATTGGCTGGCGCTCCACCTGGGAAATTCAGCCAGAACTCAAGCGAGGCGAGCTGGTGACGGTGCTGAATGAGTTCGAGATTCCCAGCTACGACATCCAGGCGGTGTATCAGCAACAGCGTTATCTGCCAGCCAAAGTGCGACGTTTTATCGACTATTTGCGAGCCATCTACAACACCCCGGGTTATTGGGACGGCGAGGTGCAGTTCTAACTGCTTTGGTCTTCTGAATAAAAAAAACCGCTTCGAAAAGCGGTTTTTTTTTATGCTGCATGGCGCTTAGAAGTGCCATTCCACTTGTACGGTGGGGGCGCTGGTTTTGATGCCAGGCTTCAGGTTGCCGTTCGCCATATAGCGATTACCGAACTTGTTGTACCAGTACTCGTAGCCAATACCCACCCACAGGGTGTTCTTCTTGTCGAAGGCCACTTTACCCACGTCAGCCATCAGGGAGGTACGGACCAGCACTTCAGACTTGGTGCTGATGCCCGCGTAGTCGTCACCCTTGGGGCCTGCGTAGTTGGCAAAGCCCTGGAACTTCAGCGGGACCGAACCCACATCGAAGGGCAGGTTCCAGTTCAGGCTGGCCAGAAACTGGGTGTGGAAGGAGCTGCGACTGTCCGGGCAGGCGGGAGCACCCAGACCGCAGTGGTTCCATTCCTTACCCACCATCAGGCTCAGGTCCACAAAACCTCGGGGGACATCGAATTTGAAGGTCGGGCCCAGCACCAGCAGGCGTTTGCGAGGTGCAAAGGCAGTGTTCTTGGTGTTCAGGTCAAAGCCTGCAGTAATGGCCACATCTTTCACGGGACCAAAGCTCAGATCCTTGTCGAATACCTTGCCCATGGAGAGCTGGTGACGGTAGGTGGCGTAGAACTCGGTGGCGCCATTGCTGCCATTGCCGCTGGACGGGTCGTAGCGATCCGACTGCAGAATATCCAGGTTAAAGAAGTTCTGGCCCAGGCTGTAGCCGTTAACGTGTGTCAGGCTCAGGATGTGCTTCTGGATAGTCCGATCGTTCATCGGCTCGGTGTATTGCGTGCTGAAGCGGTAGCCTAAAAAGGTGTCGCTCCAGTCGGCTGCCAAGGCGGGGCTGGACAGCAGTGGGGCGGCCAGCAGGGCGCATGCCCAGCGAGCAGAATGTAGCTTTTTCATGGTGTCTCCTCTTTGTTTGAGCGCAAGCAGGTCCTTGGGATCTGATGTCCCTTACGGCCTGCGGCCTTAGTTTTCTTTGAGTGGGTGTTACTGACCTTGCTTAGATTAATTATGGACAGTCGATACTTTTATGAAGGTACTGCAGGAATTTGAACAGCCGCCCATTTCAGGCAGGGCGGCTGATCAAAAAGGGGCTTAGCCGTTTTGCGAGGCCAGGTGATTGCCGCTGTCTTCAGTCGCTTTTTGAGCGGCGGCCTGTTTGCGGGCCTGGGTAGCAGCGGTGGATTCAACGGTGTGACCTTGGTCGGCGTATTTTTCCATGCCGTTGAAAAACAGGTTCAACAAGATGGCAGATACGGCAGCCAGCAAGATTCCGCTATGCAGCAAGGGAGCCAGAGCAGGGGGCATCTTGTCCAGCAGGTGCTCGGCAACCAGGGGAATCATGCCAAAGCCCAGGCTGATGGCCACGATATAGGGGTTGTAAGGGTTGCGGTTCAGGTTGGCTGACATCAGGATCTTGATGCCGGTAGCGGCCACCATGCCGAACATCACAATGCCAGCACCGCCCAGAACGTAGTTGGGGATGGAGGCCACAATGAAAGCCATTTTGGGGAACAGGCCCAGCATGATCAGGAAGGCACCCCCCATGACACATACCCAGCGGCTGCGCACGCCGGTCACGCTGACCAGGCCCACGTTTTGCGAGAACGAGCTGTGCGGGAAGGTGTTCATGATGCCGCCCACCAGGGTACCCAGACCGTCGGTACGCAGACCGCGCACCAGCGCTTCTCGGTCGGTAGGACGGCCGCAGATGGAGCCCAATGCCAGGAACATGCCCAGAGACTCAACCATGATCACCACCATGATCAGGGACAGGACTGCCGCTGCGCCCAGCAGGGCCCAGCTGAAAGTAGGCACGCCAAAGTGGAATGGAGTCACCACCGCAAACCAGCTGGTCTGATCCAGACCTTCAAAGGTGATGCGACCCATGGCCAAAGAGACAAAGAAACCGACCAGCAGGCCAATCAGCACTGCCACGTTTGCCAGGAAACCGCGTGCAAACTTGGTGATCAGCAGGATCACAGTCAGCACCATCAGGGCAATGCCCAGGTTTTCCAGCGAGCCGTATTCGGGGTTGGGGATGGACAGGCCGGTGGCGGCGTCAGTAATAGTAGGGGAGCCGCCGCCGATCCAGTTCAGACCCACGCGCATCAGCGTCACGCCAATCACGGTAATGATGATGCCGGTCACGACCGGGGGGAACAGGCCCATCAGACGGCTAAATACCGGAGCAATCAGAATACTGAAGATACCGGCCAGAATGGTGGCGCCGAAAATACCGGGCAGGCCCAGTTGCGGATCCAGGCCAATGGCGATCATGGGGCTGACCGCTGCAAAGGACACGCCCATCATGACGGGCAGTTTGATACCGAACATACCCAGGCCACGAGCCTGGATGATGGTGATCAGGCCACAGCACAGCAGGTCGGCATTAATCAGGAATGCGATCTGTTCCTTGGACAGGCCCAAGGCCGCACCAATGATCAGGGGGACAGCAACTGCGCCCGCGTACATCACCATGACGTGTTGCAAACCAAGGGTTGCCAGGCGCCCCGTTGGTAGGCGTTCGTCTACACCGTCACAAGCAGCAGGTGTGGACACTTCTGGGTTGGCGGACATCCGGGTCTCCTTATTAATACGTTATGCGCAGCCGATGCCTGGGCCGCGTAAGCATAAAGTTATCGGATGGGCCGTATCACTGGAAGGCAGTACGGCTTGATAAGTAGAATACGTAAAAGCGTATGGCAGGCTGATGCTGACAGGGGGGAAAGGATATAAGCCCTGTAGATGGGGCCTGTGTTCAGGCCACGCCCTAGCAGATTCCTGCTTTTTTCATGCATTTTTCAGTGCTAGGGGTATTGCCCACCTAGTCCGTCCTGGAAATCTATGTTAGCAGCCTCCAAACTACCGTTTGATTTATGTTTGAAGAGCCGTTAAGGTACTGAAAGATATAAAAAAAGCGGCCCTGTGGCCGCTTTTTCATGGGTCTGAGTTATTTGTCCGACCACAGGACGCCGGCCGTGGCCCAGTCCTCGCGTTTGACGTCGGTAAAGACCACATCGACGGCCTCCGGGGTACAGCCAAGCACGCGACAGGCTTCTTTAGTCAGGGCCTGGGCGAGCTCACGCTTGATTTCCACGGGACGGCCGTCGAATAGTTGTACGTTAATAGAAGGCATAAAAGCTCCGTAGGGGTGGAAAGGGTCTTAGCGGCAAAAATCCGGCTCGCTCTGATAGAGCTTGCGCAGCAAGGCTGGCCATTCTAACAAGCCCTCTGGCTCATCCCCAGGTAAAAGCTGGCGATGTGTCAAATCCAGCACATCCGTTGGGGGCAGGTGCAGTTGCGGGCTGGCAGCCATGGCCGAGAGCTGAATGCGACAGGCGCGCTCCAAGGCATCCATCAGGACATAAGCCTCGGCAACAGTACGGCCACAGGTCAGGGCGCCGTGATTGCGCAAGAGCAGAGCGGGATAGGAGCCTAATTGCTTGAGCAGGGCCTCTTGCTCCTGGGGCGGGAAGGCCAGACCGGCATAGTCGTGATAGCCAATATCCTGCCAGAACCGCATGGCGTGTTGCGATAGAGGCAGCAGTCCACAGGACAGAGCCGAGACGGCAATCGAGGCATCTGTATGTAAGTGGATGACACAGTGTGCATCCGCTCGGGCGCGGTGAACGGCGCCGTGAATGGCAAAACCGCTGGGGTTGGCACGACGGCCTGTGCCGTCCACAACCTGGCCCTGGGTATCAATCAAGAGCAGATTGGAAGCGCAGATTTCATCAAAGCGCAAACCGAAGGGATTGATCAGGAAAGTGTCGTCGTGGCCGGGCAGGCGCAGGGAAATATGGGTGTAGATGATATCGTCCCAGCCCTGGCGGGCCGCCAGCCGGTAGGCGGCGGCCAGATTGACACGGGCACGCCAGTGCTCAGGATCAATATCGGCCGGACGATGGGCGTAAATGGCCGCTATGTCCGGCGTGATGGGACAGGACTGGCTCACGCTGCTGTGGTTTCCAGTTCAGCAATGATGGCTTTTTCTTCCAGCTGAATCACATCGCAGTTGTCGCCGGGACCTTTGCGATCAATCACGATGAAGTCGGCCACTTGATTCAGTGCCATCAAGGGGTGGTGCCAAACGCCAGTTGCGTAGTTCACGCCCTGGTCGCCACGGGCCAGGAACAGGCGTAGATCGCTTGCCTTGGGAGTCGGGCCAGCAGGGGCCACAATCACCAGATACGGTTGGCCGGACTGCGGAATGAAGGCCTGGCTACCTTTGGGGTGGCGTTCCATCATTTCCACGGTAAAGGGCAGGGTGCGTGGCTGACCACGGAAAATGGACACAATCGCGTGGCCGTCTGCACCCGGCTCGATCTTGGCCAGGTCGTGGTAGCGCTCGGTATTGCCTTCATTGATGGTGAAGTGCTGAACCGTGTCGGAGGCCTCGATGACATCACCAAAGGGGGCGAAGGCTTCGGCTGTCAGGGTTTCCAACTTCAATGTGATTGTCATGGCAGAGGTCCTTGGTAGGGCAGACCCGCGTGGGGCTGAAAGCAGCCGCGCCACGAAGGGTCAGAGGAAACAAAGGGCAGCGTGCCCGCAGGCTGGCGCTACCCCGTGAACTGGATGGGTCAACAAGACCCGGCAGGCAGCAAAATCAGCCCAGCAGCGCATCCAGACGGAAACGGGCAATCTTGCCGATTTCAGTCAGACAAGCTTGAAACTCGGTTTCAGCACTGTTGTTCAGACGAGCTTCTACTGTATCCATGATTTGGTAACGGCTCAAACCCTTGACGGCAATCACGAAGGGAAAACCGAAGCGCTCACGGTATTGGGCATTCAGGCCACGCAGACGGGCCAGCTCTTCGGCCGAACACTGATCCAGGCCGGCGCCACGTTGTTCGCCTGTCGATGCGGTGGTCAGTGTCCCTTGCTCGGCTTCTTTACCAGCCAGCTCGGGGTGAGCACAGATCAGGTTCTTCTGTTCTTCGTGCGATGCTTCTTGGACCACTTGCACCATGCAGGCGTGCAACTGATCCACGCTTTCAAAGGGACGCTGGTTCCAGCTACGCTCAGGGACCCAGGGGGAGTGTTCAAAAATACCTTCGAGCTTGTCCACAAATTGGCTCTGATCCAGGCTGGAGAGTTCGGTGAGCGCCTGTGTGGTGGTAAGGGTTTGAGTAGTCATGTGTCAGTCCGATTATCTAAGCGTAAATAGTGCGAGCCGAGGCGGCTCCAGGACCAGGCCTGGAGGCCGTTTTATCAAGGGTAGTGGGTGGGCGTTTACACGGTATGTTTGATTTATTCAAACCCTTATAAACCACCGCCTGTGGGCTATGATTTTCTTATATGGGACCAGTTTAAGTTTTCTGTTTATAAATAAAATAGAATTAGGCGTATAAATGATATATGCCATCTCGTATTGTGCATGTATGTCATTATCATGCTGGAAAAAAGCGTAAGAAGGAGAGAATAAGATGGCCGCCCGACGTGGGGATAACCCGCTTGATACCTATCTCTTGAGGGTATTTTGCTTACTCGTTACCGAGCGCAGCGTCTCGCGTACCGCGTTCAAAATGAACCAGTCGCAGCCTGCTATCAGTGCGGCCTTACGACGCTTGCGTGACATTATTGGCGATCCTTTGCTGGTGCGCGAAAAAGGGGGCATGGTGCCTACCGAGCGCGCCATTGGCCTGCTGGCCCACGCTAAAGGAGCCCTGGCCGAGATCGACTGTATGGTTAATGCACCCGACAGTTTCGACCCTCAGGTAAGTCGCAGTGAGTTTCATATCGGAGCGCCAGATTATCTGGCGCCTGTCTTTATTGGCGGAGTGGTCGAGCGCATGCGTCGCGAGGCACCGGGGGCACGCTTGAATCTGCATTCTCTGGATGCCAGCTTTGATTTTGAGCGTTCTTTGGCGGAAGGCGACCTGGATATGGTCATTGGGAACTGGCCCGAACCGCCCGATCGCATGCATCTGTCCGTGCTGCTGGAAGATCAGATTGTCTGCCTGGTAGCGGCAACGCACCCCTTGGCTCGCAAGGGGCTGACCATGGATGATTACGTGCGGGCGCGCCATGTGGTGCCCATGCCGTATTCCATCAACCAGCGCGGTGTCATCGATACAACCTTGGCGACCTTACGTATTCAGCGTGATGAAAGCGTGGCGGTGCAGTCCTTTTCGGCAGCACCGTATTTGCTACAGAATACAGACCTGATTTTTACGACTTCGCGTCATTTCGCCGAGTTTTATTGTCGACTATTGCCCCTGGCGATTCTGGAGGCCCCGCTGGAGTTTCCGCCCATGCGCTTTTATCAGCTCTGGCATGAACGTAACCGGCATTCGCCCAGCCATCGCTGGTTGCGGCGTCTGCTGACCGAATGCGGTAATCAGCTGGCCTCGACAGAACCGTTGCCGCAACCCGATTCCTGAGCCCCAATCCCGCAAAATACTTGCTTTCGGGCTCGCGCTCGGGCAAATTAGCGTGCTACTCCTGCCTACACGAAAGTGATACGGAACTTGACGAAAATTGTTGCATTTAAAGCGACTAGTCACGGACACAAGCCGGAAGGCAGGTTGATAATGATGTAGTTCCTAACCTTGCAGGGTGTTTCGCGGTGTCTTTACCTCAGATGGGGGAATCCTTTACCTGGTTGTATATCTGTGTCGTGGCTTTTATGGTCGGCGGGCTTATTGTGGCCTCCGAGCGTTGGCACGGCCGTTTGACCGGGGACAGCGACCTTAGTAAACCCCAAGCGTCCCATTCTCGTCCTACCCCGCGTGTGGGAGGGCTGGCGGTGGTGGCAGGCAGTTTGGCCGGCTTGCTGGTGCTGGGTCCCAGCAACATGACACTGACCTGGCTGTGGCCGGTCTTGTTTCTGGCTGCCATGCCGGTTTTTGTGGCGGGCCTGGTCGAGGACATCACCAAGGACGTGGGTTCTCTGAAACGTTTGCTGGCCGCTTTCCTGTCGGCAGCGATTGCCTGGTGGCTGCTGGGTGGAGTGTCGCGCGTTGGGGTGAGCTGGGCCGACTGGGTTCTGGGCTTCTGGCCCATTTCGCTGCTCTTTACCATGATTGCCGTGGGCGGCTGTACTCATGCACTGAATATTATTGACGGGATGAACGGCCTGGCGGGCATGATCGCCACCTTGATGGCTCTGTCCCTGGCTCTGGTGGCCCTGCAGGTGCAGGACATCCCGATTTTCCTGATTGCGGCCTCGCTGGCCTCGGCCACCCTGGGTTTTCTGGTGTGGAACTTTCCTTTCGGACGGGTCTTTCTGGGCGATGGCGGGGCGTATTTCCTGGGCTTCATGCTGGCTGAGCTGGCTGTACAGCTGGTGGTGCGCAACCCCAGTGTGTCGCCGTTCTACGCCTTGGCCGTGCTGTTTTATCCTGTTTTCGAAACCATGTTTTCGATCTGGCGCCGCCGTTTCAAACGGGGTGTACCTGTGGATCAACCGGATGCGCTGCACCTGCATCAACTGGTGTTCCGCCGTCTGGTGCGCTCCACGTTCAGTCGTGACAGCGGTGGGGCCTTGCCCGCGTTCTGTAATGCCATGACCTCGCCTTACCTGTGGGTTCTGGCCTTGATCGGTTTGGTTCCGGCCACGATCTGGTGGGACAATACCTGGGCTTTGTGCGCCAGCATGTTGGCCTTCTCACTGGTGTATATCTGGCTCTATTCCCGTCTGGTTTCGTGGCGTCGCCCCTCCTGGTTGCTGCTGCCGTCGGTACGGCGGCGCGTAGACCGGGATTGAGACTGGCAGGCGTTCAAGATTATTCCTTGCGCATAGCGCTAACTGGAGAATGAAGTTGCAACTTGAGAATGTGAAACTGGCCGTTATCGGCTTGGGATATGTCGGTTTGCCTTTGGCAGTAGAGTTTGGCAAAAAGCGTTCCGTTATTGGTTTTGACATTAACGCGCGTCGCGTCGCCGAACTCAAGGAAGGGGTAGACCGCACGTTGGAGGTCGAGAGCGCAGAGCTGGCCGAGGCCAGTGGCCTGAGCTACTCCTGCGAGGCGGATGAACTGGCACAGGCCAATGTCTTCATCGTGACCGTGCCCACGCCTATTGATGAATTCAAGCAGCCCGATCTGACGCCGCTGGTTCGTGCGTCCGAGACCATCGGTAAAGTGCTCAAGCGTGGTGACATCGTGGTTTACGAGTCCACGGTTTACCCAGGTGCTACCGAAGAAGTGTGCGTGCCCGTGCTGGAGCAAGTGTCGGGTCTGCGCTTCAACGAAGATTTCTACGCCGGCTACAGCCCGGAGCGTATCAATCCGGGCGACAAGGAACACCGCGTCTCCACCATCAAGAAAGTCACTTCCGGCTCGACGCCTGAAGTAGCTGAGCTGGTAGATGCCCTGTACCGCGAGATCATTGTGGTGGGCACATTCAAGGCCAGCTCCATTCGTGTGGCTGAAGCGGCCAAGGTGATCGAGAACACCCAGCGCGACGTGAATATCGCCCTGATCAACGAACTGGCCCTGATTTTCAACCGTCTGGGGATTGATACCCTGGACGTGCTGGAAGCGGCGGGCACCAAGTGGAACTTCCTGCCTTTCCGTCCCGGTCTGGTGGGTGGTCACTGCATTGGCGTGGACCCCTACTACCTGACCCACAAGGCACAAGCTATCGGTTACCACCCCGAAATCATTCTGGCTGGCCGTCGCCTGAACGACTCCATGGGTGGTTACGTGGCGTCCCAGCTGGTTAAAGCCATGACCAAGCGCCGCATTCAGGTGCAAGGTTCGCGCGTTCTGCTGCTGGGTCTGGCCTTCAAGGAAAACTGCCCGGATCTGCGTAACACCCGTATTGTCGATATCGTGCATGAACTCAAGCAATACGATGTTCATGTAGACGTGTACGACCCCTGGGTTGATCCCAAAGAAGCGCAGCACGAATACGGCATTACGCCTGTCGAGACTCCCAAGGCGGGCGAGTACGACGGGGTCATCGTGGCCGTGGCTCACAAGCAGTTCAAGGAGCTGGGCGTGGACGGCGTGCGCCAATGGGGCAAGCCCGAGCATGTGCTCTACGACTTGAAGTATGTGTTTGATCGCGAACAGTCCGATCTGCGCCTTTAATTTTGGAAAGCATTATGAGCTCTGCATTCGAACAGGCGAGCCAGCAACTGCGTAATCAGCCAAAAACCTGGCTGGTTACGGGTTGCGCCGGCTTTATCGGGTCCAACCTGCTGGAAGCCCTGCTGAAAATGGATCAGCAGGTGGTCGGTCTGGATAACTTTGCAACTGGCCATCAATACAATCTGGACGAAGTGCGCGATCAGGTTGGGGCCGAGCGCTGGGCCCGTTTTCGTTTTATTGAAGGCGACATTCGCAGCCTGGATACCTGTCGCGAAGCCGTCAAGGGTGTGGACTATGTGCTGCACCAGGCGGCGTTGGGTTCGGTGCCGCGTTCCTTGAACGATCCGCTGACCTCCAACGAAGTCAACGTGAATGGTGCCTTGAACATGATGGTGGCCGCGCGTGACGAACAGGTTAAAGCCTTTGTTTATGCGGCTTCCAGTTCCACCTACGGCGACCACCCCGGTTTGCCCAAGGTGGAAGACACGATTGGTCGCCCACTGTCCCCCTACGCCGTCACCAAGTTCGTGAACGAGCTGTATGCGGACGTGTTTGCCCGTGCCTACGGCTTCTCCAGCGTAGGCCTGCGTTACTTCAACGTGTTTGGCAAGCGTCAGGACCCTAACGGTGCATACGCCGCGGTGATTCCCAAATGGGTGTCGGCCATGATCCAGAACCAGGACGTGCAAATCAATGGGGACGGGCAGACCAGCCGCGATTTCTGCTTTATCGACAACGTTATTCAAATGAATATCCTGGCCGCCGTGCAGCAAAAGCCTGCTGTTGCCGAGGTTTATAACGTGGCCGTCAATGCCCGCACCAGCCTGAACGAGCTGTTCGAGCACCTGAAGCAGACCCTGAGCACCAATGGTGTGAACTACACCAAGCAGCCCATCTACGCCGATTTCCGTGCTGGCGATGTGTTGCATTCCCAAGCGGATATCTCCAAAGCCCGTACACAACTGGGTTACGAGCCGACTCACACGATTTTGCAGGGCCTGAATACGGCCATGCCCTGGTACGTGGCGTTTCTGAGTTGATCTGGGCCGGCCTGAAAGCACGTCTGTCTAGTCTGCATGACGACCACCGTCGCATCGCCCTGGGGGCGATGCGGGTGGCGTTTTTTCTATTGCTGGGCAAGGCAGCGGGCGCTTTCAAAGAAATGGCGGTGGCGTATCGCTATGGTGTGAGCGATGTAGTCGATGCCTATCAGTTCACGATGGTCATGGCCAACTGGCTGCCAGTGACGATCGTCGGCTCCATGTCTGTTGTGCTGATTCCGGTTCTGGTGCGCTTGCATCGCCTGGAACCGGCTGCGCGCAGCCGTTTTCTGGGTGAACTCAAGGCCTGGTGCATTGTGCTGGGTTGCGTGCTGGGGGCCTTGATCTGGATTAGCTGGCCCTGGGTGCTGCAATGGACTGGGCAAGGGCTAAGCCCCGCCGTCCATGAAATGAGCCGGGAACTGCTGTTTGCCTTTGCGCCTGCGGCAGTGCTGACGCTGATGATTGGCCTGAGCGCCGCGCGCTTGCGGGCGCATGAGCGCCATATCAATACCTTGCTGGAAAGTGTCCCGGCCTTTGTCATCCTGATCTGGGTACTGGCAGCGGGCGGGAATGCCGGTATTGGTCCCTTGTTGTGGGGCACCTTGCTGGGCATGACGATCCAGGCCGTGTGGTTGATGATTCTGGCCTCGCGGGCCGATCAGATCTGGGCTCGCCCCACGATCAGCCTGCGCGCGGAGCAATGGCCGGATCTGCTCAAGGCTGCCACCATCATGCTGGTGGGGCAGGTTGCCATGAGTTTTGTCGGTCCTATTGACCAATATACGGCGGCCAATCTGGGGGCTAATGCCAATGCGACCTTGGGTTATGCCACTCGCTTGCTGGCGTTGGTTCTGGGTGTTGGCGCTGCTTCTGTCGGTCGGGCCGCTTTGCCTGTGCTGGCGGATATTCAAAGCCGAGGCGATAACGCCCGTGCTCGCTCCATGGCCTTGAAGTGGTCGGTCATGATGTTGCTGGCCGGTGGAGTTGCCGCCGCGATTGGTGTTCTGCTGGCGCCTTGGGGAGTGGCCCTGCTGTTTGAGCGTGGTGCGTTCACGGCGCAGGATACGGCCACGGTCGCCCAGGTGTTTAGCTGGGGGCTGGTGCAACTGCCCTTTTATTTTGGGGTGCTGATTCTGGTGCAGTTGCTGGCCAGTCAGAACCGTTATAAATCCATGGCAATTATTGCCGTGATCAATTTTCTGGTGAAAGCGGCCCTGAACCCGATTCTGGCGGCTCGCATGGGCCCGTCGGGCATCATGCTGGCGACCAGCCTGATGTATGCGGCTTCTTTCACTTGTTATTTCATCTTGGCCTTGAGGCCAGCCAGTGCCTTCGCGTCTGGTTCGCAGGAATAGGAAAACGTGCACAGTCATTCGGGAGTTCGCCCTCATATCATGCTGCTTATCCACTCTTTGGGTGGGGGCGGGGCAGAACGTGTCGCCGTCGATTTAAGCGCAGCCTGGGTGGCACGCGGCTATCGAGTGTCTCTGGTGACGCAGGCCGGCCGTGACAAAGACGCGTATACCGTAGCAGAGGGCGTAGAGCGCCACGTGCTGGGAACGGCAGGCAGCAGTCGTGGCCGCCTGGATGCCTTGTGGAAGAACTGGCGGCGCGTGAGCCGGGTGCGATCCCTGATACGCAAGACCAAACCCGATGTGGTTCTGGGCATGATGACCACTTCCTCGGTACTGGCCATTTCTGCCGCCAAAGGCTTGCCCTGCAAGGTGATTGCTACCGAGCATACGCATCCGCCCTCCCAGTCCTTGTCCTCTTTCTGGCAAAAAGCCCGTTTGCGTACCTATCCGCAAGCTCATGCCGTGATCGCGCTGACTGCTGGTACTGCAGACTGGTTGCGCGAGCATGTGCCCGGCAGCCAGGTTCAGGTAATTCCTAATGCCGTACGCTGGCCTATGGATAGTGCCGAGCCTGTCGTGCCGGTGCCCGAACTGCCAGAAGGCCGCAAACGTTTGCTGGCTGTGGGGCGACTGCACCCGGTTAAAGGGTTTGACACCCTGATCGAATCCTTTGCCATGTTGTCCAACTATTTCCCGGACTGGGACTTGGTGATTCTGGGCGAAGGCGAGCAGCGTGCTCCTCTGGAAGCACGAATTGAAGAGTTGGAGCTGCAAGAGCGGATTCAGCTTCCCGGCCGCGTCGGCAATATGGCGGACTGGTACGAGCAGTCAGATCTGTATGTACTCAGCTCCCGCATGGAAGGCTTGTCCAACAGCCTGCTGGAAGCCATGGCCAGCGGTTTGACTGCGGTTGCCTTTGATTGCGATACCGGCCCGCGCGAGATTATCCGCGCCAATATCGACGGCGTCTTGGTACGCCCGATTGAAGACGTGGAAGCCCTGGCAGCCCATTTATCCGACCTGATGTCCAACGACGACAAGCGCCAGCGATTGGCGCGCCGCGCCACGGATGTGCGCGATCGTTTTTCCTCGGCCCGAGTTCTGGCGCTATGGCAGCAAGTGTTGGAACAGTGCTTGCGTCGGCCTTAAAATGGCGCTTTGCTTCGTGCCAGCAGGCCCAAGCTACCCGGTCGATGAGCCCACGGAGGCCCAGTGAATATTCTGTTTTTCGTCAGCTCCCTGAACGCAGGCGGCGCCGAGCGCGTCGCGTCTACCCTGGCCAATGCCTGGGGTTTGCGGGGCGATCAGGTCACCCTGGTGCCTACTTATAGTGGAGGAGGCAGCGCCTTTTACCCTATTGACTCCAAGGTGGAGCTAGTGTGGCTGGCCCATCGCATGCGCGGTAGCTGGTTGCCCAAACCCTTGGCCAAGCTGCGCGCCATGCGCAAGCTGGTGCATGAAAAACAGCCTGATGTCATCGTGTCTTTTCTGACCAATGTGAATATCAATGTGTTGCTGGGGCTGGGCGGCATGGGCGTCCCTATTGTGGTGGGTGAACGCACCAACCCGGCCTTTAGCAGCAGCGCAGGCAAGCTGCTGCAAAGCCTGCGCCGCCGTCTGTACCCCAAGGCGCAGGTAGTGACTGTGCAAACCCGAGCCAGTGTGGCGGCGTTCCAGGCCATGGTGCCGGGCATGAGGCAGGTCATGGTGGTTCCCAACCCCTTGCCGCAGGCCTTGAATGCCGTGCAGCGCGAGGTGCGGGTGGAGGAGAACCGTCACTGCACCTTGATGGCCATGGGGCGTCTGGTGCCCTCCAAACGTTTTGATGTCTTGATCCGCGTATTTGCAGGCCTGGCCGCCGAGCATCCGGAATGGAAATTGAAAATCTGGGGCGATGGCCCGCAGCGAGCCCAATTGGTGCAGCAGATTGCCATGTCCGGTGCGGGCGATCGTATCGAACTGGCCGGCAAAACCGCTGAGCCCTGGCAGGAAATGGCGCGCTCCCATGCCTTTGTCATGACTTCGGAAGTAGAGGGTTTTCCGAACGTGTTGCTGGAAGCCATGGCCATGGGCCTGCCCGCCGTGACGGTTGATTGCCCCAGCGGCCCACGCGAAATCAGTTCCGATGGCAAGGATGCCCTGCTGGTGCCGGTAGGGGATGAAGGTGCCTTGACTGCCGCCCTGGCCGAGCTGATGGGGGATGGCGTCTTTCGGGGCGTCTTGGGCCGTCGTGCCGCTGCAGCGGTGCGTCAGCGTTATGAACTAGAGCAGGTTTTGCTTAACTGGGACCAGGTCTTTCAGGCCGCCCGTGGCGGTATCGAAGAGGGAGCCAAAGCATGAGTGCAATGCAGCCAAGGTCGTTCAATCAGGACACAGACGCCGTGGATGACAAGCTGGAGAAAGTAACGCCGCCCTTGCGAGTCGTGCATATTATTGCGGGACTGGGGCAGGGTGGGGCAGAAACAGTCTTGTTCCGCTTGGTGACAGCACCCGGTCAAGATACCGAACATATTGTGATTTCTCTGGGCGAGGAAGACGTTTTCGGGCCGCAATTGCGGGCTGCAGACATTCCTTTGTACTGCCTGCACATGCACTCGCCGCTGGGCTTTTTGAAAGGTCTGCGATCGCTGACGCGCTTGCTGCGCGATTTGCAGCCCGATGTGGTGCAGACCTGGATGTATCACTCCGATCTGATCGGTGGTGCCGCTGCGCGACTGGTCGGGATTCCGGCTGTGTCCTGGGGTATTCGTAATTCCGGCGCGAATCTGTATCAAGGCAGCCCGAAAGCTCGTATGGTGGCCTGGCTGTGCGCCCGCCTGTCACGCTTTATTCCCAATTTGATTGTGTCCTGCGCAGAAAATGCCGCCCGACGTCACAAGCAGTGGGGTTATCGTGCAGACATCATGAAAGTGATTCCCAATGGCTACGATCTAAGCCGTTGGCATCCTGACCCGCAGGCACGTGAAGAAGTGCGCGAAGAATTGGGCCTGTCACTGGATACGCCTGTCATTGGCAGTGTGGCCCGCTGGAATCCGCTTAAAGATCATCCCAATCTGCTGGCCGCCTTAGCTCGCAGCCTGCACCGTCATCCGGGCTTGCGTTGCCTTTTGATTGGCGATGGCATGGACAGTAATAACGAAACCTTGATGCGCTTGCTGGATCAGCATCAGTTGCGCGAGAGCGTCATCCTGATGGGACGACGCAGCGATGTCCCTCGCCTGATGAATGCGCTGGACGTGCATGTCTTGTCCAGCTCGGCAGAAGGCTTTCCCAACGTGGTCTGCGAAGCAATGGCTGCGGGGGTGTCCAATGTGGTCACCGATGTGGGTGATGCTGCCTTGATCGTCGGTAATGAGGGCTGGATTGTACCCCTCAGCAATGCTGAAGCCTTGGCAGGCGCGATCAATAGCGCGGTTGATGAACTGGGTGCACCTTCCTGGCAGGCTCGTCATGAGCATGCGCGTGAACGGGTTGCCCGCCTGTTCTCCCTGGAAGGCATGGTCAAGAATTACACGCAGGCCTGGAAGACCTTGACGGCGCAGTATCCCCCCAAGCGCAAGCGCAGCCGTCAGGCCTTGAGTGCCTTGACGGACGAAACCAGCAAGAAAACGCGCATGCTGATGTTCGTGGTCAATAACCCCGCTTTTTTCCTGTCGCATCGTTTGCCTTTGGCGCAAGCCGCTCAACGTGAGGGTTATGACGTGCATGTCGCCACCATGGACGGCCCGGCGGTTGCCGAGATCGAGCGTCACGGCCTGCATCACCATGCTTTGCCCATGACACGCAGCGGGACCAACCCATTGCAAGAGCTGCACACCATTTGGGCTCTATGGCGCTTGTTTCGCCGTGAGCGTCCCGAGCTGGTGCATGCGGTCACCATCAAGCCGGTTCTGTATGGCGGGATTGCAGCGCGACTGGCCGGTGTGCCTGGTTTTCTGGCCGCTGTATCCGGGCTGGGCTATGTATTTACCAAGCGCGACAAGTCCTTTGATCCGGTGCGCTGGATTGCCCTGCAGCTTTACCGCATTGCCTTGGGACATCCGAATAGCCGTGTGATTTTCCAGAACAGCAATGACCGTGATGTCTTGCTGGAAGACCGTGTTGTCAAACGCGATCAGTGCGTCCTGATTCGTGGCTCAGGCGTGGACTTGAATCAGTTTCAGGCTTTGCCAGAGCCCGAAGGCCCGCCCGTTGCCCTGATGGTATCGCGCCTGCTGGTAGATAAAGGTGTGCGTGAGTTTGTTGAAGCTGCACGCATCAGCGCTGCTCAAGGTAGCCCGGTTAAATGGGTACTGGCTGGCAGTCCCGACCCCGGTAATCCGGCCAGTATCAGCGATCAGGAGTGGCAGAGCTGGCAAAAGCAGGGCGTGGTGGAGTGTCTGGGCGAACGTAGCGATATTGCGCAGCTTTACGCTCAATCACACATTGCCGTGCTGCCATCCTACCGTGAGGGCCTGCCTAAGTCCTTGGTAGAAGCCGCTGCTTGTGGGCGGGCGGTGGTCACGACTGACGTACCCGGTTGCCGTGATGCCATCGAACCTGACGTGACCGGTGTGCTGGTGCCAGTGCGTAATGCGCAGGCATTGGCGGCGGCTGTGATGGACTTGGGTGAAGATACGGCCAAGCGGCAAGCCATGGGGGCGGAAAGCCGCCGTCTGGCTGAAGAGGCTTTTGATATAGGCCGCATCAGTGAGGCTCATCTGGATCTGTATCAGTATTTGAGCCGTTAAGGCTTTGACTGCCTGGGGCTTGGGCCAAGGCATAAAAAACGGGCTGAACTGCTTGCTGTGACTTGGGGTTGAATCCAAGGTTTCAGAGGCAGTGCAGCTCTTTTTTTATCGCTGTGCTGCCCCAAGGCTAGTCGTCCCGGTAAAAAGTGCCCCCTTGGGGGACAGCAAGCCAAAGTTGCCGCGTGGAGGCATTTTTATACTGCGCTGGAGACTAGAGACTAGAGACTAGAGACTAGAGACTAGAGACTAGAGACTAGAGACTAGAGACTAGAGACCAGCGAGCAGGGATCTGGGTATGAGTGAACTTCCACGGCCTTAGAAAGGCAATGCTGCATCCGGCTTCAAAGCCAGCAGTGCCGCCCGGAATTCTCCCTGGATCCGATCCAGCGCCTCTTGGGACTGGGCCTCAAAACGCAGCACAATCACTGGAGTGGTATTGGAGGCGCGAGCCAGACCGAAGCCGTCCGGGTACTCGGCACGTACACCATCAATCGTGTTGAGCTGATTGGAACTGGGGAAACGGCCTTCTTTTTGCAGGCGGGCAATCAAGGCATGAGGCTCGCCTTCGGCCAGCGGCAGTTTCAGTTCCGGTGTGGACAGGTCTTGCGGCAAGGTTTCCAACTCTGCCGTCGGGTTGTCACCGCGCGAGAGAATCGCCAGCAGACGTGCGCCTGTGTACAAGCCATCATCAAAGCCGTACCAGCCTTCCTTGAAGAACACGTGGCCGCTCATTTCGCCAGCTAAAGGGGCACCCGTTTCGGCCAGTTTGGCCTTGATCAGCGAATGGCCGGTTTGCCACATCAAGGGCTCACCCCCGGCCTTGGCAATTTCCAGAGCGACGTGGCGGCTGCATTTCACGTCAAAAATAATCTTGGAGCCAGGTTCGCGCTGCAAAATATCGCGCGCGTACAGAATCAACTGACGATCAGGCCAGATGATCTGACCCGTTCGAGTCACCACACCCAGGCGGTCGGCATCACCGTCAAAGGCCAGACCCACTTCGCAGTCCGTGTTTTGAACATGGGTGATCAGGTCTTGCAGGTTGTGCGGCTCGGCCGGGTCCGGGTGGTGATTGGGGAAGCTGCCGTCTACATCTTCAAACAGCATGTCCACTTCGCAACCTAGGGCCTTGAACAGGCGAGCAGCCACGACGCCACCCACGCCGTTGCCGCAGTCCAGGGCAATTTTCATGGGACGGGCCAGTTTGACACGTTCGGCGATGGTGCTGACGTACTGGTCCAGCAAGTCCTTTTTCTCGCCGGTGCCTGCTTGAGCCGCAGGCTCAATACCGGCTTGCATGCGTTTCATCAGACCCTGGATATCCTGGCCGTGCAAGGTCTTGCCGGCCATCATCATCTTGAAGCCGTTGTAGTTGGACGGATTATGGCTACCTGTGATGGCTACGCCCGAGCCGGTTTCCAGTACATTGGCCGCAAAATAGACGACGGGAGTAGGAACCATACCCAGATCGACTGTGTTGATTCCGCCTGCCTGGATCCCTTGTTGAAGGGCACGAGACAGAGCAGGGCTGCTGTGGCGGCCGTCGTAACCCACTACCAGGGTTTGCACGCTTTGTTCACGGGCCAAGGCCGCCAGGGCCAGACCTAATTGGTAGGCGAAGTCGGGATTTAGTTGCTCGGGAACGGTGCCCCGAATATCGTAGGCTTTGAATACAGCGGTCGGTAGAGCGGGAATGTGGGTCACTGTCGCGTCCTGAACGAATACACAAAGAATGAAGTTTAGCGCGAATGCCACCGGCTTTCGTGAGTTACCATTAAGAGCTGTAGCGCGACAGCAAGAGCGCCTGATTGTTTTTCTTGAGTGGCTTGGGTCATGACTTTTCTGAACGAACTTGAACAGCGTATTGGTCAGCAACATGTGCTGACAGGACAATCCATGCAGCAGTACCTGGAGGATTGGCGTGGACGCTATACCGGTACTGCCTTGGCGGTGGCCCGGCCTGCAACGACAGAAGAAGTGGCCCAGGTTGTGCGTCTATGCGCGCAGCACCGCGTGCCCATCGTCCCTCAAGGCGGCAATACCGGTTTGTGCGGGGGCGCAACGCCGGACAACAGCGCCACTGCGCTGGTGCTGTCTTTGGAGCGCCTGAACAAGATTCGCAGCGTGGATACCGATAACGACACCATGGTGGTGGAAGCAGGCTGCATTTTGCAAAATGTGCAGCAGGCCGCCCGCGATCATCAGCGTCTGTTCCCCTTGAGTCTGGCCGCAGAAGGCAGCTGCACGATTGGCGGCAATCTGGCCACCAATGCAGGCGGTACACAGGTTTTGCGTTACGGCAATGCTCGTGACCTGACCCTGGGATTGGAAGTGGTGACTGCCCAAGGTGAAATTCTGCATGGGCTGCTTGGGCTGCGCAAAGACAATACCGGTTACGACCTGCGCAACCTGTTTATTGGTAGCGAAGGCACCCTGGGTATCATCACCGCCGCGACCATCAAGCTCTATCCCCAGCCTGTAGCAGCGTGCACCGCCTTGCTGGCATTGAATACGATTGAAGATGCCGTTCAGGTGCTGGCATTGGCGCGCCAGGGGCTGGCGGCGTCCTTGACCGGCTTTGAGCTGATTGCAGGCAATTGTCTGCAAGCCGTGCTGCATTGCTATCCCGATCAACGTATGCCTTTCCAGGGCCCGGCTGAAAAAGCAGCCTGGTATGCCTTGCTGGAGCTGTCTGATAGCGAAAGCCTGGAGCATGCCCGCGAGCGTTTTGAAAGCGTGATCGGCCAGGCTCTGGAGCAAGATCTGGTGCAAGATGCCGTTATCGCCGAGACCATCGCACAAAGCAAGGCGCTCTGGCATTTGCGTGAAAGCATTCCACTGGCAGAGAAAGCCTATGGGAAAAGCATCAAGCATGATGTGTCCATCCCTGTGTCCGTGATGTCCCAATTCGTGCACGAGACGGACAAGGCTTTGCAAGAAGCCTTCCCGGGTCTGGAGAACGTGACATTCGGGCATTTGGGTGATGGCAACCTGCACTACAACGTCGCGCGCGGCACGGCCTTCACGGAGGAAGAGCTGCTGAAGCGTCAGGACGAGATCTATGCGGTGGTCCATGACAGCGTGCACCGTTTCCATGGCTCCATCAGTGCCGAACATGGCGTAGGCCAGCTCAAGCGCCAACTGCTGCCCCGTTATAAAGACCCGGTTTCCCTGGCCTTGATGAAGCAGATCAAGACGGCGCTGGATCCTTTGGGGATCATGAACCCCGGTAAAGTATTGCCCGACTGATTGAAGCTACTTGGTGTGTAGATGTTTTTTCGTCCTTATATCGTTGCCAGTGCCGTTTTTTTTACTGTTTTGGGAATCGTTGCGGCAGTGACGATGGGTTCAGCAACGGACCTGTCACTCAGTGCCTATTTCTATGACCCACAAATCCAGGACTTTTCCTGGCGATTGCAGCCTTTTGTCGATTTGTTCGGGCGCAGGCTGGTGTGGTTCGTTCCCTTTGGCGGCGCAGTGGTATGGACGATCGTGGCCTGGCGGCAGCCCAAGGGCTCCCGCCGCCAACTGGCTTGGGCGGGGGCGGCTTTCTTCATGGGTAGTGGTCCTTTAATGGTAGGCGTACTGAAACATCTGACTGCCATGCCAAGGCCCTTTAATCTGGCCATGTTTGGCGGTACAGAATCCATGCCCACCTACTTCTGGGCGCACTCCTGGGCTGAAGCAGGCAATGCCTTGCCCAGTGCTCATGCCGCATCCGGCTTTGTGCTCCTGTCCCTGTTCTTTGTGGGCGTCATGACAGGCTGCCGCAAACTGGCCGCCGGGGGCTTTGTGCTGGGTATCAGCGCCGGTTTGCTGTTCGGCTTTCTACGCATCATGCAGGGCTACCATTTTCTTAGCCAGGTGCTGGCTTCAGGCGCTGTTCTGGGGCTGTATGGCTGCGTTCTGTTTTATATCCTCTGGTCTTGGGCCAGACATAAGCAATTGCCTGCCTAGGGCTCTCCGAGTTTGCAGAAAGGGGACTTCAAGTCCCTTTTTTGTTTTTGCGAGCCTGTTTCGATAAAGCTTTACGTAAAAACACCCCGAAGCCAGATACCGGCTGCGGGGTGTCGTTTACAAAGGTGTCTTGAATTTAAGGCACGGCAGGCAATACTCGACCGGCACATTCACCAAAAGACAGGGTCGGGTAGCCATCTTGACGGCACAGGCCTTTCAAAATGATCTCGTCCTGATCTTCCAGGAATTTACGCTGTTCGCCCCAAGGCAGGTCGATGGGGTTTTTGCCGCCCTGGTTCATTTCCAGCAAGGAGCCTTCCTGACCCTTGGCCGGGCCGGATAAGGTGCCGGTGCCCAGCAGGTCTCCAGTTTGCAGATTGCAGCCGTTGACGCTGTGATGGGCGACCAATTGGGCCACAGTCCAATACGCTTCCTTGAAGTTGCTGCGCGAGAGCAAAGCGGGGTCTTTCTTTTGCTGGCGAGACTGCTCGGTGCTCAGGTACACCTCCAGTTCCACGTCCAGAACGCCACTGTCCTGGTTGGCCTGATCCTGCAAATAAGGCAGAGGCTGGGGATCGGACTCGGGGCGGCTGAAGGGGCGACGGAAGGGAGCCAGGGCTTCCAGCGTCACTACCCAGGGGGAGATCGTCGAGGCAAAGTTCTTGGCCAGGAAGGGGCCCAGAGGCTGGTATTCCCAGGCTTGCAGATCGCGCGCCGACCAGTCATTGAACAGGCACAGGCCAAAAACGTGCTCGTCTGCCTGAGCGATAGGGATACGGCGACCGGCTTCGTTGCCTTTGCCAATCAGAATGCCCATTTCCAGTTCGAAGTCCAGGCGTTGGCAAGGACCAAAGTTGGGCTGCTCTTGCCCTTCGGGTGGGCGGGTCTGGCCGACGGGTCGTGGGAATTGCTGGCCGGACACACCGATGCTGGAGGCACGGCCGTGGTAGCCAATGGGTACCCACTTGTAGTTGGGCAGCAAGGGCGCATCAGGGCGGAACTGTTTGCCTACCGCCGTTGCGTGGTGCACGGAAATATAGAAGTCGGTGTAGTCCCCAATTTGGGCGGGCAGGGCGTATTCCAGCTTGCTGCGCTCGATCAGCATGGGGCGCAGGCGCGACTCAGCTGAGGAGCCTTGGCGCAAGTCATGTGACAAGGCGGCACGCAGCGCGCTCCAGTATTCCTGGCCCAAGGCCATCAGGCCGTTCAGTGCAGGTTTGACGCAAGCGGCCAGGGCGTCGGCGGCTTTGCCGTGCCAGGGGGTATCGCAGGCCAGCAGGCCCAGGTCCAGCGCGTAAGGGCCGATAGCCACCATGACGCGGAAGTCTTCCTGACTGTCACGGCGACGGGCCACGGCAAAGGGCAGGTTCTGGATGGGGAAACCGTTATCGGCCTCGTTGGCGCCGGGCACCCAGCTTTGCAGCTTGGGGTCGTGAGTGTCATTCAGATAAGGTCGGGTCATGCCTTTTGTTCCGTAGAGAAGTGTTTTTCCAGTCCGTCCCAGACGGCATCGTAATTGGCTTGCAGGCTTTCGCTTTGCAAGGCCTGTGGCGAGGGGCGGATGACTTTGCGGGTCTCGAACATAAAGGCCATGGTACCGCGCAGATAGTCTGCCTTGCTCAAGTCCGCACTGCTGGCCTTGTCAAAGGTGTTGGCATCGGGGCCATGCGGGCTCATGCAATTGTGCAGGCTGGAGCCGCCGGGTGCAAAGCCATCGGCCTTGGCATCGTACACACCCTGGATCAGGCCCATGAATTCGCTGGCGAAGTTACGGTGGAACCACGGTGGGCGGAAGGTGTTTTCCATGGCCAGAATGCGTGGCGGGAAAATCGCAAAGTCCAGGTTGGCCGTGCCGGGGGTGTCGGAGGGCGAGGTCAATACACTGAAAATGCAGGGATCGGGGTGATCGTAGCTGATCGAGCCGATCACATTGAAGTCGCGTAAATCGTATTTGTAGGGGGCGTGCGTGCCATGCCAGGCCACGACGTCCAGCGGCGAGTGCGTCAGTTGCGCAACCCAGAAGCCGCCTGTGAATTTGGTGACCAACTCATGAGGCTCGCTGACATCTTCGTACCAGGCTACCGGCGTTTTGAAGTCACGGGCATTGGCCAGGCCGTTAGAGCCGATCGGACCCAGTTCGGGCAAACGCAGAGGGGCGCCGAAGTTTTCCAGCAAGTAACCACGGGCCACATCGTCCAGCAACTCTACCTTGAAGCGCACGCCACGCGGCATGACGGCAATCTCGCAAGGCTCGATTTCCATGATGCCCAATTCGCTGACCAGACGCAGGCGGCCCTGTTCAGGCACGAACATCATTTCGGCGTCGGCGTTGTAGAACACGCGCCGCCCCATGGACTGGTTGATGGCGTACAGATGGATGGCAACGCCGCTTTGCGAGTCGCTGCTGCCATTGCCTGCCCAGGTATGGACACCAGCCAGAAAATCGGTCGGCTTGCCGGGCAGATTCAGCGGGCTCCAGCGCAGGCGATTGGGGTTGGCCGGGCCTTGTCCAAAGTCTTCGTTCCAGTGGGGAGCGCCTTCAAATGCCGTAAATGCTCCTTGCTTGGCGCTGGGGCGAATGCGGTACAGCCAGGAGCGGCGGTTATCGGCGCGTGGCGCGGTAAAGGCCGTGCCGGACAACTGCTCGGCATACAGCCCATAAGGGCAACGCTGCGGCGAGTTGCGTCCCAGTGGCAGCGCGCCGGGCAGAGCCTCGGTGGCAAAAGCGTTACCAAAACCAATCTGATAATTCAAAGAGCTCATTAGGGGTCTCCAGATTCAGGCAGCCTGCTCCAGGCAGGTCTGGCGGGCGGCGTCCAAGGCTTGCTTGATCACATCCAGCGAGCCGACATGATTGCACAGCAACAGCACCAAAGCGGCATTCATGGCATGACTTTGTGCTGTGCTCAGGCCTTGGTGGGCATCGATCAACATTTGGTAGAAATCGTCAGCCCGTTCCAGGGGGGTATCGGTATTCAGTGTAGACATGAAGCATTCTCCAGGAAATGGCCACAGGCTTTGTGCAAGGCAGCCTGGACAGCTTGCCCATCCAGATGACGCCAGCGGGCGCACAGGTGTTGATCGGGGCGAATCAGATAGCAGGAACCGGGTTGGGCGTCGTAACGCTGGCGCAGCATATCCTGGCTGTCAATGATGCCTCCCTGGGCCTGGGTAGCGCTGGTGCCAGCGGGCCAGACACGCAGGCGGGTCAAGAGACCTTGGGCGACCAGTTCGTCTACCACTTCAGACTGGCTGGCCTGGCCTTCGCCAAATTCCAGCAGGGTGAAGCCGCTGCCCAATTGACCCAGCCACCAGCCTTGCTGACCGTTTTGTTCTATAGGTGCATCGGGGACGCAGGCTCCTAGCGGTGTGGCCGTGGCGGAGAACTCGTGTGTGTCAGCCGTATTCAAGGGGCTGTCTGGGTAGGCGCTGGGCAAGGACAGGCGGCCGCTATTGACCAGTACACGGGCAAAGGCGTGGCGACGCGCCAGAATCAGGGCCGCATCACGGAACAGGCGGCTGACTTCGCTTTTAGGCGTGATGAAATCTGTTGAACGGCTGGAATGGCGAATGTTCTCGTCTGCAGCCAATTCACGTTCATGGCTGTAGCTGTCCAGCAGGCTGTCGGGAGCCTGGGCATTCAGAACCAGATTCAGCTTCCAGGCCAGGTTGTCGGCGTCCTGGATACCGCTGTTGGCGCCGCGTGCGCCAAAAGGCGAGACACGGTGGGCCGAGTCTCCGGCAAACAGAATACGGCCATGGCGAAAGCGCTCCATGCGCTCGCAGGCAAAGGTGTAAATGCTGACCCATTCCAATTCAAAGGGGGCGTCGGCACCCAGGAGGGCTCGAATGCGGGGCAGCACGTTTTCTGGTTTGACGGCTTCAACCGGGTCGGCATCCCAGCCTAATTGAAAGTCGATACGCCAGACGTTGTCCGGCTGGCTGTGCAGCAAGACAGATTGATTGGGGTGGAAGGGTGGGTCAAACCAGAACCAGCGCTCGGCGGGGAAGTCGGCTTGCATGCGCACGTCTGCAATCAGGAAACGGTCCTTGAATACGCGTCCGCTGCTGCTTTCACCCAAGGCACGGCGAATGGCCGAGCGCGAGCCGTCGCAGGCCAGCAGCCATTCTGCTTCCAGGGTGTAATTGCCTTGCTGCGTTTCTACGTCCAGATGCACGCCTTCTGCCTGATTCACCACGTTTAGCACTTTATGGCCGGAACGCAGTTCGATCAGGGGCTGAGCGCAGACTGCTTCGTAGAGATAACCTTCGCAGTAATACTGCTGCAAATTGATAAAGGCGGGGCGCTGGTGGCCTTCTTCGGGCCGCAAATTGAAGCTCCAGACTTCCTGGTTGCGGAAAAAAACCTTGCCCACATTCCAGGACACGCCCTTGTCCATCATGCGCGAGCCCACGCCCAATCGGTCCCAGATATCCAGAGTGCGTTTGGCAAAGCAAATGGCCCGCGATCCTTTGGACAGTGTGGTGTCGTCGTCCAGAATCACGACCCGGTGGCCTTTGGCCGCCAGATCCAGGGCCATGGTCAGCCCCACCGGGCCGGCACCCACCACCACAACGGGGTGGCGGGCATGGGTAGCCGGTGGGGGCGCTTGCGTCAGCTCCAGGGTCTGGTAATTAATGTCTCCCATTTTCTTTCTCCCTGGCCTTGCGTCTTACTGACCTTCGAGTTGTTTCCACATCTCCAGATCGCGTTCGGCGGTCCAGATGCGTGGGTCTTCGTGGCCGTTGACTTCGTCGTAGGCACGGGACACGTCAAAGGGCATGCAGTGATCAAAAATGACCCAGTCTGCGTAGCGAGGCTTCATGAAATCGTAGGTTTCGCGGTAAATGGTCTTCAGATCTTTACCGGCGGCTGCGCCTTGCTGCACGCTGGAGTACAGGTCTGTCAGAAACGCGCGTGTGCCAGCCAGGGCCTGACGCACTTCGGTGGCGTTTTTCAGTGCCGGGCCACGGCCAGGAACCATTTGTTCAGCTTTGAAGTCTCCCAGACGGTCCAGTGTGCGGGGCCATTCGCGAAAGTAGCAGTCGCCTGCGTACGGGGTGGATTGGTATTCCACCAGGTCACCGGCGAACAGGATTTTCTGCTTGGGTAGCCAGGCGATGGTGTCGCCCTTGGTGTGGCCACGACCCACTTGCATCAGGTGTACTTCCAGATTGCCCAGGTCCACCGTCATATGACCTTCAAAGGTCATGGTGGGCCAGGTCAGGCCGGGAGGAATGGATTCGGCGTTGCGGAACAGGCGGGGGAAACGGCCGATTTCGCTGGCTTTGTCCTGCTCGCCACGTTCCACGATCAGGTCGTAGGTGTCGCGGCTGGCCAGGATTTCCTGGGCGTTGTAGGCCGAGGCACCCAGCACGCGCACGGCGTGGTAGTGCGACAGCAAGACATACTTGATCGGTTTGTCGCTGACTTCGCGGATGCGGCGAATCACGTCTTCAGCCATGACCGGCGTGGCCTGGGTGTCGATCACCATAATGGCCTCGTCACCAATGATGATGCCCGTGTTGGGATCACCTTCAGCCGTGTAGGCGTAGGCGTTGTCGGACAGTTTTTCAAAGGCAACGACTTTGTCTTCCAGGTCGTTATGCGAGGCGAAGGACTTGCTCATGAAAATGACTCCACAGTCGATAGGGATGGTGTCAGATTAGTTTATGGCGAATCAGTTAGATATAGGTGAATACCTGAATAGGGTAGGCTTAGTTGGAAAAAAAGCAGACGAGCGCCTGCCTGCCGGAACCGGCATCAGACGCTGTCAGAAAAAAGGGGGAGGGTTTAGCGGCGCTGGCAGCGCGAGCAGTAATAGGTCGCGCGTTGGCCTTGGACTATCCGTTTGATAGGCTGTTGGCAGCGTGGGCAGGGTTTGCCGGCACGCTCATATACATTGGCGTGAATGTCGAAGTAAGCGCCCGGTTCACCACTGGCATTGACGTAATCGCGCAAGGTGCTGCCCCCGGAGTCCAGGGCGGATTGCAAGGTGCTCAAGATGGCCGAGTGCAGTTTTTCGCAGCGATGCAAGGAAACTTCACCGGCGGGCAGTTCGGGGTGAATACCGGCCAGGAACAAGGATTCGGAAGCGTAGATATTGCCTACTCCCACCACAATCTTGCCGCCCAGCAGGGCCTGTTTGATGGCGACGCGCCGCCCTTGCAGATGTCGGTGCAGATACTCGGGGGTGAACAGGGGATCGAAAGGTTCTACGCCTAAAGTACGTAGTAAAAGGTGGTTTTCCAGAGGGCCGTCCCTATGGGCGTGCCATAATATCGCACCAAATCGTCGTGGGTCGTGCAGCAGGAAGCGGGCCTCATCAAAGATCCATTCCGCATGGTCATGCTTGCGGCGTTCTTCATCCAGATCCACACGACGCAGGGAGCCGGACATTCCTAAATGGATGATCTGGACGCCTTGTTCAAAATGCAACAACAAGTATTTGCCTCGACGCGTGCAATTCTGGACGGCCTGGCCTTCAATCCATTGCGGCAAAGAGGCAGGCACGGGCCAGCGCAGACGGGGCTCGTGAACCAGGAATTGTTGGACATTTTTTCCCTGGATAACCGTCGCAATTCCGCGACGAGTTGTTTCAACTTCTGGCAGTTCAGGCATGGGGGGGTGATACCATCAACAAATCTGATTCCTTTATTGTGCCATCGGGCGTTTTGTCGCGCGTATCAGGGCACGGGTTTTTCTGGATGAATGCTCTGACCTTAGCACTAAAGCTGGGCCTGATGTCGTTGCTTGCAGCGGTTTCGGTGCAAGCCCAACCCTCACTTCCCATACTCAAGGCGGAGCCGCCTGCTGACAAGATTCGTTTGCGCAGCGGGCAATTGCCTTTGGTCAGCCTGACTTCGGACATTCTGTATCGCATTCTGGTTGCCGAAGTGGCTGCTTCGCGTGGTGAATACGACGTTGCCAGCCAGACTTTCCTGTCTTTGGCGCGTGACACCAGCGATCCTCGCCTGGCTCAAAACGCCTTTCAATACGCCATGGCCGACCGTGATTTGGGTCGTGCGCTGCGTGCCGCTAAAGAATGGGCCTTGCTGGCCCCGAATGATCCCGAAGCTAAAGCAACGGCTCTGGCCCTGGAAGCCTCCAGCGGTCAGACCGAAGGCTTGGCCGATGCCTTGTGGCTGCGTATCTCTCGCGCCCAGGATAAAGAGCAGGCCGTGGTCCAAGCCATGAGCATGGTCAGCAAGATGGTGGATCGCCGTTTGGCGCTGGAAGTGCTGGACAAGGCCTTGCAGCAACCCGTGCGCTCCTTGCCCATTGCCCGTCTGGCCTTGGCGGATACCGCCTGGAGCGCCGGGGATATGAGCCGGGCCGAGCGCGAAGCACGGGAAGCCCTGAAGCTGGACCCGCATTCCGAAGCCGCCGCGCAGCGCGTGCTGGAATACGGTATCAAGATTGATCCTTCGGCTGCCTTGCAAAGTGCACGTACCTTTGTGCGAGCCAATCCGGATAGCCGCAAGTTGCAACTGCTGCTGGCCAACCGGCTGGTAGAGCGCCAGCAGTTCGACGAAGCCCAATCCATCGTCAGCGCCTTGCAACGCGCCAATCCTGAAGATTTTGATCTGCTCTACACCCAGGCCGAAATTCATATTCGTGCCCAGGAGTTTGACCAGGCCCGTAAATTGCTGGAGCAATACATTGCGGTCCAGCAGCAGCGCCGCCAGTCCTTGAACGACGCCGTCAATACGGCTTTGGCCAGTATTTCTGAAGCCCGCTTGTCCTTGGTGCAAATTGCTGAAGCTCAGGGCGATATGAACGAAGCCATTCGCCAGCTGGACTTGATTGAAGAGCCCGCGCTGCGTTTCCAGGCCCAGATTCATAAAGCCGTCCTGCAGGCTCGCCAAGGCAATCTGCCGCAAGCACGTCGTACCCTTGAAAACTCCCGGCCACGCGACATGAGCGAACAGGTCGTTGTGGCTTTGACGTATTCTTCTATCTACCAAGACAGCGGTCGTACCGACCAGGCTCTGGAAGTGCTGGAGCGGGCGGACCGTGAGTTGCCCGATAGTGCCGAGATCAAATACAACCTGGCCATGTTGTACGAGCAGCGCGCCAAGCACGACAAGTTTGAAACCTTGATGCGTCGTGTTATTGAGCTGCGCCCGGACCATGCCAATGCGTATAACGCCTTGGGCTACACCTATGCGGATCAGAATCGCCGTCTGGACGAGGCCCAGGATTTGCTGGAACGCGCCATGGAGCTGGAGCCGGACAATCCTTATATTCTGGACAGCGTGGGCTGGTATCTGTTCCGTGTTGGCGATCTGCAAGCCGCGCTGGAATACTTGCAGCGTTCCTACGAGCGCCTGCCTGAAGCGGACGTTGCCGCCCACTTGGGTGAAGTGCTGTGGGTCAAAGGCCGTCGTGATGATGCCATGCTGGTCTTTCGGGCTGGCTTGAGCAAAGACCCCGAAAACCGAACACTGACAGAAACCATCAAGCGTCTGGGAGTACCGCTGCCGTGAGTATCTTGAAACAGCGGGCTTGGACCCGAGCAGGGGCTTTGGCCCTGGTTGCTTTGCTCAGTGCTTGTGCGACACCGCCCAAATCTGACCTTGGCAGCGTTACGGATGCGTCGCAAGAGGCAAGCGCCTTGTCTCGTTCAGGCCGTTTTGCGCTGAGCGTGACTCATTCCAGTTCGCAGGTCGAAGCCGTGCAGGGTGGCTTTTCCTGGCGCGACGACGGCCAAAAGCTGATGCTGGATTTGAGCAATCCTTTGGGTAATACCTTGGCGCGAGTCTGGGTGTTACCGGGGCGCGCCATTCTGGAACGCACAGACGGTAGTCAGGAAATCGCCTCCCATCCCGATGCCCTGGTTGAACAGGTCTTGGGCAGTCCTGTTCCTGTTGCAGGCTTGCGTGACTGGCTGCATGGCCGCACCGGTAGTGCCCCGGTTCAAAGCGAACGCCGGGATGACCAGCAAAAGCTAAGCAGTTTCGAGCAGTCCGGCTGGCGTGTGACGCTCTCGCGTTACGACGAACAAGGCCCGCGCCTGCTGCAATTGAATCGTCATGAAGCCAACCGCTCCATCAGCGTGCGCTTGGTCGTGGATCAGTAAAGTCCCGAGCAGGTTTGTGTAATGGCGCTCTACAACGTCCCGGCTCCGGCCAAGATCAATCTGTTTTTGCACGTTACGGGTCGTCGTGAGGACGGCTACCATTTCTTGCAAACTGCTTTTCGTTTTGTGGACCTGAATGATTACCTGAGCTTCGTACCACGTAGCGATGGGCAGATCCATCGGGCACACAGTACCTTGAGCGATGTGGAGCCGGAGCAGGATCTGGTGATCAAAGCCGCTCGTGCCCTGCAACAAGCGACCGGCGCTCGGCAAGGCGTAGACATCTCTTGTATCAAGAATATTCCTTCGGGAGCGGGGATGGGCGGCGGCTCCAGCGATGCGGCCACCACCTTGATTGCCCTGAATCGTTTATGGAACCTGGGCCTGAGCCGTCAGGCCTTGATGGATATTGGCTTGCCCCTGGGCGCCGATGTGCCGGTTTTTGTATTCGGACAGGCTGCATTTGCGCAAGGGGTAGGGGAACAACTGCAAGCCATTCAGATGCCGCCCCGGGACTACATCATCATCCGTCCGCCGCAATTTATATCCACGGGGAAAATATTTAGCTCCGAATGCTTGACACGTGACGAGAAACCCATCACAATAACGTTCTTTACTGATTGGCAAGAAAAATTCTGGCAAGCCAAGGACAACAATCCTTACTTTGGCAGAAACAACCTGGAATCAGTAGCATTTAATCTTTATCCTGATTTAAAAGTTTTGAAACAGGGTTTGCAAAGTTTAAAATTAAATGCTAGAATAACAGGCTCAGGTTCTTGTTTGTTTGTTGAGTGCAGAGACAAGCAAAGTGCCAAGACAGGTCAGTTTGAAATTGACCGAAATAGCAGTAAAATAGATTTTTCTGGTAGCGAAGAATCAAATAGTGGTAAATTGCTGGTCGAACAAACTTGGGTTTGTTCTGGATTGCAAGATCATCCGCTACGCTACTGGATTAAGTAAGTATTTGGGGAATCGCCAAGCTGGTTAAGGCACTGGATTTTGATTCCAGCATGCGAAGGTTCGAATCCTTCTTCCCCAGCCACCTTTCAGGCCTAGCCTGCGATAATGTAAAGCTGTTGAGTCGTTACCTTAACGAGGTCCCGATCAACAGCTTTGCTTTTCCTGCATCAAAATCTATCTCCCATCATGGCACAAGACCGATTCATGATCTTCACCGGCACGGCTAATCCTCGCCTTGCTGTCGATGTCGTCAACCACCTTGATATGTCGCTGGGGAAGATGACGGTGGGTCGCTTCTCCGACGGGGAGGCCATGGTTGAAATCAATGAAAACGTACGCGGTCGCGATGTTTTCGTTCTGCAGCCCACCTGCGCTCCCACCAACGACAATCTGATGGAAATCATGGTGATGGTCGATGCCTTGCGCCGCGCTTCGGCCGGTCGCATCACCGCTGCCATCCCTTATTTCGGTTATGCACGTCAGGATCGACGCCCCCGTTCGGCGCGTGTGTCGATCTCTGCCAAGGTCGTAGCCAATATGCTGCAAGTGGTCGGTGTTGATCGCGTCATGATGATGGATCTGCACGCTGACCAAATCCAGGGTTTCTTTGATATCCCTGTCGACAATATCTACGCTTCCCCCATTTTGCTGGGCGATATCTGGCGCTGTAACTACCAGGACATGGTGGTTGTCTCGCCTGACATCGGCGGTGTGGTGCGCGCACGTGCATTGGCCAAGCAACTGGAAGTGGATCTGGCCATTATCGACAAGCGTCGCCCACGTGCCAACGTATCCGAAGTCATGAACATCATTGGTGACGTCAACGGACGCACCTGCATCCTGATGGACGACATGGTGGATACGGCCGGCACGCTGTGCAAGGCGGCTGAAGCTCTGAAAGAGCGCGGTGCCAAGGCGGTTTACGCCTACTGTACCCACCCTGTGCTCTCGGGCGAGGCCATTGAACGTATTACGCATTCCCAGTTGAACGAGCTGGTTGTCACGGACACCATTCCTTTGTCCGCCAAGGCCCGCGAGTGCAGCAAGATTCGCCAGCTGTCCTGTGCAGCGCTGTTGGGCGAGACCATCTTGCGTATCTCGAACGCCGAGTCCGTCAGCTCCTTGTTCACTGACTAAGTTTTTTAGCGTGCGCTGGTCGCGGCGCACGTCAACTAGGTAGGCAACTACCGTTTTTTCGCAGTGGTCCATGACCCTGCAAATTGGAGTTTTCCATGAAATTCACCGCTACGTCGCGTGATGTACAAGGTACGAGTGCGAGCCGCCGCCTGCGTCACGCTGGCCGAGTTCCTGCTATTGTTTACGGTGGCGAAGAACAGCCCGTCGTGATCTCTCTGGATCATAACGAGACTTACCACAACCTGCGCAAAGAAGCCTTCCACGCTTCCATCCTGACGATGGAACTGGACGGTAAAGCTGAAAAAGTGCTGTTGCGTTCGGTTCAGTGGCACCCCTACAAGCAGCAAGTTCTGCACGTTGACTTCCAACGCGTTCTGGCTTCGCAAGCCATCACCACCAAAGTTCCTCTGAACTTTGAAGGTGGCGATGTGTCCCCAGCCGTCAAGCTGAGCAGCCAAGTTATCAGCCACATCCTGACCGAGCTGGAAATCACCTGCTTGCCAGCCAACCTGCCTGCGTCCATCACTGTGGACCTGAGCGGCATGACTGCCAACGCCAACGTGCACCTGGACAGCATCAAGCTGCCACGTGGCGTGACTTACGCTGGTAACGACACCAACCCTCTGCTGGCTGCTGCTTTGCCAGTTGGCGGTGGTGCTGCTGCTTCGGAAGCAACAGAAGAAAGCGCCGAGTAATCAAGATTGCCAGCCGGCTTCGGTCGGCTTGCAGCTTGGCGAATCAACCCCTGTCAGCGTATGCTGGCGGGGGTTTGTTATTTGTGCCTGCGCCTTTGCCGGAGCAGGCGCTTTCTGCGAAAACATTCATGTCTGAGCCTATCCGTTTGATTGTTGGCCTGGGGAATCCTGGCCCTGAGTACGAAACCACCCGCCACAACGCGGGCTTTTGGTTGGCAGACCAGTTGGCCGATGATCTGCATGCAACGTTCAACCTGGAAAAGTCCTTTTTCTCCTGGGTGGCCAAAGCGCGTTTCGAAGGTGAAAACGTCATCATCGCCAAACCCATTACCTTCATGAACAAGTCCGGGCAAGCCGCCGGTGCCTTGATGCGTTTCTACAAGCTTAAGCCCGAACAGGTGCTGGTCCTGCATGACGAACTGGATTTGCTGCCCGGTCAGGTGAAGATGAAAAAAGGGGGGGGACACGCTGGGCATAACGGTCTGCGCGACATCCAGTCCGCCTTTGGGACACCGGATTTCTGGCGCTTGCGCCTGGGCATTGGTCACCCTCGTACCTTGGGCCTGGCCCAGCAAGTGGTGAACTTTGTGCTGCATACCCCTCGCAATGAAGAGCTGCGCGAGATCGAGGACGGCATGAACCGTTGCCGCGTCATGATGCCTGCTTTGCTGCGTGGCGACTTTGAGCAGGCGACCCGCCAGCTTTACGCGCCCCAGAAGGCTTGATACATGAAGCCAGCGCCAAGCAGCCAGATGCGTTTCCGGGACGAGCTTAAAGATTTCTTCTATTTTCTGCGTCACCCTCGCAGCGCCCGGCGTTTGCCTGGCAGAGTCCAGGGTGATGGCTGGTATCTGGACTGGTTTGCTCCCTTGCCCTGGAAGCGTCTGCTGCAATGGGCGGGCATGCTTTGGCTGATTAATGCGCTGGTACTGGGCCCGATCGCGGTCTCGGTAGCGGGTGTGGGTGGTGCGCAGCATCGTCTGGACCCGACACGTATTCCCTGGGTGCAAGCTATTATCTGGGCACCCATTGTGGAAGAGCTGGTCTTTCGTTTCGTGCTGAGACGACCGTCACAATGGCTGACGGTTGTTCCGCTGGCGGTGTTCCTGATGTTTCAGGGACCAAGCTGGTGGTTGATACAAGGCTTGCTGGTCTTGTGTCTGGCAATCTGGATCAGCCGTTATACCGGCATGCCACGCGAGGCTTTGCCCGCCGGCAGCAGCTGGTGGCGCAAGCTGGTGGGCGCCTTGCAGGGAAGGGCGTGGCGCTTTTCATCCATGCGACGCTATTGGCGTTTCTTTCCCTGGGTGTTTTATGGGGCAACGCTGGCCTTTGGTGCGCTGCATTTGTATAACTTTCAGCTAAACAGCATGAGCTGGTATTTGCTGCCCATGCTGGTGCTGCCCCAATGTCTGACAGGGCTGGTGCTGGCCTGGCTGCGAGTGCGTCGAGGCATGGGTGCGTCGATTGTGCTGCATGCCATCTTCAATGGTGGCCCGGTCTTGCTGATTATTGGCCTGCTCAAGCTGTTTGACGGCATTCCTGTCTAGGCAAGCCCGCGTTTCAAGGCGCTAGCCTGTGTCCCCGGCACGACTGTTCTGACCCGTCTGCAGGCTCTGTAGCGCCCAAGGGCGCTACAATAGCGCATCGTTTATATAACTCTTTGATTTTCAGGATACTCATGGCACTGCAATGCGGCATCGTTGGCTTGCCCAACGTTGGTAAATCCACTCTGTTCAACGCTCTGACCAAAGCCGGCATTGCGGCTGAAAACTACCCCTTCTGCACCATCGAACCGAACGTCGGTGTGGTCGAAGTTCCTGACCAGCGTTTGCAAGATCTGGCCAAGATCGTGAACCCCGAGCGCATTTTGCCTGCCGTGGTGGAATTTGTAGACATCGCCGGTCTGGTCGCGGGTGCTTCCAAGGGCGAAGGCCTGGGTAATCAGTTCCTGGCCAATATCCGTGAAACCGACGCCACCGTGCACGTGGTGCGCTGTTTTGCCGATGACAACGTGATTCACGTTGCCGGTAAAGTGGACCCCCTGGCTGACATCGAAATCATCAACACCGAATTGGCGCTGGCTGATTTGGGCGTGGTTGAAAAAGCCGTGCACCGCAATCAGAAGCTGGCTCGTTCGGGCGATAAAGATGCTGCCAAACTGGTGGCCTTGCTGGAGCGTATCGAAAAAGCCCTGGGCGAAGGCAAGTCCGTGCGTTCGCTGAAGCTGGACGAGGACGAGCTGCACCAGATCAAGTCTTACGGCTTCATCACCGCCAAGCCCACTATGTACGTGGCCAACGTGAAAGAAGATGGCTTTACCAACAACCCACACCTGGAAGCCGTGCAGAACTATGCTGCCGCTGATGGCGCTCCTGTGGTTGCCGTATGCGCTGCCGTGGAAGCCGAAATCGCTGAGCTGGACGACGCCGACAAGATCGAATTCCTGTCCGATCTGGGCATGGAAGAACCTGGTCTGAACCGTGTGATTCGCGCCGCCTACAGCTTGCTGGGCCTGCAAACCTACTTCACCGCAGGTGTTAAAGAAGTTCGCGCCTGGACCATCCGCGTGGGCGATACCGCCCCTCAAGCTGCAGGCGTGATCCACACCGACTTCGAGCGCGGCTTCATTCGTGCACAGACCATCGCTTTTGATGACTTTGTGGCCTGCAAAGGTGAGCAAGGCGCCAAGGAAGCCGGCAAGATGCGCGCTGAAGGTAAGGAATATGTCGTGAAAGATGGTGACGTGCTGAACTTCTTGTTCAACGTCTGACGATTTTTGCTGGATCTCGGTGGCGCTCAGTAGCGCTTGGTAGACAGATTGGTCCGTTGTAAATCAATGGGTTGCGTAAACAATACGGTCTACTGAGCGTTCCTATTGTTCATCGAGGTCTGAAAAACTCGGGGGGTAGCGTTGGGGGTACTCGTGTTCAACCGTGGGGGTACATCTTCCCGCAGTGGAGTCCAACGATGCCCGAAAACCTACTCACCGACCTCAAGGTCAGGTCGGCCAAATCGACTGATCGAGACTGGAAACTTGCAGACGGCGGGGGCCTGTTCCTGCTGGTCAAACCCACCGGCGGCAAGCTCTGGCGGTGGAAGTACCGCCTGCAAGGTAAGGAGAACCTCTTTGCCATTGGCGGCTTTCCCCAGGTAAGCCTTGCGGAGGCTCGCGCTGCCCGCGAGAAAGCGCGTGCCTTGGTCAAGCAAGGCATTCATCCTGCCCATGAACGGCAGCAGGTCAAGCAGCGTAACCTCGAAGCGCTGGAAGAACGTAAGCGCGCTCGTGAAAGCTCGTTTGCCAAGGTGGCGCATGCGTATCTGGCTGAGATCAAGCCTGTCTTTGCGCTCAGTTCCTACCGCACGAAAGAATCCCGCATCAGGAAGTACCTGTCGCCCAAGTTCGATGGGATGCCGATGAGCGACATTGGCGTGAAGCAGATTCGCCCGCTGCTGGAGGAATGCAAGTCCCACGGAGCCTGGGCGGCCATTCATGTCAAAGGCGATCTGTCGGCGATCTTTGAGTTCGCCGTGGTGCGGGGTCTGGTCGAGGCAAACCCGATCCCCAGCCTGCGCGTGCCGTTCAGCGAGAGCAAAGCGGCGATGACGCGAGAGCAAATCCAGAAGTTCTATCAGGAGTTGCGCGGCTACCGGGGCTATCCGGAAACCTCGTTGTGTCTGCGGCTGATTGCGCTGACCGCCTGCCGTCCTGGGGAAGCGGCGGATGCCGAGTGGGACGAGTTCGACTTTGCGGATGCGCTGTGGCGTCGGCCTGCGGCGAAGATGAAAGCGCGACGTGATCATGTCAGCCCGTTGTCTGCACAGGCCATTGCCGTACTGAAGCATTTGCAGTGCATCACGGGCGGTGGCCGCTATCTGTTCCCACACCGGAGCGGCAAGGGCTTCACTACGCCCAACCGACTGACCTATGCGATGCGCGATATGAATTTGGGCCGGGGTACGACGCCGCATTGCTGGCGGACGACCTTTTCGACTTGGGCCAATGAGAACGGGTACCGGCCTGATGCAATTGAACGACAGCTTGCCCACGTGGAAAGCAACAAGGTGCGGGCGACGTACAACAAGGCGTTGCTGCTGGATCAGAGAAGGACACTGTTGCAGGACTGGGCGGACTATCTGGGTGCGGCGGAGGGCAGCGGCACGGCATAGGAAAGAGTTAGCTGGGTGTTGCAGAACCAATGGACAGGTGGCCTTTTTCCTTTCCTGGATGGGGCCGTTGTCCCTTGAGGGCCGTTCCCTTGCCATTTGCCTAAGGCTGGGCGCTGGAAATGGGGTAAACAACGAATTAAATGGGGTAATTTTTAATTTACTGCCCTTTTTTGGATTCATGTCGCCCATTTCCTTCTTGGTCGGCTATGCCAGCCCCTCACGACCAGTCCAATGTTCAGGAAATGTGGTAGTCAAAAACCGATAATGAGGCATTTTTAGAGACACTACCCCATTTGAAGGCTATGATTACCCCATTTACACAGCCTGGGCTTACATTTCCATGCTCTCGCTCACACCCGAGTACCTCGCCGCGCTTCGCTTCGATGGCACCCAGGCCGCCACGTTGCGCACACTGGGCGAGTACCAGGGCAAGCAGCAACTCTACGCTGCGCAGTCGCCCGAAGCCCTCAAGGGGCTACGCCAGATCGCGGTGGTGGAGTCCACCGAGTCGTCCAACCGGCTGGAAGGTGTTGTCGTAGCGCCTTCGCGGCTGAAGTCTCTGGTCATCCGCAACGCAACACCAAAGAGCCGCTCCGAACAGGAGATCGCCGGCTACCGTGACGCCCTGGCGCTGATCCACGAATCGGCCGCGCACATGCCCTTCAGCGAGGGCGTAGTGCTGCAACTGCACACCCTGCTGTACCGCTATATGCCGCAGGCGGGCGGGCGCTGGAAGGCTACCAACAACGACATCATCGAGCGTCACTCGGATGGCACATCGCGTTTGCACTTCCAGCCAGTTGCTGCGCACCTCACGTCCATGGCCATGGTCGATCTGACCGGGCGCTACGCTACCGCGCTGGACCAGCATCTGGCCGACCCGTTGGTACTGGTGCCGCTGGCGATGCTCGACTTCCTGTGCATCCACCCTTTCCCGGACGGCAACGGTCGCATGTCCTGCTTGTTGACCCTGCTGCTGCTCTACCACTTCGACTATGCCGTGGGCCGCTACATCAGCTTGGAACGCATCTTCGAAGATACCAAGGAAGGTTATTACGAGACGCTGGAAGCCAGCTCGCAGGGCTGGCACCAGGGGCAGCACGACGTCAAACCCTGGCTCGATTACTTCTGGGGTGCTTTGCTACGGGCATACCGCGATTTCGAGGAGCGTGTCGGCACCATCGAGCGGGGACGTGGCAGCAAAGGCGACCGGGTGCGGGCGGAAGTCGTAGGGCGCGCTCGGCCGTTTTCGATTTCCGAGGTTGAAGAAGCTTGCCCGGGCGTGAGTCGGGATATGGTGCGGCTGGTACTGCGGGCGATGAAATCAGAGGGTTTGATCGAATCAACGGGCAAGGGACGCGGGGCGAAATGGATCCGTCTCGTCGACATACAGGGCGCCCCAGAAAACAGAGAGCCGGTATCCAAACAAACAGGCCGGCAACAATGATGGATATTGAAGTGACAAGCACCGAACAGAAGACTGACCGCTTTATCAGCAAGCTCGAAGCCGTGGGAGGTTCCGCTGGGAATCAGCGGCTCCGAGAGGCGTTGGGGTGGCAAGAATCCACCTATGACAGCATCAAGCAGCAACTGATCGAGGAGGGGCGGATCATTCCCGGTCGAGGGCGCGGCGGTTCGGTTGCCCTGGCTACGACAGCCTATACGGCCAACAAAGAATCAGCGACATCGTTGGAAGTACGCGAAGCCCCCGTGCCGTACCTCAAGACAAAGACGAAAGCAGATTCGTCATCGCGGGAACGAGCGACTGCTACCCCTGCTGCCAAGACGCTTGCTCCGCGCAATGGCGTCGTCAAGAAATCCGACCTCTACAGTTCCATCTGGGCCTCGTGCGACGAACTGCGCGGCGGCATGGATGCCAGCCAGTACAAGGACTATGTCCTGTTCATGCTGTTCATCAAGTACATCAGCGACAAGTATGGCAACAGCGACGACTTCGCCCCGCCGGTGGTCATTCCACCCGGCGCTTCGTTCAAGGACATGGTGGCGCTCAAGGGCAAAGCCGACATTGGCGACAGGATCAACACCCAGGTCATCCAGAAGCTGATCGAGGTCAACACCAAACTGGCACGCAGCGACTTCCCTGACTTCAACGACCCCAACAAGCTCGGCGAAGGCTCAGCTATGGTCGAACGCCTGGGCAACCTGATCGCCATCTTCGAAAAGCCCGAGCTGAACTTCGCCAACAACCGCGCCGACAACGATGACCTGCTTGGCGATGCCTACGAATACCTAATGCGCCACTTCGCGCAGGATTCGGGCAAGAGCAAGGGCCAGTTCTATACCCCGGCCGAAGTCAGCCGCATCATTGCCCAGGTGATTGGCATCTCGCACGCCAACACCAAGGCTTCCACCACCGCCTATGACCCAACCTGCGGCTCGGGCTCGCTGCTGCTGAAAGTGGCCGCAGAGGCAGGCCGGCAAATCACCCTGGAAGGGCAGGAAAAGGACGTGACCACCGCAGGCCTGGCGCGGATGAACATGATCCTGCACGATTTCCCCAGTGCCACCATCCTCAGCGGCGACACGCTGGTGAACCCCAAGTTCAAGGATGGTGAACACCTGCGCGCCTACGACTACGTGGTCGCCAACCCGCCGTTTTCCGACAAGAAGTGGTCCACCGGCCTCGATCCGGCTAGCGACCCCTACCACCGCTTCGCCTGGGGTGAGCCGCCCGCCAAGCAGGGCGACTACGCCTACCTGCTGCACATCATCCGCAGCATGAAGGCCACCACCGGCAAGGGGGCCATCATCCTGCCTCACGGCGTGCTGTTCCGTGGCAATGCGGAAGCCCATATCCGTAGGCAACTGGTGCGCTCCGGCATCCTCAAGGGCATCATCGGCCTACCTGCTAACTTGTTCTACGGCACGGGCATCCCCGCCTGCATCCTGGTGTTGGACAAGGAAAATGCCAGTGCCCGCAAGGGCATCTTTATGATCGACGCCAGCAAAGGCTTCATCAAGGATGGCCCCAAGAACCGCCTGCGCGAGCAGGATATCCATCGCATCGTCGATACTTTCCGCCGCAGCGCGGACGAGCCGCGCTATGCCCGCATGGTGCCGCTGGACGAAATCGCCAGCGAAAAGAACGACTGCAACCTCAACCTGCCGCGCTACATCGACAGCAGCGAGCCGGAAGACCTGCACGATATTGATGCCCACCTCAACGGCGGCATCCCCGAGCGCGACATCGACGCTTTCGCCGCCGACTGGCAGGAAATGCCTGCCCTGCGCCAGGCGCTGTTCGAGGCCGAGCGCCCCGGTTATGCGCGGCTGCGCCAGCCGATGGCTGAAGTACGTTCCGGCATCCTCGCCCACCCGCAGTTCCAGCAATTCCGTAGCAAGGTGGAAACCCTGTTCGGCAAATGGCAGCAGGCCGTCATGCCTCTGCTCACCGGCATCCAGTCCGGCGACAAACCCAAGGCGCTGATAGTGCAGGTCTCCGAAACCCTGCTCACCACCTTCCACGCAGCACCGCTGCTCGACCCCTACGACATCTATCAGCATCTGATGGATTACTGGGTCGAAGCCATGCAGGACGATGCCTACCTGATCGCCGCCGATGGCTGGGTGGCGCTGCCACGGCGCGTCGTGGAAACCGACAAGAAGGGCAAGACCAAGGACAAGGGCTGGACTTGCGACCTGCTGCCCAAGCCCTACATCGTCGCCCGTTACTTCGCCGCCGAACAGGCCGAACTGGAGGCAAAGCAGGCCGAACTGGATGGTGTTACCAGCCAGATTGCCGAACTGGAGGAAGAACACGGTGGAGAAGACGGTGCCTTCGCAGGTTTCGACAAGATCAATGCTGCACAGGTGAAAGATCGCCTAGCCGAAATTGTCGATGACGCCGACAGCTCCGACGAACGCGCCGTGCTCAAGCAGTGGCAGCAACTCAGCGCCCACGAAGCCGCACTGAAGAAGACCGTCAAAACGCTGGAGGTGGAGCTCGACCGGAAAGCCCACGACCATTACGCCACCCTCAGCGAAGCCGAGGTCAAAACGCTGGTGGTGGAAGACAAATGGCTGGCCCGCCTGCAAGCCGACGTACAGCAGGAGCTGGATCGCATCTCACAAACGCTCACCCAGCGTATCCGCGAGCTGGCCGAACGCTACGAAACCCCGTTGCCGAACTTGGAGGATGAGGTGGCTACCCTCAGTGCCAAGGTAGAAGCACACTTGAAAAAGATGGGTGCGGTATGGAAGTGACGCTGGGGTACAAGCAGACGGAAGCTGGAGTGATTCCAGAGGATTGGTGCATTCGGACGGTTTTTGAAATCGCCGGATATCAGAAGGTACGCTTTGATGATGGGGATTGGATTGAAGCGGAGCACATTTCTAATGATGGATACAGAATTGCTCAAACGGGTAACATTGGAATTGGAAAATTCATAGAAAAGGAAGCCAAAAAATATATCCATGAGTCTTCGTTCGAAAAGCTGAATTGCAAGGAGTTGATTCCGGGCGATCTCCTGATATGTCGTCTAGCAGAGCCGGCTGGTCGTGCTTGTATCCTTCCAGATCTTGGAGAGACGAAAGTTGTTACGGCAGTAGATGTGACTATCTTTCGGCCGTCTGAGGTGAATGCTGATCGTCGTTACCTTGTTCAGTACTTTTCCACACCCCAGTGGTTTGAATCGGTTTTAGAGCAAGTTGGAGGAACGACTCATAAGCGGATCTCACGTAGTGCACTAGGAAACATTAAGGTTCCACTTCCCTGTGACCTGGATGAACAACACGCCATCGCCACCGCCCTCAGCGACATGGACGCGCTGCTGGACGGACTGGATTGCCTGATCGCCAAAAAGCGCGCCATCAAACAGGCCACCATGCAGCAACTCCTCACCGGCCAAACCCGCTTGCCGGGTTTCAGTGGGGAGTGGAAGATTAAGCCACTGGGCGAGCTCTGCTCATTAAGAAGTGGCGAAAGCATAACCTCTGAAGATATTGATGAAACCTCGGAGTTCCCATGCTATGGCGGCAATGGCTTGCGCGGTTACACCAACGATTACACGCACGATGGAGATTATGTACTCATCGGCAGGCAAGGCGCACTGTGCGGAAATGTAGTAGCTGCAAGTGGAAAGTTCTTTGCATCTGAGCATGCGCTTATCGTGACCTCAACACCAGAAGTTGCCACTAAATGGCTCTACTACATTCTCTCAGAAGCGAATTTGAATCAATACTCTGAATCATCGGCGCAACCAGGCCTTTCAGCGACGAAGCTACTCAGGCTTGAATTCAATGCCCCCCCGGCGAAAGAAGAACAAACCGCCATCGCCAACGTCCTCACCGACATGGACACCGAAATCACTGCGCTGGAAACCCGCCGCGCCAAGACCCTCGCCCTCAAGCAGGCCATGATGCAGGAACTGCTGACCGGCAGGACGCGGTTGGTAATGCCTGATGCCAAACCGGTTGGCGAGGTGGCTGCGCAAACGGAAGGACGCAAGGCAAACGTCCATTTCCTGAGAAGCGTGCTGGCAGCCGAAATCATCGACCAGTTGCACGACCAGCCGACCTTTGGCCACGTCAAGTTCGAGAAGATGATGTTCCTTGCCGAGCATCTGTGCGAGGTAGATACCGGCTCCACCTACCATCGCAAGGCTGCAGGCCCTTATGACAATCGTGCACTTCGCTCCATAGACAGTCAGTTGCAGAAGCAGCAATGGTTCGAGGCGCGAAAGCAAGAAGGCCGTTACCAATACGTGCCACTGGCGAAGCGTGGCGGTCACAAACCGTACTTCGAGCGGCATTTCTCCGGAATTGGCGAAACTCTTGAGAAGATTCTGAGCGCCTTCAAAACTGCGAAAACGGAGCAGTGCGAAATCGTCGCCACCTTGCTGGCGGCGTGGAGCGATTTGCTGAGTGAGAAAGGGACCGTCTCCGATGAAACGATCGTGCACGAGGTACTGCACAACTGGCACGAAGCAAAGCAGCGGATACCTGAGGATCGCTGGCTGATGGCGCTTGGCTGGATGCGCGAGAAAGGGTTTGTGCCCAAAGGAGTGACATTGCCATGACCGACAAGCCAGCTTCCCTAACGACAGCCCCACAAGGCTACGCCGACTGGCTGACCGACCTGAAAGGGCGCATCCACACCGCGCAGCAACGTGCGGCGTTGGCGGTCAACCGGGAACTGGTGAGCCTGTACTGGCAAATCGGTCGCGACATTCTGGCGCGGCAGGCCGAGCAGGGTTGGGGCGCGAAGGTGATCGATCGGCTGGCGCATGACTTGCGCGCAGCCTTCCCGGACATGAAGGGCTTTTCGCCACGCAACCTCAAGTACATGCGGGCGTTTGCCGAGGCCTGGCCGGACGCCGAAATTGTGCAGCAGGCTGCTGCACAATTGCCCTGGGGTCACAACCTGGTATTGCTGGATCGCCTGAAAGCACCAGCGGAGCGCCTGGCCTATGCCCATGCCGCCATCGAACATGGCTGGTCGCGCAATGTGCTGAACATCCACATCGAAACCCGCCTGCTGGAGCGCACGGGCAAGGCCGTCACCAACTTCGATCAGCGCCTACCTGCACTGCAGTCCGATCTAGCCATCGAGTCGCTGAAAGATCCGTACCGCTTCGATTTCCTCGGCCTGGGCGAGGAAGCACAGGAACGCGAAATCGAGAAGGCGTTGGTACAGCACGTCACCGATTTCCTGCTGGAACTGGGTGCGGGCTTCGCCTTCGTTGGCCGGCAGGTGTTGCTGGACGTGGGCGGCGAGGAGTTTTTCATCGACCTGCTGTTCTACCACCTCAAGCTGCGCTGCTACGTGGTGATCGAACTGAAGGCGGGCAAGTTCAAACCCGAGCATCTGGGACAACTGGGCTTTTACCTGACGGCGGTGGATCGGCAGGTGAAGCACGCGCAGGACAACCCGAGCATTGGCCTGCTGTTGTGCAAGAGCAAGAACAAGGTGGTGGCCGAGTACGCCCTGGGCGACAAGTCGCAGCCCATGGGCATTGCCGAATACAAGCTGGTGGAATCCCTGCCGCAGGAGCTGCAAACCAGCCTGCCGACGATCGAACAGATCGAGCAGGAGCTGGGCAACCCCATGGATGATGGTGCCGAGGAATGATGCGATGACCCAATCCATGCCGCGCTCCGAGCGCAACAGCCAGAACCGCGTGGCGTGCCTGTTCACCACCCCGGTGACCGAGGGCGGCCTGGGCTACAAGCACCTGGGAAACTGGAGCAAGCGCGACCACAACCGCGCCATCGAAGTCGATCTGATGCGCGCCAATCTGGCCGTTCGCGGTTATTCGCCGGCCCATATCAGCGCTGCCTTGCAGAAGCTGGAAGTCGCCGTGGATATCACCGGCATCACGCCCTACCAGGCCAACCTGCGTACCTACCAGTTACTTCGCTATGGCGTGCCGGTGCAGATTGCGGCGGGCCAGTCGCATGAGACGGTGCAGTTGATCGACTGGGTGCAGCCCGAGCGCAATCATTTCGCGCTGGCTGAGGAAGTGACGCTGCGAGGCGGGAGCACCCGTCGGCCAGACATTGTTCTGTACATCAATGGCCTGGCGGTGGCAGTGATCGAACTCAAGCGCAGTTCGGTGGATGTGGGCGACGGCATTCGCCAGCTCATCAGCAATCAGGAGGAAACCTTCAACCGGGGCTTCTTCAGCACGGTGCAGTTATTGCTGGCGGGCAGTGATGCGCAAGGCCTGCGCTACGGCACCACCGGCACACCGGAACAGTTCTTCGTGCAGTGGAAGGATGAACAACCGCAAGCCACGGCAACCGCTGGCGCTCTGCTGGATCGCCCGCTGGGACAGATGTGCGGCAAGGCGCGGCTGCTGGATTTGATCCGCAACTTCGTGATTTTCGATGCGGGTTTCAAGAAGGTGCCCCGGCAGCACCAGTACCAGGGCATCAAGGCCGCTCAGGAACGCATCGCCAAACGCGAGGGTGGCGTGATCTGGCACACCCAGGGCAGCGGCAAGAGCATCCTGATGGTGTTGTTGGCCAAGTGGTTGTTGGAACATGACCCGCAGGCGCGGGTGCTGGTGGTGACCGACCGCGATGAGCTGGACAAGCAGATTGAAGGCGTGATGCGCAATGCCGGGGTGATCGGCGAAGGATCGGCTCCCCCGCGCATCACTTCACGCGCAGACTTCGTGCGAAAACTAGGCGCCACTACGCCGCGCTTGTTGTGCGCGCTGATCCACAAGTTCGATGTGGCCGATCTCAGGGGCGAGCCACCGCCCATCCATGGGCGTTTCTACGTGTTCGTGGACGAGTGCCACCGCACCCAAGGCGGCAACATGAACAAGCAGATGAAGCGCTGGCTGGCCGACGCTATCTTCATCGGCTTCACCGGAACGCCGCTGCTGCGCAAGGATCGGCAAACCACCCGCGAAGTATTCGGCACGTATATCCACACCTACAAGTTCCACGAAGCGGTGGCTGACAAGGTGGTACTGGACCTGAAGTACGAGGCGCGGGATGTGCCGCAGCGACTGACTTCACGCACGGCCATCGATGCCTGGTTCGAGAAGAAAACGCGCGGCCTAAACAACTTCCAGAAATCCATCCTGCGCAAGCGCTGGGCGACGATAGAAGAGCTGATGAGCGCCAAGGAACGCAAGGATCGCATCGTCGCCAACATCATCGAGGACTTCAGCCTCAAGCCTCGCCTGGACAATGATCGCGGCACGGCGATCCTGGTGGCGGCTTCGATCTACGATGCCTGCCATTACTTCCGGTTGTTCCAGAACACGCATTTCGGCCCCTATGTGGGCATCATCACCTCGTACGAACCCAACCCGGTTGCCATCTCGAAGGAATCGGCCGGCAGCGACGAACGCTACAAATACGACACCTACAAGCAGCATGTGCTGCGTGCCGGCCAGACCACCAAGCAGTACGAAGACGAAACCAAGCGACGCTTCATCGAAGAGCCTGCCCGCATGAAGCTGCTGATCGTGGTCAGCAAGCTGCTTACCGGTTTCGATGCCCCTAGTTGCTCCTACATCTACCTAGACAATGAACTGCATGACCATAACCTGTTCCAGGCCATCTGCCGTACCAATCGACTGGATGGTGACGACAAGGACTATGGGCATATCGTCGATTACAAGGAGCTGTTCGGTGACGTGCAGCAGGCCATAGCGGTATACAGCTCCGACGAGCTGGACATCGACGCGGGCAATGGCGGCGACAACAACGTTCATCTGAAGAACTGGCTGGAGGAAGGCCGCAAGCAACTGGACGAAACACGTGAAGCACTGCACTACCTGTGCGAGCCGGTACCGCAGCCGCGTGAACTGGAGCAATTCATCCACTACTTCTGCGGCCATGCAGGTGATCCGGAGGCACTGCTGGAAAGCGAGGCGCTGCGTATTGCCTTCTACAAGGCGGTGGCGACCTATCTGCGTGCCTTCGCGGACATCGCCCAGAACCTGACCGAGGCGGGTTACTCAGACAGCGAAGCCGACACCTTGCGGCGGGAAACCGAGTTCTATGCCGAGATGCGTTCGGCCATCAAGCATTACAGCGGCGAAGAGCTGGACATCAAGCCCTATGAGGCCGACATGCGCCACCTCATCAACACCTATATCCAGGCCGAGCCAGCGCAGGCATTGGGGGACTTGGCCGAACTGTCGCTGACCGAGCTGATCATCGAGACCGGCATCCACGATGCCATCGCCAAGAAGCTCAATGAGAAGGGCAAGCTGTCGAAGAACGCCATTGCGGAAACCATCATCAACAACGTCCGCAAGACCCTCATCCGAGATCGCCTGACCGATCCGCGCTTTTATGAACAGATGTCCAAGCTGCTCGATGACCTGATCCAGCAAAGCCGTGAAGGTACCGAGGCCTACGAATCATTCCTTAGCAAGGCGGAAGACATCCTGAAGAAGCACCGCGCGAAACAACACGACATCGACGAACCTACCATGTTGCGCGGCAATGCAGGTGCGCTGGTGATTTATCGCAATCTGCCTGACATCATTTCCAGCGATGTGCTGCCCGATACGGATGGTGTAGTCAAAGAGCCACAGGCCGAATACGGAGACCCGTTGGCGTTGCTAGCGCTGAAGATCGATCGTGTGATGCGTGACGAAGCCCCGGCAGGATGGCGTGGCGACGAAGCCAAGGAGCGCATCGTGCAGAATTTCCTACACCCGTTGACCGGACGCAACCGCGAGGCCACGCTCAAACTATTCGATTTGCTGAGAAATCAGCCGGGCTACTGATGGTGCAGACGCACATACGTCTGGGGGAACTGGACATCGCCGTCACGTTCAAGGCCGTGAAGAATGTCCATCTTTCCGTGCACCCGCCCGAGGGTGTGGTGACGCTGGTGGCCCCGGTGGGCACGCGGCTGGAAGTTGCTCGTGCCTATGCTATTTCCAAGCTGCGTTGGATTCGCCAGCAACAGGCGCAATTGCAGGCACAGTCCCGCGAAACTCCTCGCCAGTTCGTCACCAGAGAAAGCCATTACGTCTGGGGGCGCCGTTATTTGCTCACGGTGCTGGAGCGTGATGCCCCACCCACGGTGAAGATGGACCACCGTCGCATCACCCTGCATGTGCGCCCCGGCACCAATGCAGCCAAGCGCGAAGCCATCTATCAACGCTGGCAACGCGGTTTGCTACACCAGGCCATTTCCCCCCTGATCGAGTACTGGGAACCACGTATCGGCGTGAAGGTCAATGGCTACTTCCTGCAACGGATGAAAACCAAATGGGGTAGTTGCAATCATCGCCAGGCCCACATTCGGCTCAACACGGAACTGGCCAAGAAGCCTCGCGACTTGCTTGAATATGTGATCGTGCATGAAATGATCCATTTGATCGAGCCGACGCACAGCGAGAGGTTCATATCGTTGCTGACCCGACACTATCCTGCCTGGCGGGATGCTCGTGCGGAACTGAATGCGCTACCGCTGGGACAGACTGTTTGAATGTTGCTACCGGCCAAGATAAATCGAGACTACACCGACTCGCCCATGTCCTAGTTCAAGACTGATGTGTAGTCGGACCTGGTGGTCTTGTAGGCGTTGTTCAGCAGACATGGTCGAGTAATGAATTCCCCCGGCTACAGGCGCCTTCAACCCCATCAGCATCTCGTACCGTATCTGCGCATACCGATGCCGCAGTCCGTGCATGTTGCTCAACCCCGCTGCCTTGCACTGGCCGTCGTAAACATGCCGCTGCTGGATGTAGGTCTTGTGTGCCGGGATCAGCGAGCCCGACCCTACCAGCCGATGAGCTTCGTCCAGCACCGCACGCTGCTCCGGCGTCGTGATCGGCACCGTTCGCTCCCCGCCCTTGGTCCACGATCCCTTGAGGGCGATGTGGTCGCCCCGATCTGCGTAACTGGGCTGGAACTTGATCGCTTCCTCCCGACGCAATCCGAAGACGGCCTGTAGCTGAAGGCCCATGCGCACGTGGACATCGGTGATCTGTTCAAGACCTGTGCCGAGTTCCCTAGCCTTGCTGACGTTGGTCACATAGCGGCGCTCGGCTACGCCAAGTTGTGTGTTGTCCGCCGGCAAGATGCCAGCCTTGCCGATCTTTTCGGCCCACCAGCGCAGATGAGAGAGCCGATTCTTGATGGTGCCCGACGACAAACCTTCGCCCTGCCAGCGATCCAGCAGCGTCTGGACGTGCTTGCCCTTGAGCGACGAGGCTTTCATCTGCCGGAAACCGGCCTCCCGCAGTTGCCGTGCGGCCAGCGACAGCGAACGCATCCGGTCGGCCTGCGTCGTGTAGCTGCCGTCACGGTTGCGCTGGCATAGCAGCCTCAGGGTATAGGTCAAGTCGTCCATCTTCCGGCCTCCACGCAAAGCGCCGTACTGCGTTGCCCTGAAATTCAGTGGTTAGTGTTGGTGCCAACTCGCCAAGGCGAGATCCCGTGAGGGCAAGGGCATGGTGTTCAGGAGACACAAGAGCCTCGAATGAGGCGTCCGTCTTGCTCCCTGCTGGAAGCCCGGACGGAGGTACTACAAGACGAAAGTGATGTGAACGTGGACGAGTCCTCCTATGAAGTGAGTAGGATGAGAAATGCAGCGGCAGCCATGTACGTTGCGCACAGGCAATTGCCGCAAAGGACAGTGCGCCAGGCGGCGCGATAGGGATGAGTTCAAACAGACGAAGAAGGCTCCGCCCTGGGTAGGGCCGGTATGCGGTCGGAGCCTGGGCATACCTGGGGTGGCCCCACCCTGTCGGGCCAGCGCTTGCAGGAACCTGCGCTGTTTGGGGTGCCGATGTACGAAGCCCATCGGTCTTGGCAACTGCCCGGTCAATGTAGTGCGGGCATCATCATGTATGCCGCACGCAATAGGAACTGGTTTTCGCCCGCATTGTTGGCAGTGTTGCGCGGGTCGTCACTGCGGCGTGCAGTGACGACCGCGTTTTGCGGCAGCATTTGCTACGCAGGATGCGGCTGCCATCCCCTGGCCTGCATTGCCTGTGCTGCGATGTCCCCAGCGTTCGTCGGAACGTTCAGCATCTTGCGGATGTTGGCGATGTGCGCCAAGGCCGTTTCACGCGATGCCGGTGGCGCAGTGGGTTCCGGGCGGGCTTCGGTGCGCGGTGGAGTTGTAGGCCGGTTCGCGGCAGACGTCTCCTTGCGACCTGCCCACAGGCGGAATTCGCCAGCAAAAACGCGCTTCACCAAGGCGAAGAAGTAGGCCACGACATTGCGCACGGTGCCGCTCTGGCTGCGTGCCTGCAACTCGTCGAGTACTTCCTGGCGATGCTGTGGCGGCAGCCGCCGCAAGGCGGCCTGCACGTCCTTTTGCTGATCTGCCTGGGCATTGCTCAGGCAAGGCGGCAAGCTCACCGACTGCGATGCCGTATTGCCGTCGCTTTCGCGCGCGCGGTACGTACGTTCTTTTTTATACATATACGTCTTATACGTACTGCCCTGCTCAGCCGTCATGTGGCGAGCGTGTCCGGTCTGTTGCGGAACAAGCGTGCTGCCAGCGGAATTGCCAGACAATGGCAGTGGGTCGGCTGCCTTGCTCGCCTGCGACGGCGGCGTAGGGGGCAAATCATCGTCATCGTGGCGCTGATCGTGGGGCGCAATGGAGGCGGCTTCAGGTGCCTGCACCAGCGTTGCCTGAATGTGGACGGCTACCCAATCCACCTGGTTGTTTTCATGGCCGATGGAGGCTTGCAGAAGCTCGGACAGGCTGGCATCGAGGTCGCAGGCCTGTTGGAAGTGCAGGGCGCTTTCGTGAACCTGATACAGCTCGCTGAGCACATGGCCGGTGAGAGGATCGCGTTGCTGGCCCACCAGACTGATCCACCCTGTCAGTCGAAGCACGACGAGAACACGCCAGGCCGTCTCGTACCCGGCCCGCTGGCCCAGCGGGGTAGAGGTGAGATAGCGGCGCAACTGCCCCAGATTCGCCAGCGGGCTGATACCCTCCGCAGAGCGCAGCATCCGCAGCACCTGCCAGCCATTGCGCTCCAGCGGCGTGAGGCGAGCATCGAGCATGAGCGATGCCGGCGTGGCGAACAGGGCGTCTTGCCCCAGTGGGTTGTGGCGGGTGTGATGGTCTGCCATGAGAGTTCTCCAGGGTCTGGGCCACAGCGGCCCGTTCCCCTGCATCTCATCGCGTACCGCTCCATGCGTCAGCCAAAAATGCGGTCTGCGCCATACCCGTTTTATCCGGCAGGTGCAGCGTTGGCACCGGCATCCAGACTGATTTATCATCCCGGTACCCCTATGGGGGTACAACTGGGGGTACTTCCAGCGATTCCCGCAAAGGCCGTGGCTCGATTTCCCCGCGAAACCTAGTGTTCACAAGCCTTTGCTGACCGATCAACGTTTAAACGTGTGATCAACGTCTAAGCTTCTTGCAAGTGTTGTAGATGTGGCAGGTGCCTGATATCAGGCTTCTGCCATTTTTCTGCTATTATCTATAACACTTAGTGTTATAAATTACGCTTGAGGCTGTGGTGAGGGTTTTCAAAAATGCATGGTTCGAGCGGTTCGCCCGCAAACAGGGCATTGCGGATCTGGCGCTTTTGGATGCGATAACACGAGCCGAGCGTGGACTTGTCGATGCAGATCTAGGCGGGGGCTTGGTCAAGCAGCGTGTGGCCCGTAGTGGTCAGGGCAAGGCGGGTGGGTTTCGGACCATTATTTTCTACCGTACAAACGAGCGTGCTTTCTTTGTATATGGCTTTGCTAAAAGTGATCGCGCCAATATTGATGCGGATGAAGAAGCGGCGTTTAAGAAGGCTGCCGCTTATGTATTGGGTTTGTCGGAAGCCCATTTGGCCCAGCTGATCAGCATGGGGCAATTTACGGAGGTACATGATAATGACAAAAAAATATCGAAGTGAAGCTTACGCCGCAATCCATGAAACGATGCAGGCCTTGCAAGAAGTTGGCGCTATCGACAAACAGACCATGCGTGAGTTTGATGAGTCTTGTTTAACGCCAGTCCTGCCTATGCCGCCTGAGCGTATCCGTGCTTTGCGTGAACGTGAGCATCTTTCGCAGCCTGTGTTTGCACTCTATTTGAATGTCAGTAAAAACCTGGTTTCCGACTGGGAGCGGGGAGTCAAAAAACCGGGTGGCCCTGCTTTGCGCCTGTTGACGGTGGTCGAGAAGAAAGGCATTCAAGCAATCGCCTGATCATCTTCCCGCTGCTGGCTCACGCAATACATCAGCTCAATAAACCGGTGTTTCCCTGCTCGTCGCCAGATACTGACTGGGCGGCTGCCCCAAAGCACGACGAAAAATAGTAGAAAACGCGCTCGGGCTGCTAAAGCCTAGATCCGAGGCCACTCGGGTTATCGGCTCCCCATTCCCCAAACGAGTAATTGACACCAGCAGGCACATTTGCTGTCGCCAGGCTAGGTAGGTCATGCCCATATGCTCCTTGAAGCGGCGGGTAAAGGTGCGACGGCTTAGCATGGCCCAGGCGGCCATTTCGTCGGTGGAGATATTCTGGGTCGGATTATCCAGAAAGCGCTGGCATGCGGCTCCTAATCTGCCGTCAGAGGGCAGAGGAGCACTCAAGCCCAGTCTGGGCATCAGCCGGATTTCTTCCACCAGCAAACCAATGACGTGATGAGTACGCCCGCAATCCGGTCGTTCGGCAGGCAGTTCCATGGCCGCGCTGAACAGGTGCCGTAGTAAGGGCGAGACACCGAACACTTGGCAATCATCTGGCAATTGTGCCTGCTCGATGGCTTGCGGTGTCAGATAGGTATTCACCATGGTCACATCGCCGCGCATGTGCATTTCATGCGCCACGCCCGGTGGCACCCACAGCGCCCGTTTGCTGGGCACCACCCAATTGCCTTTTTCCGTGAACATAGACAGGACCCCCGACGCAGCATAAGCCAGTTGCCCGCATTGGTGCACGTGGTTGGGAAAAATCGATCCTGATGTGAAGGCGCGCAGGCTGACTTCCACATCCCAGTTCGAGTTTTCCAGAGGGTAGTCATTTAAAGAAATACTCATGGCCCAATTTTGCCAAAAACTGACCCGCTTTTAAAGGTGGGAATTTGGTAGTCCCCATAAGATCAGCAAACATTCATTACTTGGGGATAAGAGGGAATGGAAGATTTTGAGTATTTAACGGTGCAGCGGGAAGGCGCGGTGCTGCTAGTGGGCTTGAACCGGCCAGAAAAGCGCAACGCCATGTCCTTGGCTGTGATGCATGAATTGCGCCGAGTTTTTTCCACCATAGGCAGCGATATCGGGGCCGCCGTGCTCTACAGCACCAGCCAGCATTTTTGTGCGGGGCTGGATCTGGGCGAAGTGCGTAATCAGTCGGTGATTGATTGCGTGCACTTCTTTCGCGAATGGCACGAGACCTTCGAGCTGATTCAGTACGGCAAGGCGCCCGTGGTAGCCGCGATGTCGGGTGCCGCCATTGGTGGCGGTCTGGAAATTGCCACGGCCTGCCATATCCGCGTGGTCGATGAAACCGCATTTTTCTCTTTGCCTGAAGGCATGCGTGGTCTTTACGTCGGCGTGGGTGGCTCCGTGCGCCTGCCGCGTCTGGCAGGTTTGAGCTTGATGACGGACATGATGTTGACGGGGCGTAGCGTCTATGCCGAAGAAAGCATTGCCAAAGGTATTGCTCAATACCTGACCCCCGCTGGCGAGGCCTTGAGCAAGGCCAAGGAGCTGGCCAGGACGATTGCCTCCAATCTGCCCATGACGAACTACGCCATTACTCATGTACTGCCGCGTATCACCGATCAAAGCCAGCAGGACGGTTTGCTGACCGAGGCCTTGATTGCCGCCGTTGTTCAGTCCGATCCGGCAACCAGCGCCAGGCTGGCTGACTTTCTGGACAAGAAAAAGAACAAAGTGAGCTGAGCCCGGCATCGACAAGAAGTAGAAGTTTCTCAACTAAATCGCCAATTAAGCCATCGCTGTGACTTGGCGTCAAAAACAAATGAGCAGTAAGGGAGAGCTGTATGTGTGGTTATGTCGGGGTGTTCTCTGCGGTCCCTACGGACTTGCCCAGAAATATGTTTGATCAGGCTTTGCGTGAAATCCATCATCGCGGGCCAGATAGTTCCAGCACCTGGTTTGATCCCATGGGGCAAGTGGGTTTTGGTTATGTACGACTGGGTTTGGTGGGCCTGGGCAATGGCACCCAGCCTATCGTCGCGGACGAGGGCGACTTGGTCTTAATGGTGAACGGCGAGTTTTATGACTACAAGCGCATTCGCAAAGAGCTGGAAGATAGCGGCTGCCGCTTCAAGACGTCTTCAGACAGCGAAATTGCGCTGCATTTGTATCGGCGTCATGGTGTGCGCGCTCTTAAAGAGCTGCGCGGCGAGTTTTCGATTCTTTTGTATGACCGCGCACGTCGTCAACTGATCGCGATTCGGGACCGGATTGGTGTCAAACCCTTGTACTACGCCGAGCACAATGGCCGCTGGTACTTTGGGTCCGAGATCAAGGCCTTGTTGGCAGCCGGCGTTCCTGCCCAGTGGGATGAGGACTCGTATGCGAATCGCTACTTCATTTTGCGCGATCGCACGGTGTTTCAGAAAATCCGCAGTGTGCGACCAGGCTCCTGGCTGATTGTGGATCAAAGCGGAGTCCAGACCGAGAGCTATTGGGATTGGAGTTTCCCGGACGCTGCCAAGGCCATGGAAGCCCGCTCCGAGCAAGAGCAGATTGAAGGTTTGCGCGCGGTGATCGAGGAGTCCGTCAAGCTGCGGCTGCATGCGGATGTACCCATCGGGGTGTGTCTGAGTGGCGGCCTGGATTCATCGGCCATGCTGGGCATGTGCACTCAATTGCAAGGTCAGCGGTTGCAGGCGTTTCACCTTTCCTTCGAAGGTGAAGAGGGCTATGACGAGCGTCACTTTGCCGAGATTGCCGCCCAGCACAATCAGGCGCATATGAATGTGCTTAGCGTCAGCTCCAACGACCTTGCAGACAATTATGAACATGCGCTCTGGCATGCCGAAGTGCCGTTCACCAATGCACACAGCGTAGGCAAGTACTTGCTGTGCAAGTTCGTGCAAAACAATGGCATGCGGGCCGTGATTACGGGCGAGGGCGCTGACGAGGTCTTCGCCGGTTATCCCTACAGTCGCCGGGACATGGTCTTGTACGACAACCAGGGGCAGGATCAGGCCGTGGTCTCCGAGCTCTTGCAGCAGATTGGGGCTGGTTCCAGCCGTTATCTGGAAAGCCAGGAGGTGGGTACTGCCTGGGTAAACCGCGAGTTGGGACACAAGGTGTCCTGGCTGGACGGACAGGCTGGGATTTTTGATCCTTTGGCCAGTCTGTACAGCACCGGCTTTATGGATAGGAATGCTTATCGCGATCCCTACGGTCAGTTCTACAACCGCCTTCAACCGCACTCCTTTGCGGCTTGGTCGCCCGTGAATCGTGCCTTGTATATGGTCGCCAAATCCAGTCTGCCCAATGTGGTGCTGACTTCGCTAGGTGACCGTATGGAGATGGCAGGTAGCCTGGAAGGACGCCCGCCCCTGCTGGATCACCGAGTCGTGGAATATGCGTGCAGCCTGTCTGTGCCCATGAAGGTGCGCGGCAAGACCGAGAAGTACGCCTTGCGTGAAGCAATGCGGCCTTATTTGCCTGCTGAAATCTACGAGCGCAAAAAGCAGTACTTCCGTGCACCGCCGGCCAGCCTGGCGCCTCAGTCCCGACTACATCAATTTGTCAGCGACACCTTGCATAGCGATCTCCTGAATCGCGTGCCTTTCTTTGATGCGGGTCGAGTCAGAAATTTCCTGAAGAAAATCCCCACGCTTTCTAGTGAGCAGTGCTTGTCTGCTGATCACTTGTTGATGGAAATCGCGGGGCTTTGCCTGATGCAGAAGCGGTTTTCAATCAACTAGTGGAGCAGGCCGGGGAAATTGAACCCCCGGCCTTGTCTGGAGCTGTCGGACATGCAAAAAAAACACCTGATTCTTGCGATTTTGGTCACTCTGGTTTGGGGAGTGAATTTCCCGATCACCAAGCTGGGGCTGCTATCCATGGAGCCTTTTCTGCTGACGGGGATACGTTTTACCTTGGCGGCCTTGCCGCTTGTGTTCTTTATCCCCAAGCCGAACATTCCATTCCGCTATGTCGTGATTTATGGCTTTATCTTTGGCCTGGGCATGTGGGGGATTATCAACTATGGCATTCAGGTGGGTGTCCATCCGGGCGTGGCCTCGCTGCTGATTCAGCTGAGCGCCTTCTTTACCATGGGCTGGGGCGCCTTAATGTTCAAGGAGCGCTTGCGAGCCACGCAGTTGTTGGGAGCCTTGATCGCATTTGTAGGGCTGGTGGGGATCATCTTGTCGCAAGGCGGTGGGGATGCCACCTTCGGGCTGGTGCTGGTCGTGCTGAGCGCCGTGCCCTGGAGTATCGGGAATGTGATCATCAAGCTGTCTGGCGTGAAGGAGATTTTCTCGTTCATGGTGTGGGCCAGCTTGTTTCCGCCTATCCCTCTGTTTATCGTCTCGTACTGGTTGCATGGGAGTGAGCCTTTCACCACTTTGCCAGAGGCGATCAACCTGATGTCGATCATGTCGATTCTTTTTCAGGTCTATCTGGCGACACACTTTTCTTACTGGGGCTGGAATTCCTTGCTTAAGCTGTATCCGGTTTCCACGGTGGCACCTTTGTCGTTGTTGATTCCGGTGTTCGGCCTAGGTAGCTCCATGCTGATATTGGGCGAGCAGGTCAGCTTTGTGGAGGCCCTGTCTATCAGTGCCATTATTGCGGGTCTGGCTTTTGGGCTTTATAAAGGGCCGGTGCGTCCGGTTTCCTATCCAGCGACGCGTTAGGCGTTTTGGCGCTTCGGGACTGGCAGGGCTGCATTGAGGAAAGCGGCCCTGCCAGTCCTTATGCTTGTTTTGTGTCGCTAATACTGCTTTTGAAGAGACCTTGTTGAATGCTGGATCCTGAAAATCCAAACGGCCAATTGCAAGCTGCCTTGGCGCTTGTACAAGAAATCCTGAATCTTGATTTGCAAGCTCTCTATCTGCACGGCTCGGCTGTGGCAGGAGGACTGCGACCACAAAGTGATCTGGATATATTGGCGGTCGTTGATGCTCCTTTGTCAGATGAACAGCGTCAGGATCTGATTGCGGCTTTATTGTCTATTTCAGCTCCTCATCCCGCTACGCCCGGTGGTCCGCGTTGCATCGAGCTGGTGGTGTGTTGTCTGGCTGATCTTCAATGCAATGAGCATCCGGCCAAGGTGGAGTTTATCTACGGCGAATGGCTGCGTGATGCCTTCAGGGAGGGCTACTTGTCCGACGCCGCTGCTGACCCGGAATACACCTTGCTCTTGGCCCAGGCTCGTCAGCAGGCGCAGTTGTTATGGGGGAGAGACGTGCTGGCCGATGTGCCTGCCACGCCGATTGAGCATATACGCCAGGCGATGCGGGATGGTGTAGAGCCCTTGTATGAAGGGCTGCGCGGAGACGAGCGTAATGTCCTGCTGACTTTGGCCCGCATGTGGCGCACAGGTGTTCACGGGGACTTTGTGACTAAAGAGCAGGCAGCAGAGTGGGCGATTCCCAGGCTGCCTGCGGAGCTGGCCAAGACCTTGGAATATGCGCGTCTGGCGTATGTCGGTGAGGTGTTTGATCGCTGGGACACAAGGGGCGAGGAAGCAGAGTGTTTGGCGCAGGCACTACTTGGGAACATTAAGCAGGCTTTGTAAAAGTGCGCCCTGAATTTGGCCCTCGGACCCACCGCTATCAGTGGTTGCCGTTCAGATAGCGGGGGAGCGTCACTTATGTTTTGCGCCGCTACCAAGGTAGCAATCTCCAGCCTTCTTCACTAAATTCCAGCCGTTCCGTCAGCCCAAGATTGTTCATGAAAGCATCGTCATGCGACACCACCATCAGCGTGCCCTGGTAGCTGCTCAACATGGTTTCCAGGGCCAAGGTGGAAGGCAGATCCAAATGGTTGCTGGGTTCATCCAAAAGCAGCAGTTGTGGCGGAGGATCAGCGTACAGCACGCAGGCCAGGGCGGCTTTCAGGCGTTCGCCACCGCTCAAGGCAGCGCTGGGGCCGGTAACTTTTTGGGCGTCCAGGCCCAGTTGAGCCAGACGCATGCGCAAGTCGCCCTCGCTGCTTTTGCGGTTGACGGCCTGTATCTGTTCCAGCACGGTTTGCTGTGGATCCAGATCGGCCAAGCCCTGATCCAGGTAAACATGTTGTGGCACTACTTTGCAGTGACCAGCAAGGGGTTCCAGTTGACCTGCAATGACCTTGAGCAGCGTGGATTTGCCGCAGCCGTTCGGACCTATGACTCCTACTCGTTGCTGGCCGCTTAACAGCAGTGTGACCGGGGCTTGGTTGGCCGGAATATAGGGGAGCTTCACCTCATCCAGTTCCATAACGCGCTGGCGGGTCAGCGGCATCAAGGGCAGGGCATGCAGATTGATGGCGCTGTCCTGTTCGATCAACTCGGCCGCTTCCTGTACGCGTTGTGCCAACTGCTTTTGGGCCGTCACGTGTTGCTGACGCAGTTTGCCGGTGGTGGCTTCACTGCGGCCCTTTTGCCTGTCCAGCAGGATTTTGGCCTGATTGGCCTGCTTGCCCTGTTGATTGCCGCGTGCCTGTCTACGCTCTTGCCGTTGGCGTTGCTCTTGCATGGTGCTTTCCGCGCGCTGACGTTCCAGCTTGCGGTGCTCCAGCTGGTCCATGGCACTTTGTTGTTCCAGGGCTTTCTGCTCGGCGTAGTGGCTGTAATTGCCGCCATAGCTACGCAGCCCCAGGGATGACAGCTCCACAATACGCTCCATTGTGTCCAGCAGTTGGCGGTCATGGCTGATGACCAGCAGGCCGTGGGGCCAGTGTCGTAATTGTTCGATCAGGGCAAGTCGGTTGTCGCGATCCAGGTGGTTGCTGGGTTCATCCAGAATCAGGAAATCGGCCTGAGACAGCAAGGCATTGATTAGCGACACCCGCATGGCCTGGCCGCCGCTTAATGTTTCGGCAGGCGTCTCGGCAGTCAGATGACCCAGACCATTGCGCTCCAGCGCTTCCTGCAATTGCTGTCGAATATCCCAACGGTCTTCGATCAGAGTGAAGTCTTCTAAGGCGCTACTGCCGGATTCAATCCGGGCAAGGGCGTCCAGTGCCGGTCCTACGCCCGCCAGATCGGCGACGCGCAAGCCGCTGACAGAAGCCACTTGCTGCGCCAGATAATGCACTTTTCCCGAGCGCAGGCAACGGCCGCTGCTAGGCTGAATTTCTCCGGCCAGGATTTGAGCCAGAATGGTTTTGCCCACACCGTTGCGTCCGACAAGGCCAGTGCGCCGCGAGTCGAAGGTTTCGTTCAATTGGGAAAACAGGGTCTTGCCCTGCGGCAAGGTATAGGACACGCCTTCCAGCGTCAGATAAGGATTCGTCATACGTGATGCTTCCATTAATGCCAAGAACTCCCCCTGAGTCTTAGTGGGGGCGGGTGGAGACTGGCCGTCAAAGAGACGGCGGCATTAGTGGCGCATTGGGCGAATACCTCACGGGAAATGAATCGAAGCCACACTATAAAAGCATTGTGCCGGGAAGGTAAAGCCGGTCGGGCTCTCAAGGGGGCGGTGAAAGTCGTGTCATTCCAACACAGGAGCCGGTTTGGGTTCAGAAGCTTAGGTTTGTCTCACGGTTTGGAGGTCTCGTCTTACGGGTTTCAGCGCAGTGAGGTCTGCACTGCTGCAGGCCGCTTGAAATACCGAGCCGCGAGAGACGGTCACCTGGCAGGAAATGAAGTTTATTTCCTGACGTTTATTCAATAAAGTGGAGTCCTCGGCTTTTCATCCTCTGTATCGCTTCATGTCTGGAGGATAGAGCCAGGACTGCCTGTTCTCTCCCATTCCGGGAAGCCGCACCATTTTGAAGGAATGTCATGAACACATTCAATTTACCCGCTCGTTCGATTGTGTATGTGCAGGATGTGTATTGCGGTTGGTGCTGGGGTTTTGCCGAACGCATGGTCGAGTTCGAGGCGGCCAACAAGCATCGCATTCCTTTTACCGCTGTCTCGGGTGGCTTGTTCGTGGGTGACCGGGCTGCGCCCATGTCCCGCTACCCTTATATTTCCGAATCCAACGAGCGCATCGCGCAAATGACGGGGGCGACGTTTGGGGCTGCTTATAAGGCCTTGGCAGAGGAGGGCTCGACTGTCATGGATTCACTGGATGCGGCCACGGCCTTGGCGGTGCTGCGAGCGCAAGATCCGGAGCAGGCCATTCATTGGGTGCACGAGTTGCAACAGGCTTTCTACTTGAACGGACGCAGCTTGTCGGATCAGGACGTCTGCCTGGGGATTGCCGCTGCCAATGGCCTGGATGTAGAGACGGTTCGACGCCATTTGACTGACGGTTCAGGCCGGGAACAAGCCTTGGCTGATTTTGCCCTGGCTCGGGCTTTAGGCGCGCAATCCTATCCGACCTTGCTGTATGTGGATGGTCGAAAAGTGACCAAGCTACCCGCGGTTGGTACTCCTTTGGAAACGCTGAATCAGACCCTGGATTCCTTGTTGGGCTGATCAGCAGATCGGTACGTAAAGCAGATTGAAATTGCGGCATCCGGGCCAGGCCAGGATGCCGCATTGGTTTTTACTGCAAGCAGGCTTAGAAGCGGTAAGCCGTATTCAGATGCACGGCCGTTTGTGCGTTGGTGCCTTTGCCTACTTGGGCGCTGATACCGGCCCCCAGCGTCCAGTTATTGCTTAACTGGCCCACGGTTCCCAATTCCAGCAGACCTGTGTCACGCACTCGCTTTTGGTCGGTAGGCAGATAAAACTGGCGATTGTTGTAGACGCCATCCTGCAGGTGCGCGCCCAGTTGCTTTGCTGGTTTCTTGAACTCGTGCAGCCACTCTGCAGAGGCATACACAGCCCACTGATTGCTGAGCGCCATATTGATTTGATAGCCCAGGCCACTTTGTACAGAGGTTTGGTCCTGGGCGTCGAAGCCCATGGAGGTGGACAGACCCTGCCCGTCCTCGGACAGGGATTTGATCTTGGCTTTCTGCAGACTCAAGCTCAACAGCGGACCATGGGTGACAGTACCGACCTGCCAGTCGTAGCCTGTACTTATCTTGCCACCGTATTGGCTGCCACCCGCTTTGGCCTGGTGCTCGCGTGTGGCGGCACCAAGACGCAGGTGGCGGCGGGTTTTATTGTCCAGATCGCTGTAGAAAAGCTGGGCGTTGAACCATAGATTACTGGCTTGCCAACGTCCGTACAGGCCGGCTGACTGACGTTTTTGGCTGTAACTGCCGTTGTTGGCGGTTCTGCCATCCAGGTCCTCGTAGGACAGGTAAGCACCTGCCGTCCAGTCGTTCATGCGCTTGTCCACACCGAGCTTCCATCCCGCCTGGGTGCCGTCCAGACGCGCGTTCGAGCTGCTGCCATTGCGGCTGATGGCTTCCCCCTGGAACCAGACGGACAAACCTGGGTTCCCGGACGAGCTGATAGTGTGCAGGCGACGATCAATATGCTGCATTTGCATCTGCCCGGCGGTATTGGCGGAGGAGGCCAGTACGGCTACCTGACTGGGAGCGCTCAGGACAGCATGGGCATAGTCAGCAATCGCGCTATGGCCACCTGAGCTGGGGTGTACGCCGTCGGCAAACAGATAGTGTTGATCTGCTCCGGCTGCGACCAGATCGGCGGGGGTGCACAGGCGGGAGGAAACACTGCCGCAGGCGGCAGTATTGACGTTGCTAAAGCCATAGGCTTGGGGATCTGCGGCCACTTCATGCAAGAGCGCCGAGACATTCAAAGGAATGATGTTGGCTGAGCTTGTTGCCAGTTGCTGGGTGAAGGCCTGGTTGTAGCTGTCACTGAGCAAGGTGGCGATGCCTGCGCTGATCGGTGAGCCGGAGAACTCCGGAGTCATGCCCAGGTCAGGGATGTTGGGGACCAGAATATAGCGCGCGCCTGCCTGCGATAGCGCGTTGACAAGGGCAGCTTGATTGCCGACGGAATCAGCCACGATCTGAGACATATTGAACGGATCTTTTACGGCGGCAAACAAGTCATTCGCGCCACCCCAAACGGTGTACAGGGCCTGTTCGTCCAAACGCCCGTTGCTCATGGCCAGCAGTTGGTTGGTCTGGGTTGTCATGGCGGGCAAAGGTGGATTGGTGGGGCCGGGAGGGCTGCTGGGGTCCAGCAGCTCATCGACGGCCACGCGAGCACCACCGACAGCATAGTTGCTGCCGCCCTGGCTGCTAGGTGAGGCGTCGGTTCCCAGCTTTTGAGCCAGTATCTGGGACCAGACCTGGCCAGGATTGGTGGTAAAGCGCGAGCCGAACTGTCCACTGTCAGTCAGGCTGTCGCCGATGAAGTAGGTATTGGAGAACGCTTGGGCCTGTGTCCCGGCATGCAGGGTCATCAAGGCCAAGGCAAGACATGTTTTTTTCATTGCGCAGTCATTAAAAAGGCGTTCCCCAAGCAGCACCTTTTGAACAGCCCTTTGCTTTTTGTGTCTTGGGGTTCAAAGTAAACCGGCATCTCGGATGGAACAGGTGGATGAAAAGATCATCGGATCACGACCATCATAGTCAGGAGGCGTTTATTCCTGACACAGACAGGCACAGGATTGTGCGGTCAGGATAAACGCGGGCAATGGACAATAAAAAAACGCCATGCTGTTGCATGGCGTTCTGGTTCAATCTTGATTGGGCTTAGCCGCGGACCAAGGGGGCGACGCAGACATTGGGGTTGTCGGCCAGGGGCACAAACTTCATGCTGCCACCGTCATAGGCGTCGATGGTGCCAGACTCAATGTCGTAGACCCAACCATGCAGCGTCAAGCGGCCTTCGGACATGGCCAGGCGCACGGAAGGGTGGGTCTGGATATTGGCCAGTTGGGCAACCACGTTTTCCCGCACCATGGAAGCAATGCGATCTTGCTCGCTGGCGTGCGTGCGGGCTTCATTGACCAGACGTGCCGAGTCGGCATAACGCAGCCAGTGCTCCACAGCAGGCATGTGATCCAGGCACTGACAGGAGGCAATGGCGGTCATGGCGCCACAGTCGGAGTGGCCGCAGATCACGACATCGGATACACGCAGGGCGGACACGGCGTATTCCACGGAGGCGGTCACCCCACCGGGTTCTGGACCGTAGGAGGGGACGATGTTGCCAGCGTTACGAATCACGAACAGATCGCCGGGTTCACGTTGTGTCACCAGCTCTGGGACCAGACGGCTATCGGAACAAGAGATAAACAAAGCGCGGGGGTTTTGTTGTGTGGCCAGATTTTTGAAGAGCTTGGCGCGCTTGGGATAGGCTTCCCGTTGGAATTTCAGGAAACCGTCGATAATGTCTTTCATCCTTGTCCTTGTAGTTCGGCTTGGATAGAAGATTAACCCTTCAGGGTCATAAGGTAAAATACCGATTTCTGATGCTTTGCATTGGGTTTGCTTATAGAAGGGTCCCTTATGCTTTTGCGCCATCTTAATTATTTTCTGGCGGTTGCCCAGTATCAAAGCTTTACCCGCGCCGCACGCGCCTTGCACGTGTCTCAACCGGCCTTGTCTCAGCAGGTACGCCAGCTGGAAGAACATCTGGGCGCACAACTGTTTGATCGCACCGGACGTCTTGTGCGTTTGACGGATGCGGGCGAGGTCTACTTGCGCTATGCCCGGCAAGCCTTGCAGGATCTGGAAGAAGGGCGGCGGGCCTTGCATGACGTCAGTGATTTGAGTCGAGGCTCCTTGCGAGTGGCTGTGGCGCCTACCTTTACGTCTTACTTGATTGGCCCTTTGGTGGAGGCCTTTTACCGCCGCTATCCCAATGTGCGCCTGGTGGTGCAGGAAATGCTGCAGGAGCGCGTGGAAACGCAATTGGTCGAAGACGAGCTGGATATTGGTATCGCTTTTGAAAAGCCGACTTCGGCTGCCGTGGAGTTTCAGCCTTTACTGGTGGAGACGCTGGCGTTGGTGATGAGCCGCACGCACCCCTTGGCCGAGCGCCGCAGCATCGATAGGGACACGCTGATGCGTGAGTCTTTGGTTTTGCTGACGCCCGAGTTTGCCACGCGTGGGCAGATCGAACGCCATTGTCGTCAGCATGATTTGGATTTGAACGTATCAATGGAGTCGAATTCGCTCAATGCCGTGATCGAGGTGGTTCGGCGCACGGGTCTGGCGACTTTGTTGCCTGCCGCGATTGCCGGCAATAGCGAGTATTTGGTGGCTGTGAGTCTGGACCCGGCCCCGCCGCAACGGCGGGCCATTTTGATGCAGCGCAAGGGCGCCTATCAATCTGCTGCAATGCGCGCCTTTATTGAGCTGGCGCTGAAATACGGCGCGGCATCGACGTTTTGATGCGAGTGTCGGGCAGAGCGATGGTCCCCCTCTGCTGCGGGCACCTTATAGCGTCACCACCACACTTTGTTCCAGAGGGCGCAGCTCGCTTTCCGTGGCGGGTTTGCCCTCGTTCAAATGGGCGACCAGATCTACCGTGGTAGAGATGCGCGTCAACATCAGACAGGCCACTTCACCCCCAGCAACCCGACTGCTGTGCCAGCAACCGGGTCGCATGCACACACCTTGACCTTGAGGGATACGGAAGGCTTTCAAGGTGGACAGATCCGGGCCGCCTTCGGCTTTGCTTTCGGCCACGATATGGACTACTTCGCCAGTCAGCGGGATCAGTGCCTGTTGCGTCAGCAGGTGGTTTTCCAGGGTCGTGATGTTGGGGTCTTGAATGCGGTAATTCACCCATAGCACTTCGGTCTGACCGCTTGGACCTGTGTCAAACGCATGTTCGTGCCAGAAGTCAGTGGCGGCATTGCTGAAGGCGGCCGTCGCTGGCGCCGTGGCCAGACCTTTACCCAACATCCAGCCATAAGGAGCAAAAGCCTCGGGGCTGAGGGGCTGGGGAGTCAGGGTGATTGGGGTGCTCATGGTTTATTGCTCAAAGAAAGTACTAAGGCAGCATCTTATCAAGAATGCAGCCTTGAACCCGGATTGGCCTAGATCAATAAGCTTGAGTTTCTCGTGGGTATTGTGGAACTAAGTAAAACATCCCCTGTCTTGAAGAGGGCTCGTCTTTACTTAGCGAGCTAAGCAAGCCGCCTTTTTTCAGGGGCGGCTTCGCTCTGTTTGCTTTCTTGACAAGGGGTTGCTGTGCTTCAAGCTGTTTCGCTGACCTGTAGACGGGGCCAGCGTCGTGTGTTCTCCGAGCTGAGCCTAAGGCTTGAAGCTGGCCAATGTTGTTTGGTCAGTGGGCCCAATGGCAGCGGCAAAACCAGCTTGTTGCGTATCCTGGCCAATATCGCCCAGGCCGACGAAGGCCAACTGATCTGGCACGACCGTCCCGTGCAAAGCAACGATAGCGATTACCGACGGCAGCTGGTGTATGGCGGACATGCGCCTGGACTCAATAGCAGTTTGTCGGTGCAAGAAAATCTGGACAGCCTGCTCATGCAGGATCGCGTTCCCCTAGAGCAGGACGCTTGCGACCAAGCGTTGTTGGCTGGCGGTTTGCTGGCTTACCGTCGTGTGCCTGTACGGCAACTGTCAGCCGGACAACGTCGCCGCGTGTTTCTGGTGCGCCTGTCCCTGAGCAATCGCCCCTTGTGGATTCTGGACGAGCAGCTGACTGCGCTGGACAGCGCCGGTCAGAAGTTTCTGGGCGAGTTGATTGCGCAGCATCTGCATAAGCAGGGCGCTGTCATTCTAACTAGCCACCAGACCTTGCCCTGGGATTTGAAGGTGCAGCACCTGGATTTGGGGCAGGCATGTTGAGTCTCTTTTTAGCCTTGATGAAGCGCGAGTGGCGCCTGGTGATGCGTCGCCCCGGCGATGTCCTGATTCCACTGGTTTTCTTTTTGGTGGTGTGCAGCCTGTTTCCCTTGGGTGTGGGGGCGGATGCGGCCTTGCTGTCCAAGATGGCGCCTGGCGTGCTGTGGGTGTCGGCCTTGCTGGCCACCATGCTGTCGCTAAGCCGCCTGTTTGAACAGGACGAGCAGGATGGTGCACTGGAGCAGGTTCTGTTTTCTGACCTGCCGCTTAGCCTTTGGGTTTTGGGCAAGGTGCTGGCGCATACCTTTTTGACAGGCCTGCCCTTGCTTTTGCTGGCTCCGATTCTGGGGCTGCAATTCAGTCTGCCTACGTCCAGCCTGGGCGTGCTGATGCTGTCCCTGGCGCTGGGCCTGCCCGTTCTGACTTTGTTGGGGGCGATTGGCGCGGCTTTGGTGTTGGGCCTGCGCTCGGCAGGGGTTTTGCTGGCTTTATTGATTTTGCCCTTTTACGTGCCCGTGCTGGTTTTCGGGGCGGGGGCGGTGCAAGCGGTTCAGGCCGGATTGGGTGCGCAAGCGCATCTGTCCGTTCTGGCCGCTTTTTTACTGTTGGCTTTGTTCTTTGCGCCACCTGCTACGGCAGCGGCGTTGCGCCTTGCTCTTGAGTAAATTCCATGAACTTTCTGTATCGCTACGCCGCTCCTCAAAACTTCTATGTTCTGGCCGGACGCATTATCCCGTGGGCTGCCATCCTGGCCTTTCTGCTGTTTCTGGTCGGCGCTTATGTAGGCTTCTTTTTGGCCCCTACCGACTTCCAGCAAGGCGAAGGCTATCGCATCATTTTCCTGCATGTGCCCGTGTCCTGGATGTCCATGCTGATCTATCTGGCCATGGGCTTCTGGTCCTTGATCTGCCTGGTTTTCAATAGTCGTACCGCCGCCATGATGGCAGCCGCGCTGGCCCCGACCGGGGCGATCTGTACGGTCTTGTCCCTGGTCACCGGAGCCCTGTGGGGTAAGCCTATGTGGGGCGCCTGGTGGGTCTGGGATGCCCGTCTGACTTCCGAATTGTTGCTGCTGTTCCTGTACATGGGTTTCATGGGCTTGCGTGGTGCCATCGACGACCCGCGCCGCGCAGACAAAGCCGCTTCCATCCTGGCCTTGGTCGGGGTGGTGAATGTGCCCGTTATCTATTTCTCGGTGCAGTGGTGGAACACCTTGCATCAGGGGGCTTCGGTATCGCTGACCAGCTCGCCATCCATGGCCACCGTCATGCTGACAGGCATGTTGCTGATGAGTCTGGCCATGTGGTGCTACAGCATTGCTATCGCACTGTACCGGGTGCGCAATTTGATTCTTGAACGTGAGGCGCATACCGCCTGGGTTCGCAACTTGACGGAGGGCTGATGATGCATTGGTCGAGTGTGGGTGATTTTTTCGCTATGGGCGGCTATGCCGTGTATGTGTGGGGCTCGGTGCTGGCCTGTACCGTGTTGATGCTGGGTGAAGTGCTCAGCGTCCGGGCAGGGCGGGCACGGGCCTGGCAGCGGGTACGTGACGAGCGCGCCCTGGGGGACCAGCGCCATGACTAAGCGACAAAATCGTCTGGTCCTGATTCTGGGCGCATTGATCGTGCTGGGGGCGGCAACCGCCCTGATCCTCAATGCCTTCCAAAGCAGCCTGGTGTTCTTTTTTACCCCTACTGAAGTCAGCCAGGGGCAAAGCCCTGAAAACCGGACCTTCCGGGTGGGTGGCATTGTGCAGATGGACAGCATTCGCCGTGGTGGCGCCCAAGGCATGGCCGTGAACTTTGTGGTGACAGACGGCGCGGCCCAGGTGCCTGTCAGCTACACGGGAATTTTGCCGGACCTGTTTCAAGAGGGGAAAGGCGTGGTGGCCCAAGGTCGCTTGAACGAGCAGGGCCATTTTGTGGCGGAAGAAGTGCTGGCCAAGCACGATGAAAACTACATGCCGCCCGAGGCCATGCATGCCATGGAGCAGGCCGAGCGCGCGAAACAAGGAGCCCAGCCATGATCCCGGAGCTTGGACACTTTGCCCTGATTCTGACTTTTGTACTGGCGCTGGCCCAAGGCATTGTGTCCTTGTATGGTGCCTGGCGTGGCAATTTGGCCTGGATGGCGTTTGCACGTCCCGCAGCCCGCTGGCAATTCGGTTTGGTGGCCTTCAGTTTGCTGTGTCTGGCCTGGTCCTTTGTGAGCTTTGATTTCTCTGTTGCCTACGTGGCGCAGAACTCCAGCACCAAACTGCCTTTGTTCTACCGCATTGCTGCAGTGTGGGGCGGGCATGAGGGCTCGCTGCTGCTCTGGATGTTCATGCAAACGGGTTGGGCCTTTGCTGTCAGCATTTATTCGCGTTCCTTGCCGGAAGCCATGCTGGCCCGTGTGCTGGGCGTCTTGGGTCTGATTACCGCCGGTTTTCTGCTGTTTGTGTTGATTAGCTCCAACCCCTTTGAGCGCATGTTCCCGGTTCCGGCTGAAGGCCTGGATCTGAATACGCTCTTGCAGGATATTGGCCTGATTGTTCACCCTCCCTTGCTGTATATGGGCTATGTGGGCTTTTCGGTGGCCTTTGCTTTTGCGATTGCCGCTTTGCTGGCAGGCCGTCTGGACGCCAGTTGGGCACGTTGGTCGCGTCCCTGGACAACCTCGGCCTGGCTTTTTCTGACCTTGGGTATTGCCGTAGGTAGCTGGTGGGCCTATTACGAGCTGGGTTGGGGCGGCTGGTGGTTCTGGGACCCGGTAGAGAACTCCTCGTTTGTGCCGTGGTTGGCGGGTACCGCCCTGATTCACTCGTTGGCGGTCACGGAGAAACGTGGCAGCTTCAAGAACTGGACCGTGTTGCTGGCAATCAGCACCTTCTCGCTGTCCATTTTGGGCGCTTTCCTGGTGCGCTCCGGCGTGCTGACCTCAGTACACGCGTTTGCTACAGATCCGGCCCGAGGTGTGTTCATTCTGAGTCTGTTCGCCGTCATTGTGGGCAGCTCCCTGATCCTGTTTGCCTGGCGCGCACCGCGTGTCGGAGCAGGTGGGCAGTTTGCCGTGGTGTCGCGTGAGTCCTTGCTGCTGGTCAACAACGTTTTGCTGGTAGTGGTGACGGGCACGGTGCTGTTGGGCACCTTGTATCCCCTGATTATGGATACGCTGGGCCTGGGCAAAATCTCCGTGGGGCCACCTTATTTCAACAAGGTGTTTGTGCCTTTGATGATCCCGGCTCTGGTTCTGATCGTGTTTGGCGTCATGGCAAATTGGAAGCGTGCCAGCATGATGGATATGGTGCGCCAACTGGCCCTGGTGATCGTGTTCAGTATCGTGCTGGGTGCAGCCATTCCTTTGCTGTACGGCCAGTGGCAGGGCACTGCCGCCTTGGGCGCGGGTCTGGCCATGTGGATTGTTTTGGGCAGCTTGTTTGATGTGGTCAAGCGTGTGCGCGCCACGCGTTCCGGCGTGTTCTCGCAACCGCGCAGTTGGCTGGGGCAGCACCTGGCCCATATCGGGGTCGCTGTCTTTGTCCTGGGGGTGACCATGGTCAGCCACTACGAGACAGAAACCGATGTCTTGTTGCAGCCCGGTCAGACGGCGCAGGTGGGTGCGTATGACGCGCGCTTCCAGGGCGTGCGTATTGTGCCCGGCCCGAACTATTCGGCCGAACGCGGCACGGTAGAACTGCTGCAGGATGGCAAGGTGGTGTCCACCTTGTATCCGGAAAAGCGCACCTATCTGTCCTCGGCCTTGCCCATGACGGAATCGGCCATCAACGCCAATGGTTTGCGTCATATTTACGTGGCGCTTGGCGACAACTTTGATCAGGGCGGTTGGAGTGTTCGTCTGTACTACAAGCCTCTGGTGGACTTTATCTGGCTGGGTTGTTTGCTGATGGCCTTGGGCGGTGCGCTGGCAATCAGTGATCGACGTTATCGCGCCAAGCAAACCCGTGCCGCTGTGCAAAACAAAGCCATGAATACGCAGGTGCAGGCATGAACCGTTTTACTGTTCCCTTGATCGGTTTTGTACTGTTGCTGGTATTTCTGGGCATAGGTTTGACCTTGAAGCCCAGCGAAGTGCCTTCGCCCTTGGTCGATAAACCGGCTCCGGCGTTCAGCCTGCCTCAATTGCACAATCCCGAAGCCAGTTTTTCGGGGGAGCAAATGAAGGGACGCGTCTGGTTGCTGAACGTGTGGGCCTCGTGGTGCTACCCGTGCCTGACCGAACATGCTTTCATCAAAGAGTTGTCCACCAAGCACAAGGTGCCGATTGTGGGCTTGAACTACAAGGACGTACCTGAAGAAAGCCGCGAGTGGCTGCTACGCAATGGCAATTCTTATGAAGTCTCTGTCATGGACAGGGACGGTCGTGTGGGCATTGATTTCGGCGTATACGGTGTGCCGGAAACCTTTGTGATCGACAAGCAGGGCATTGTGCGCTTCAAGCACATAGGCCCCGTGTCGCGTGAATCCATGGAGGAAACCTTGTTGCCTTTGATCCGTCGTTTGGAGCAGCAGCCATGATGATGCGTCAATGGATGGCGGCCTTGATGGCCAGTGTGTGGTTTCTGGTGCCGGCGGCGCAGGCCCAGTCGGGGGAGCAGGGTGCCCAGGAATCGGTGATGCTGGAAATTGCGGCCGAGCTGCGTTGTCTGGTGTGCCAGAACGAATCCATTGCGGCATCGCGTGCCGAGCTGGCGGTGGACTTGCGTCAGCAGATCATGGAGCAGTTGGGGCAGGGGCGCAGCCCCGATCAGATCCGCACGTATATGGTGGATCGCTATGGCGACTTCATTTTGTATCGCCCGCCCTTTAAATCCACCACCTTGCTGCTCTGGTTCGGGCCAGCTCTGTTATTGCTGACTGGCTTTCTGGTTTATGCCTTTACCCTGCGCCGTCGACGCCGCGCGGGTGATGACACGGCCTTGACCGAGGAACAACGTCGTCAAGCCGATGCTCTCTTGCAGGGCTCTTCTCGGGATGAACAATCGTGACTATTGTTTTTTATATTGTGGCCGCGCTACTGGTGCTGCTGTGCGCGGTGTATTTGATGTTGAGCGTCAAGCGCAAGCCCGCCGTGCAGCGTGTGGTTGAACACAAGCAGGCCAATCTGGCGATTCTGCGTGAGCAGCTCAAGGAAATCGAACGGGACAAGCAGGCCGGTGTCTTGTCTGCTCAGGACTTTGAACAGGCGCAGATGGATTTGCGCCAGCGTGTGCTGGAAGAAAACGAAGGGCTGAAAACGGAATCTGTGCAGCAAGCAGGCGCACCGAAGCTGGCCTGGACCTTGATGGTCAGCATTCCGGTCGCGGCTATCGCCTTGTACTTTTATCTGGGAAATCCGGCCATGCTCGATCCTGCCGCCGTGCAGCAGCAGGCCAACGCACAGCCCGTGGATATTGAGGCCATGGTGGCCCGTCTGGAGCAGCGTCTGAAAGAAAACCCGGACGATCCGGGCGCCTGGTTGATGATGGCCCGTTCGCATCGCTATTACGGCCGCCATCAGGAGGCGACACAGGCGTATGCCAAGGCCATGGCCGTGGTGGATGGAGACCCGACGGCATTGGCTGAGTATGCGGAATCCATGCTGCTGGCCGGTGTCGATACCTTGGACGGTTTGCCGGGTCGTTTGGTCAAGCGATCACTGGAGCTGTATCCCGAAGAGCCATTGGGCTTGATGCTGGCCGGCGCTGCCGCTTTGCATAAAGAGGAATATCCGGCGGCGATCGACTACTGGCAGCGTTTGCTGGCGCAGTTTCCACCTGATTCGGAAACTGCCAAGGTCGTGAACCAGGGCTTGCAACTGGCGCGCGAACGTATGCGTATGCCGGCCGCCCCTGCAGCGGAACCTGCCACGGCCCCTTGATATGGAAATAGTGTCTTTGGATTTGGGCCTGATCGCCCTGATAACGGCATTTCTGGCGGGGATGGCTTCGTTTCTGTCCCCCTGCGTCTTGCCCTTGGTTCCCGGTTATTTGTCTTATCTGGCCGGGGACGGGCAGGTGTATACGCAGGTCAAGCGCAGCCAGCTACTGGGTCGCAGCGTTTGCTTTGTGGCTGGCTTTTCACTGGTTTTTATCGCCTTGGGAGCCAGTCTCTCTTACCTTGGCCAGCTGTTGATGGCCTATCGCTACGAGTTGAATGTGGCGGCAGGTGTCATGGTGGCTTTAGCGGGTTTGAGTGTGATGGGGGTGCTGCGCATGCCCATGAGTCTGCAACGTTACTATCGCTTTGAATCCGGCAAAGCGGCAGGCCCTGGCGGGGCAACGGTAATGGGGCTGGCATTCGGCTTTGGCTGGACTCCCTGCATCGGCCCGATTCTGGCGGGCATTTTGATGATGGGAGCCAGCACGGCCAGTGCGGGCAAGGCCAGTATCCTGTTGTCCGTCTACGCTTTGGGTCTGGGTGTGCCTTTCATCCTGGCCGCCTGCTTCCTGACCCCCTTCTTGCAGCGCATGACCCAGATCAGGAAGATCGGGCGCTATGTGCGCTGGGGGGCGGGTCTGGTGCTGATTGTGATGGGCTGGGCCATGGCAACCGGCGAGCTGGCGCGGTTTGCTATCTGGGTGCTCAAGACCTTCCCGGTGTTAGGGCAACTGGGCTAACAAGCCTCAGTATTTGCCTGTTATCAGTGTGGTGCTTCATCAGCTATCAGGAAGCACCGCATTGTCACTTCACGGCCGCATTGCCTCCATCCGCGAACAAGGCGGAGCCGGTCACAAAACTGGACATGGGGCTGGCCAGAAAGAGTGCTGCGGACGCAATTTCTTCAGGTTGGGCGATTCGCTTCATGGCGTGCAGCCCCGCCGCCCAATCCTTGGTGCTCTGATCCCCGGCAATGTCTGTGTCAGTTCCGCCAGGCAATAGAGCGTTGGCACGTATTCCTTGCGCCGCATAGTCCGCCGTGATGCCTTTGACCAGCCCCATGAGCGCCGCTTTGGCGGCACCATAAGCGCTCATCCCGGGTAGGCCGACACTGGTGCCCACAAAGCTCGAGGTGAAAACAATCGAACCGCCACCGCGATGGAGCATGGCTGGAATCTGGCTACGGGCACCCAGAAAGGCTGCCTCAAGATTGGTATCCAGTGTTGTTTGCCATTCTTCCAGTGACATCTCGGCCAGCGGCTTGAGGGCACCGACAATCCCGGCGTTATTGATCGCAATATCCAGCCCACCGAATCTGCTGTTCGCGGCTTCGATCAGTTGCTCATGGGTTTCAGCCTGCGTAATGTCCCCCGTCACAAACTCGGCACGGCCGCCAGACTGCCGGATCTCCTTGGCGACGGCATCAAGCAATGCGCCACGCCTTGCCGTAAGAACAAGTGCCGCTCCCTGCTCAGCAAACTTCAATGCGATGGCGCGTCCAATACCAGAGGATGCGCCGGTAACAAGGGCAACCTTTCCATCAAGCAAAGCCATGAGTGAAATCTCCTGTATTTCTATTGGGAGCTCACATCGTATGTGTCCTGGCCTGACGGGGAACTCCGTTTCTTGCCTTCAAAACTCGTTCTTGATGATTGGGCAGGCAGCCGACTATCAGTCTTGTACTTCGCGGCGTAGCAGTTCACGTTTTCGGTCTATCCCCCAGCGGTAACCGGCCAGATCGCCATCTCGGCGTACGACGCGGTGGCATGGGATGGCCACGGCAATGTGGTTGTTGGCGCAAGCCTGGGCCACGGCACGCACAGCTTTGGGCGAGCCTATGCGTTCGGCGATGTCGGTGTAGCTGACGGTGACGCCTGGCGGGATCTCACAGAGCGCGCGCCAGACTCGTTCCTGGAAGGCCGTTCCTTGTACATCCAGTGGCAGGTGCAAGCCAATAGAGGGCGTTTCGATGAAGCCCACGACTTGAGCGATCAATTGCTCGAACTCGCCGTCGCAGCCGATGATTTCGGCTTTGGGAAACTGATCTTGCAGGTCACGAACCAGTTGATCGGGATCGTCGCCCAGCAAGATGGCGCAGATGCCGTGTTGGCTTTGGGCTACCAGAATCGCTCCTAAAGAGCACTGACCTACAGCGAAACGGATGACAGCACCGGCCCCTCCAGCCCGGTAGTCCCGCGCACGCATGCCTAACAGCTGTTCGGAGGCTTCGTAGAATCGGCTGTTGGAGTTGAATCCGCTGTCGTAGATCGCATCGGTGATGGTCGTATCCGGACTGCTCAGTTCCTCGCGCAGTCTGCGAGCACGATAGGCCGAGCTGTATGCCTTGGGCGTCAAACCTGTTTCGGCTTTGAACAGCCGATGAAAATGGAAGGGGCTTTTGCCCACCGCGGCTGCCAGCGTGTCCAGCGATGGCGGCGTCTCCGAAGTTTCGATCAGGCGGCAGGCACGAGCCACGATGGCGGCCCGTTCGGCTGCGGTGCTGGTTTGAGAGCCATGGGCCCTACGGCTATAACGATAGCCTGCCGCTTCAGCGCTCTGGGGCGAATCGAAAAATTCGACATTCTCGCGCTTGGGCAACCGTGTTGTTGAGCTGGGTTGGCAGTACACGCCTGTGGTACGCACCGCATAGACGAACTGGCCATCGGCAGCGGGGTCTCGCGCCTGCACAGCCGCCCAGCGCTGATCGTCGGTTTTGTAAGCAGGGGTCGTAGTCATAGGGCAGGGATCCTGACATCATCAATTACGAAGCCAGAATACGCGGGTCTTTCATCGCAAGCACTCCGATTCTTGCGGTCAATATTGACAGACCCGGCTGACACCACACAAGAGCCTGTCAGTTGTTGACGGTATGTGCGTGCTAAACGAAGCAGTATGAAAAAAGGCCGGTATCAACCGGCCTTTTTATTGGCTCTGAAGCGCTGGCACCGTGAAAGGCGCGTCGTGCTTACAGGGCGCTGGGGGTGTAACCCGCTTCTTCAATCACTTTCAGGGCTTGTGCGCCATCCAGACCTTGAACGGTAACCTGGTGTTTTTCCAGATCCGTGCTGACGGTGGCTTGAGGGGCGACAGCCTGAATGGCTTCAGTGATGCTGCGTACACAGTGGCCGCAGGTCATGTCGGGTACGGAGAAGGTGGACATAGCTGACTCCTTTGATAAAAACAATGGAGTCAGCTTAAGGCTTGCCACGGGGGCAAGGTCAAGTGCTGTTTTTTTAAAACAGGGCCGGTGACATCAGGCGGATCTGATCAAACTCGGGATTGCCCAGCCATTGAATCTGGCTGCTGGCCAAACCTGGGCCTGATTCCTTGTTTTCCACAAAAGCACCGTAGGAGATGGTCTGCTTTTGGGTGTCCAGTAGCACTACGTAGCTGGAGCTGGTGCAGTCATGGGGTTTGCAGCCCTGGAAAACCTGGTAGTCGCGGCCATCCAGAGACACGGTTTCGCCCGGCGAAGCCGTACCGAAATCTTTAACCCAGCTGGCGTTTTTGGCGACGTCCTGCATCAGGCTCTGATACTGCTGGGCCACTTGCTTGTTGGACTTGGCCAGGTCAGCCAGATAAACGGATTCCGAGGACTGTGCATTGCTCAGGAAAGGAACGAGCAGGGCGCTGCCAAGGACAAGGCGGCACAGAGAATGGGAAATACGCATGGGATCTCCAATAATGAGGCGAGCCTTCAGTTTAGCAGCGCGCTTAGTGCGGGATTGTTAACAAAATCAAGGAAAACCTGCATAAACGGCTATCCCTACAGTCGTTATAGTGCTTATCCGTCCATGGGATTGGCAGGGGGCTTTGTTTCCTGTCGAATTACCAGGGCATTTGAGGGGTGTAGGTAAAAACCACAGCTTGCCAGCAAAATTGTTTCATAACTAAACTATTTATAAATGAATGGTTGGCATAGTTGAATTTGTAGTTCGATCTGCTGTGCATCTTATTTAAAGACAGCCTATAAGCGCGGTGGCGCAAGGAGATAACATGAAACGTATTGCATTGACCGTAGCTCTGGCGGCGGCTTTTGGCGGTTCTTTGGCTCATGCCGATACCATCAAAGTGGGGATGGCAATGGACACATCCGGTCCGTTCGCTGCCGTTGGTGGTGAAGTTCGTGATGGCTTTAATTTGGCCATCAAACAACTGGACGGCAAGCTGGGCGGTTTCCCGGCCGAGTTCATTCAACAAGATATGGCCGGTAACCCCGACCAGGCCCGCCAATTGGTCAATCGCTTCGTGCAGCGCGACAAGATCGACTTCTTTACCGGCCCCGTGGGTTCCAACGTGGCACTGGCAGTGGCTCCCGCTCTGTTCTCGGCCAAAGTGCCTTACCTGACCAGCAACCCGGGTCCCAGCCAACTGGCCGGTGCCGGTTGTAATCCGTACTTCTTTGGTGTTTCCTACCAGAACGACGCCTTTGACGAGGCCGCCGGTAAAGTGGCTGCGGATCGCAACTACGAAAAAATGTTCATCATTGCCCCTGACTATCCGGCCGGCAAGGATCACCTGAACGGCTTCAAGCGTGGTTACGGCAAACCCGTCAACGACGAGCTCTACACCAAGCTGGGCCAGATTGACTACTCGGCTGAACTGGCACAGATCCGTGCGGCCAAGCCCCAGGCCGTGTTCTTCTTCCTGCCCGGTGCCATGGGCATCAACTTCATCAAACAGTTTGTGGCCGCTGGCCTGAATAAAGATGTGGTGTTGCTGGGCCCAGCCTTCTCGGGTGACGAGGACATCATCCCCGCCGTGGGCGAGCCTATCCTGGGCATGTTGAACACGGCTCAGTGGTCGCCTGACCTGGATGTTCCTGCCAACAAGACCTTTGTGGAAGAGTTCCGCAAAGCCTACGACGGCCGCTATCCATCGGTTTACGCTGCTCAGGCCTATGACGTGATTCTGGCTATCGACGCCGCCGTCAAACAGGTTGATGGCAAGGTGTCCGACCGCGAAGCGGTGCTCAAGGCACTGAAAGCCGCCGACTACAACTCGGTTCGCGGCCCATTTACCTACGGCAACAACAACTTCCCCGTGCAGGCTTATTACTTGCGTGAAGTGGTCAAGGATCAGGACGGACGTCTTGTGAACCGTATGGTCAGCAAGGTGTTTGACTCCTACCAGGACGTCTACGCCAAAGAATGCAAACTTAATTAAGATTCACAGGTGGTAAAAGCATGTCGCTCATTCTGATTAGCGAGCAATTGCTGAATGGTTTGCAGTTTGGTTTGATGTTGTTTCTGATTGCCGCGGGCCTGACTTTGGTCTTCGGCATTATGGATATCATGAACCTGGCCCACGGCTCCCTCTATATGGCGGGAGCCTATGTGGCCGCGGAAACCATGCAGCGTACAGGGTCTTTTACCGCCGCCATTGTGGTGGCGGTGGCGGTGACAGCCCTGGTCGGTATTGCCTTGGAAATTCTCATTCTGCGCAAGCTGGTCACTCGTGATCACCTGGCTCAGGTACTGGGAACCTATGCCGTTATTTTGATCGCCAATGATGTGGTCAAAATGATTTGGGGCCCAACCCCCGTTATGTTGAATATGCCTGCCTTGTTGTCCGGGCCGGTAGAACTCTTGCCTGACTTTCTCTATCCCGCCTTCCGTCTGATGATTATTGCGGTCGGTCTGGTGATGGCGCTGGCCCTGTATGCCTTCGTAACCAAAACACGAGCTGGGGTGCTGGTGCGTGCCGGTGCTTCCAACCGACAAATGGCCACCCTGATGGGGGTGCGTGTGCCTATTCTGTTCCTGGGTGTGTTCACTCTGGGAGCCGCTTTGGCAGCGCTGGCCGGTGCCTTGTTGGGTCCGATTACCGCGGTTCAGATCGGTATGGGCGAGGACATTCTGATCCTGGTTCTGGTCTGCATCGTGATTGGCGGGATTGGTTCGATTCGTGGCGCGTTTGTAGGGGCCTTGCTGGTGGGTATGGTTGATACCGCTGGCCGTGCATTCCTGCCCATGTTGCTGCGTAACGTTTTCCCGGCAGATGTGGCTTCCAGCGTCGGTCCTACGATTGCTGCCATTTCGATCTATGTCCTGATGGCGGTTGTTCTTGTTTTCCGTCCTTCGGGCCTGTTCCCGGCGCGAGGTTAATGTATGTCTACTTCGCGTATTTTGTCCGCCCTGGTGCTGGTGGCCTTATTGGCTTTCCCCTTGATTGCACCGATGTACGGACTTGAGTTCTACATTTCGTTTGTACGCCGTATCTTCATCTATGCCCTGGCTGCCAGTGCCTTGAATCTGGTGCTGGGTTATGGCGGGATGGTGGCCCTGGGCCATGCCGCGTTTTTCGGGGCAGGGGCCTACACCGTGGGTATCCTGGCTACCGAAGGCGTGCAAAGTGGCCTGATTGCCTGGCCTGCCGCCATGGTGATCTCCGGCTTGCTGGCTTTCCTGACCGGTGCCGTGTCGCTGCGTACTCGTGGTGTGTACTTCATCATGATCACGCTGGCGTTTGCCCAGATGATCTTTTATCTGTTCATTTCCTTGCGCCAGTACGGTGGCGAGGACGGCCTGAACATGTACAGCCATTCATCCTTGCCCGGGATTGATCTGAGCAATGAGCTGAGCTTTTACTACCTGGTTCTGGCTATTCTGGTGGGGGTGCTGTTCCTGTTCAGTCGTCTGGTTAAAGCCCGTTTCGGGCAGGCCTTGATGGGCACGCGTGAAAACGAAAGCCGCATGACAACCTTGGGTTACCCCGTCTACCGCATTCGCCTGACGGCTTACACCTTGAGCGGAGCCATCATGGGTCTGGCCGGTGCCTTGCTGGCTAACCACAACCTGTTTGTCTCGCCTAGCCTGATGAACTGGACCCAGTCGGCTGACCTGATCATCATGGTGCTGGTGGGGGGGATTGGCTTGCTGTATGGCGGTGCTCTGGGCGCGTTCGTGATGTTGGTGCTGGAAGAGTTGCTGCGCAACTGGACCGAGTACTGGCACATGCCTTTGGGTATCTTGTTGCTGCTGGTGGTGTTTTTTGCACCCAAGGGGCTGGCCGGGCTGGTGCGTGTCCGCTCGGCCGCTGATCCCGCTACTACCGCCAAGGAGCAAGCATGACGAACACGATAGCAACCGCCTCCAAGGCGGGCAGCGGCTCGGCCGCTTTGCAAGCCCGTGGTCTGATGAAGCGCTTTGGTGCTTTGCAGGCTACCAACGATGTGTCCCTGGACCTGGTGCCTGGTGAAATTCATGGTTTGATCGGCCCGAACGGCGCAGGTAAATCGACCCTGATTCATTTGCTGTCGGGCACCTTGACCCCGGATTCGGGCCAGCTCTTGCTGGGTGGCCGGGATGTGACTTCCTTGTCGGGTCACCAGCGTGTGGCTGCCGGTCTGGCACGTTCGTTCCAGATCACCAACATCTTCAAGAACTACACGGTGCTGGATAACCTGGTGCTGGCTTTGCAGGCATGCAGTGGCAGCAGCTTCCGCTTCTGGCGTGCTCGTCAGGCGGAAACCGAGCTGTACGAGCAAGCCCGTGCTTTGGCCGCCGAATGTGCCATTGATGCGTCCTTGCTGCATACCCAGGCCGGTGTGTTGCCGCATGGCGAGCAGCGCAAGGTGGAATTCGCCCTGGCTTTGGCCAGCCGTCCGCAAGTTCTGCTGCTGGATGAGCCTATGGCCGGGATGGGGCCGGACGAAACGCTGCGCCTGACTGAATTGATCGAAACCATGCGTGGCAAAGCCACCATGTTGCTGGTCGAGCATGATATGGAAGCCGTTTTCCGTCTGGCTGACCGGATTTCTGTGCTGGTGGCAGGTCACATCATTGCTACCGGCACGGCTGCCGAAATCCGCGATAACGAGGCTGTGCGTCAAGCTTATCTGGGCGACGACGACACGCCAGTTCCAACCAAGGTGGAAAGCCATGCTTGAAACGACTCAATTACAAAGCGGCTATGGCGCCAGCCAGGTGCTGTTCGGGGTAGATCTGTCCATTCGTAGCGGGCAGGTTGTGACTGTGCTGGGCCGTAATGGCATGGGCAAGACCACCTTGCTGAAAACCATTCTGGGCCAGTTGCCGGTGCGCGGCGGCGATGTGAAGTTCGACGGCCAGTCCATTGCGGGCTGGAATCCGGACCGTATTGCCCGTGCCGGGATTGCCATTGTGCCCGAAGGGCGTCAGTGCTTTCCCAACCTGACCGTGGCCGAGCACTTGACGGCCTTTGCTTGCAACCGCAACCCCAAAGCCAACAAGACCTGGACGCCCGAGCGTGTCTATGACTTTTTCCCGCGCTTGCGTGAGCGTGCGTCCAATATGGGCAACCAGCTCTCGGGCGGTGAACAGCAAATGCTGGCCATTGGCCGTGCGCTGGTCACCAACCCCAAGCTGCTGATTCTGGATGAAGCCTCCGAGGGACTGGCGCCCAAGGTGCGTGAAGAAATCTGGAACTGTCTGGCCGTCTTGCGTGAAGAAGGGCAAACCATCTTGCTGATCGACAAATATGTCGAGCGGCTGATGGCCTTGTCGGATCACCACATTATTCTGGAACGTGGCAAATTGGTCTGGCAGGGGAACTCCGAAGCATTGGGGGCTGATCGCACCTTGTGGACGCGCTATTTGGGCGTGTAAAAAAACACAAACTGCAACAATCCCAAGATGCCGCCTGCTTGATTGCAGGCGGCATTTTTTATGCGTTTCGTCAAGGCGCTATAGGGGATTGTGGCGGAGTAGTTGCACTTTCTTCTGAAAGTTCCCTAAGCATCTCTGGAAAGATTATTTCCTTGCGATGTATCAATGTGTAATGAAATGGCATTCCTTACGATGTCCATAAGGCCAGCAGGGTTATGGGTCCTAACCGGACCACTCACTGGCAGGAAGCTCTGTCATCCCATAAGGAAGTTGTTATGAAATTACGCCTGTTCACTCTCTCTGCTCTGGCCGCCGGTCTACTGCTCGGCAGTGCCGCGCAAGCTCAGGAAAATGAGCCTGTACAGCCGATTCCCGCCGCAGTTGTCACTGATCCGGCACGCGTTGAACTGGGCAAGAAGCTGTGGTTTGAACCTCGCCTGTCCCGTTCTGGTTTCATCTCCTGTAACTCCTGTCATAACCTGAGCATGGGTGGCACGGACAATATCCGTACCTCCATCGGGGATCGCTGGCAGGAAGGCCCCATCAACTCGCCTACCGTCCTGAACTCCAGCCTGAACGTGGCCCAGTTCTGGGATGGCCGTGCCAGCGACCTGAAAGAGCAGGCCGGTGGCCCGATTGCCAACCCCAAGGAAATGGCGTTCACACACGAGCTGGCCATGGAGTTCCTGAGCTCCATCCCCGAGTACAAGGCCGAGTTCAAGCAAGTCTTTGGCAAGGCCGACTTCGGCATTGATGAAGTCACCTCCGCAATTGCCGCCTTTGAAGAAACCTTGGTGACGCCCGATTCGCGCTTTGACCTGTGGTTGAAGGGTGACAAGAAAGCCATTACTGATCAGGAGCTGGCTGGCTATCAACTGTTCAAGAATAGTGGTTGCGTGGCCTGCCACAACGGTCCCAATCTGGGCGGTACCTCCTTCCAGAAAATGGGTCTGATCGAACCCTACCAAACGACCAATCCGGCCGAAGGCCGTGCGGCTGTGACAGGGAAAGATGCCGACCGTTTCAACTTCAAGGTTCCTACCTTGCGTAACGTCGAGCTGACCTACCCTTACTTCCACGATGGTGCTGTCAATACCTTGACTGAAGCCGTGGATACAATGGGTCGTCTGCAGTTGGGTCGCAGTTTCTCTGCAGAGGAAAATGCCCAGATCGTCGCGTTCCTGAAAACGCTGACGGGCAAACAGCCTGAAATCGTGCTGCCAATCCTGCCACCTTCGCGTGACAACACACCACGTCCGGTGCCATTTGGTTCTTGATAGCAGGCTATTCAGGCGGCTTTTCATGAGCTAGGCCGCCTTGAAGTGACCCAGGTCCTGGATTTTTTATTTTCCTGGCCTGGGTTTTTGTATTTGGCTGTGGATTCATGGCCTTGCTTGGTTTCAAGACAAGAATCCCCTGCTGTTATTGTTGATGCTCGATCAGGCGGGCTAAAAAAATAGTACCATTTAGATACTATTTCAATGACTGGAACCATCATGAGTCGCATTGTCCTGTTTGAGAACATTCATCCTAGCGCCCGTGAAGTTTTTGAGGCTGCGGGTTTGACCGATATTCAGACCTACAAGGGAGCCTTGTCGGGTCAGGAGCTGCTGGACGCTGTCAAAGGCGCCGAAGTTGTCGGAATTCGTTCCCGTACCCAGTTTGACAGCCGGGTGCTGGAGCACGCAGACCAGCTCAAAGTGCTGGGATGCTTTTGTATTGGTACCAACCAGGTGGATCTGGATCAAGCCCAGAACCATGGTGTACCGGTCTTTAATGCGCCGTTCTCCAATACCCGCTCCGTTGCCGAGCTGGTGCTGGGTGAGGCCATCTTGTTGCTACGTCGTATCCCCGAGAAGAACCTGCGCGTACACCAGGGTTTCTGGGACAAAAGTGCCGATGGCGCTTTCGAGATCCGTGGCAAGACTTTGGGCGTGATTGGTTACGGCAATATTGGTTCCCAAGTCGGTACTCTGGCCGAAGCGCTGGGTATGCGCGTGCTCTACCACGATGTGGAATCCAAACTGCCGCTGAGCAATGCCCGTGTCTATGGCAGCTTGAAGCAGATGCTGGCCGAGTCCGATGTGGTCACCTTGCACGTACCAGGCGGGCAGGGCACGCACAACATCATGAATGCCGAGACGATTGCGGCCATGAAACCCGGTTCCATCCTGATCAACGCTTCTCGCGGCACGGTGGTGGATATTGATGCCTTGCACCAGGCTTTGCTTAGCGGTCATCTGGCGGGTGCTGCGCTGGACGTGTTCCCAACCGAACCGAAAAGCGTGGACGAACCTTTGAAGAGCCCCTTGATCGGTATGCCTAATGTGATCCTGACGCCGCATATTGGCGGTAGTACTCAGGAATCCCAGGAAAACATTGGCCGTGAAGTGGCCGAGAAACTGGTTAGCTATTTGCGTAGCGGCGCTACCAAGGGCGCGGTGAACTTCCCCGAAGTGTCTTACTACGACATCCAGGGTGCTGTGCGCCTGCTGCATGTTCATCGCAACGTTCCCGGCGCGATGGGTGGCTTGAACAATATTCTGGCCCAGCACGGTATCAACATCACCCGCCAGCAGCTGCAAACGCAAGGCGAGTTGGGTTATGCCATGACGGACCTGGATCGTGTTCCCGAGCAGGGTTTGCTGGAAGCTGTGCGTGCCCATCCTGGTACTGTACGGAGCGATCTGATTTTCCCGGCTTGAAGCGGTAGTCGGACCCTAAACAAACGGCCCCGGATTCTTTTGAATCCGGGGCCGTCTGCTATCCGTCCGTCTGCGATCAGGCCGAGTGCATGGACTTGGTGGGCCAGGCAATTGTCTGTTCCGGGCTGCTGCCAGGAACAATAATGTCGCGCAAGGTGTAGTTATCCAGATAACTCAGGAACTGGGCCAGCGCCTGTTTAAGGATATTGCTCAGGTTGCAGCGACCGCTCAGGATGCAGTGGGTGCCGCTGCCCAGGCACTCCACCACCGCCAGATCGGTTTCGGTATAGCGCACCAGCTCGCCCAGATTGATGTCTTCCGGCGCACGGGCCAGCCGCATTCCGCCGTTTTTCCCGCGCTGTGTCTGAATCCACCCGCCCTTGGCGAGCAGGTGGGTGACTTTCATCAGATGGGCTTGGGAAATCTGGTGGTACTGGGCAATTTCCGCGATGGTACAGAGCCTGTCTTCGTTCTGACCCAGATACATCAATTGACGCAGGGCGTAGTCGGTAAGGTTGGTCAGACGCATGATCAGGGCAGTTGCAGCTCGCTGGCCACTTGAGTGGGGTTGTGCTGGAATTGGTAGCCAAACCAGAAGCTGCGGGCGATGCGCTGGGCATATTCCAATGCCAGCGCGGCCATGGCCTGGTTTTCACGCTCCTGGCAGGTTTCCTTGAACAGGCGTAGCCATTGTTCAAAGTGGCTGGCCTGAATATGCTTGAGCGACAAATGCTTGGCCATGGGATTGCCATTGAAGCCATCGGTCTTGAGCAATAGAGATGACCAGAACTCTTCCATTACGCCCAGATGCGTATCCCAATCCTTGATGCGCTCGGAGAAAATGGGGCCAAGGACGTCGTCCATGCGGATGCGATCGTAAAAGTCCCAGACCAGGTCATGAATTTCCTGGCGGGTACACAAAGGGTTTAGAGCCATAATATTTTGAATTTAAAGATATATATTTTATCTATCTTATTGGTAGGACTCATCGGGGTCAAGCCGGAAAGAAAACGCTTGGGAACGGGACATTTTCACGCCGGATTTCACGCTGATTCAACGCTTGCTTTCCTACACTGCTTGCACGTTTCAGCGTATGGATGTTGCGTTTGCGGTGTTTGGCCAGTCTGGCCGGCTCGCAAGGGCTGTACAAGTCTTGAACGGTGCTCTTTAAGAAAGACAAGTATCACCGAAGGTAAATTGCACTAGGCGGTCTGGCGGGCTACGATTACTTTTTGTTGGCTAGACCTTGGTTTTGTTACAGCACGGTGCTCAAGGAATAATGATTACAAAACGACAGGCCCAAACGCTTTCTTGCGTTATCCCTGGTTTGAATGAAGCAGAAAACCTGCCCGCATTGCTGCCGGTTTTGGTGGCGAAGTTGCGCGAACTGGTTCCGGACTTTGAAATCATTTTCGTTGACGATGGCAGTACCGACGCAACGCCTTTGGTTATTGAGCAATTGCGTCAAACCTACCCTCAATTGGTTTATTTGCAGTTATCGCGCAACTTTGGCAAAGAGGCGGCGTTGACGGCAGGGCTGGAGGCCAGCCGCGGGCAGGTAGTCGTGTGCATGGATGCGGATTTGCAGCATCCCCCTGCCTTGATCGAAGCCATGCTGGAGCGCTGGTCTACAGGCCTGGAAATGGTCTATGCCGTGCGGGAAACCCGTGACGACGAGACCTGGATGAAGCGGGCGGGCACCAGTTTGTTTTACAAGCTGATGCGCACGTCTAACGGTTTGCGTGTGCCGCGTGATGCAGGCGATTTTCGCCTGATGGATCGCTGTGTCGTTGATGCCTTGATGGCCTTGCCCGAGCGCAGCCGCTTCATGAAAGGCTTGTTTGCCTGGGTGGGTTTTCCGTCCGAGCCCATTTACTACTCGCCTGCCGAACGCTTGCATGGTGTCAGCCGATTCCGCCCCACTAAACTATTGCGCTTTGCGGTGGATGGTTTGACGGCATTCACCACCTGGCCACTGCGGTTGTTGAGCCTGTTAGGGGCAGTGTTGGCCATGCTGTCTTTCAGCTACGGCTTGTTCATTATCTTCAAGCACTTGTTGTATGGGGATGCCGTTCGGGGCTGGGCAACCTTGATTACGGTGGTACTGTTTTTCGCGGGGGTGAATATGCTCTCGCTGGGTGTGGTGGGCGAGTATGTCGCCAGCATCTTTGCCGAGGTCAAGCATCGGCCCTTGTATCTGGTGCATCGTCGCCGGGGGCAGGGACTGGCTCAGGCCTCTGAACCGGCACCTGACCAGAAGCAGTTAGCGACCCCCGATCAGGACCCGCAGCAAGGCTGAAGGCAAGCCTGGTTTTGAAGGCAGGCCGGATCGTTTAATTGGCGAACTGCTCTCATTTGTAATTGAACGCTACATCGATATTCTGAATCGCTTCGACAGCTACACAAGTAGCTGCCTACCCCTATTGGTTTGGCTTTGAGCGATGAGTATCGATAATTCCTTTTCCTCTTCCGGTGCAACGCTACCGCTTGGACAAGCGCGTGGACCGGCCTATTGGTTACGTTGCGGCGTCCAGCGCCTGGGTACGCTCTCTAGTGTGTCCGTGGGGCTGCTGGCACTGCTGTGGTTTGCGCTGACCCTGGGGGCGTACCCCTTGTTGATTCCGGATGAGGGGCGCTATGTCGGCGTGGCCCTGTCCATGCTGGAATCCGGTGATTATCTGGTGCCGCGTCTGGACGGCCTGCCGTTTTTCCATAAACCTCCCTTGCATTATTGGCTGACTGCCCTGAGCCTGAAAGTGTTGGGTGTGAATTTTGTGGCTGCTCGTCTGGTACCTGCCTTGATGGCGGCCTTGTTGATTGCCGGTATGCACGCGTTCTTGAAGCGTCACGCCAGCCAGCAACATGCGGGCTGGACGGCTTTGATTCTGGTCAGCAGCCCCTTGCTTTTCGGTGCTTCCCATTACGCCAATCTGGACATGACGGTTGCTGCCTTGATCAGTAGCTGCGTGCTCTTGGGTGGTCATGCTGCCTTGCAGATGGAGCAAGGGCGCTCCTATCGTTGGGCCTTGATGGGGCTGTATGCCACCGCAGGCCTGGCTTTTCTGGCAAAAGGCTTGATCGGGATTTTGATCCCCGGCGGTGTCTTGGTGTTCTGGCTGCTGGGTCGAGGCCAGTGGCGTACGTTGTTGCGTCTGTTTTCTGTGACAGGCCTGGGAGTCTTGCTGCTGGTTGCCACGCCCTGGATGTGGGCCATGCAGGCGCGCTACCCCGGATTTTTTGACTATTACATCGTCTATCAACACTTCCAGCGCTTTCTGGAAACCGGCTTTAACAACCCTCAGCCTTTCTGGTTCTACTTTGCCCTGATGCCTGTTGCCACCTTGGGTTGGACGCCATTCTTGTTCAAGCGCTTTCGTGGTTCTGCTAATGCTTCCGACGGTTTGGGAGCAGTACGAGGCTTGATGCTGTCGGCATTGCTGACTGTGCTGGTTTTCTTTTCCATTCCTACGTCCAAGCTGGTGGGCTATGTCCTGCCTGCGATTGGCCCTTGGGCTTTTTTTCTGGCGGATGTGGTGATTCGCCGTAGTCAGCGGGATGGGGAAGCAAAGGTAGAGCGCTTTGCGGTCTGGAGCATGGGTGTTTGTGTTGCGATTTGTGCGTTTGCCGTGGTGACGATGATGTTGCGCCCACAGGTTAACAGTCAGGCCTTGGGCCGTGTACTGGCCAGTGAATACCAAAAGGGTGACCGTGTCGTCTTTCTGAATAATTACCGTTATGACCTGGGTTTCTATGTTCCGGGCCTGCAGAACATCAGCGTGATGGGACGCTGGGATGATCCGGAAATCATGCGCACCGATAGTTGGCGCAAGGAGCTGCTGGAGGCAGCTCGCTTTGAGCCGCAACGTGGGGCGCTGACCTTGATAGATCGGGCAACCCTTCGTCAGCAGTTATGTCGGGACAGCAAGGCGGTAGTCTGGTTGATCGGCTCGCCAGATGCCGTGCGCCAAAGCCAGGTGCTTAACCATGCTCAGCGCCTGTATGAAGATCAGCGTATTGCTCTGTGGCGCTTTGATCACGACGAGTACGAGCTTATGTGCGGCGAAACGCCCAAAGCCGCCCAGCCAGAAACGTCAGCACAGCCAAACCGATAAGAATCAGGCCCAGCAGCAAGTCGTAACGCAGACCGGAATGATTCAGTAAAAACGCATAGCTGGCTTCGTTGACGGCGAAGCCAGCGGCAGACACCAGAAAAAAACGTGTCAGAGCCGGCAGAAAGCGGGCATTCTGGGAGCGGAATGTCAGCCAGTAGTGGCCACCAAAGGACACCAGGAACGCAATCAGCCAGCCAAAAAGATTGGCCAGCAGCGGAGACAGGCTCAGCGTTTGCACCAGGGCGATTACAATGCCCCAGTGTGTGAAGGCGGCCAAAGTGCCGACCAGTATGAACAGAATGATTTGACGAGACATAAAGCGGAGCGAGCAGTGGCCAAGGACAGGCAGATCAGTATATGCGCGGATGATTTTGGCATGGCCCCCGCCGTGGACGAGGCCATACTGAAATTGGCCCAGGCCCGACGCCTGACAGGAACATCCTGCCTGGTCGATGGGGACAGCTTTGTGCAAAATGCACCAGCACTGCGCCAGAGCACGCTGCAAAAAGGTTTGCACCTGAATTTTACCGAGTTTGCTTCCCAAGCGGGCGTGTATGCCATGCCGCTCAAGCAGGTGATTATCCGCAGCCTGCTGCATCGTCTGGATGATCAGAAGGTCAAGGATAGCGTGGCTCGCCAGCTGGATCGTTTTGAAGAGGTGATGGGGCAGGGCCCGGACTATATCGACGGGCATCAGCACGTGCATCAGCTACCCATGATACGCGAGGCCTTGCTGGCAGAAATGGAGCGTCGTTACGCGGCTTCCATGCCTTGGCTGCGTTATACCGGTGCCCAGCGTCTGGCTACGGGTTTTGCGTTTAAGGACCGATTCAAGGCGCAGATTATTGCCGGGCTGGGTTCCAGAGATTTGTTGCGTCTGGCCAGAGCCAAAGGTGCCACCTTGAATAGCAGCTTTACCGGTGTATACGACTTTCAGGGTGGCAAGGAGCGCTACAGTGCCCTGGTCAAAGCCTGGCTGGCGGTGATGCAGCACGGGGACAGCATGATGTGCCATCCCTCCTTGAGCAGCGTGCAGGACGATCCTGTAGGCTTGCAACGTCAGGCAGAGTACGAGGTGCTGGCTGGCGATGGGATGCAGCAATGGCTGGATCAATACAGCCTGCGCATTGCCTGAGAAGGAAGATCAGGGCGTCTGGGCTGGCTGGCTTTGGCTGCCGTCACCCAGACTGCGCTGCATGATGACCACGTCAATCCACTGCTGGAATTTATAGCCTACCGCTGGCTGAGTACCTACATGGGCAAAGCCCAGCGAACGGTGCAGAGCAATCGAGCCCCGGCTGTCATGGCCGGAGATGATGGCCACCATTTGTCGCCACGGGCCTTTCTCGCATTCCAGCAGCAATTGTTCCAGCAAGGCTTTGCCCAGACCTTTGCCAATCTGACCTTGAGCCAGATAGATGGAATCTTCTACCGTGAAGCGGTAGGCCGGGCGGGAGCGGTACGTGCCTGCATAGGCATAGCCCACGATCTGCCCGTCCAGTTCCGCGACCAGCCAGGGCAAGTTTTGCTCGCGCACTTGTATATAGCGGGCACCCATTTCCTGTTCGTCGGGCGGGCTTTGTTCAAAGGTCGCCGTGCTGTGCAGCACGTGATAGGCATAGATGTTTTGCACTGCTGCCATATCGTCCAAGGTCGCGTGACGTATCAACAAGGCGCTGGCGTGATTGCCTTGCGGCAGGGAGGCAGAGAAAGGGGCTTGCGTACTATCGGGGGGGAACATACTATTTTTCCTTTGAACTGATTTAGTTTATCCCGATTTCAGGAGTTTCTATGTCCTTCCCGCACCAGTTTTTGACCGAGCAATTGGCCGTCGCCCCTCAATTATCGGGAGAGGACATGCAAGCCGTGGCCGATGCCGGTTTTAAAAGTGTCATCATCAATCGTCCCGATATGGAAGGCGGTCCCGACCAGCCCTTGTCGGCAGACGTGATGAAGGCCGCCCAGGCGGCAGGTTTGCAGGTGGAGTATCAGCCAGTAGTGGGTAGCGCTATTACTTCTGCTGATGTTGCCCGTTTTGGTCAATTGCTTGAAGCCTTGCCTGGCCCGACTTTGGCCTACTGCCGCACGGGTACTCGCTGTGCCGTATTGTTCCGCGCATTGAACGAATCCTGACCTGGCTCAAGGTTCAGGTCTGTACTAGCTTGTCCTGTGCCGGTATGCAGCGGTAAGCTATCTGTCTCCATTCAAAGGGGTTATGCCATGTTCAAGAAAATTCTGATTCCAACTGACGGTTCCGAGCTCTCCTCCCAAGCAGCCAACAAAGGCGTGACCTTTGCCCGCCAAATTGGTGCCGAGGTTCTGGCTTTGCACGTGACGCAGCCATTTGCTGCCACCGTTGGTTTTGATGGTATGGCTGCTGCCTACGCCATCACCGACGAGGACTACGACAAGACCGCCAAAGAACAGTCGCAGAAATACCTGCAACAAATTCTGGACCGTGCCGAGACCGCTGGCGTCAAGGCTACCGGCAAATCCGTATCGAACTTCAACGTGGCCGACGGTGTGGTTCAGGTTGCCGAGCAGGAAGGCTGCGATCTGATCTTTATCGGCAGTCACGGCCGCAGTGGTCTGTCCCGCCTGTTGTTGGGTAGCGTGACCATCAAGGTGCTGAATATGGCCAAGAACACCGTGCTGGTGTACCGCGTCAAAGAAAGCGATTAATCGTTTTTCAGCCCAAAGAAAAAGCCCGCCTAGGCGGGCTTTTCTGTGTCTGCGGCAAGTCTTATTGGCTGCGTGGCTCCAGTTGCTGTTTATGGGTCACGACTGCCTGCAAAACAATAGGCAGCAGCTCGCCATCTTCGCTTTTACCGCTGGGATTTTGTTCCACAAAATCCAGCAGGGAGCGGCGCATGCGCGGGTCCCAGAATTTCTGGATATGTTCCGCAATCTCGCGCAGTCCTTGCTCCCGATTGCTCAGGATTTCAAAGAACTGACCGATCTGGTTGGCCATGGGAATCAAAGGAACAATGTTCATGGTGATGTGGCCGAGCGTGACTCGGCAGAATTCAGATAGTGGGGATGGCTGTACAGCGTGAAGCTGCGGTCACGGGCGAAGGCGGCCAGCATGACACCCAGTTCATCGGCAATCTGCACGGCATAGGCGGTGGGGGCGGAGACGGCCACCACAAAGTTGATGCCCATGGCAGCGGCCTTCTGGACCATCTCGAAGCTGGCACGGCTGGAGATCAGCACCATGCCAGAGCGGGGATCAATATCGTTGCGCAGCATGTGGCCCAGCAGCTTGTCCAGCGCGTTGTGGCGACCTACATCCTCACGCACGGCCAGGATATCGCCTTGCAGATTGCACCAGGCAGCCGCATGGGTAGCGCCCGTCAGACGATGCAAGGGCTGGCTGGAGCGCAAGGCATCCAGGGCCTGGAAGATGGCGGCAGCATCGGGGCGGTGCTCGGGAGCGTCCAGACGGGGTAGCTGTCGGCGTACCTCGTCCAGACTTTCCAGTCCACACAGGCCACAGCCTGTACGGCCAGCCAGCTGACGGCGACGCGCCTTGAGCTGATGCTGGCAAGCACTGGCAATCTCGATTTGCAGCAGGCTGCCGCGCTCGCCTTCCAGCACATCCACGCCGCGTATATCGTCAGCGGTACGGATGATGCCCTCGGTCATGGAGAATCCGTAGGCCAGATCTTCCAGATCACTGGGGCTGCATAACAAGGCACTATGGCTGATGCCATTGAACTCCAGAGCCACGGCCTGTTCGCGCGCCAGCGCATCCTGATCCTCTTGGGGCAGGGTGTCAGCTTGTGCTTCTGCTGGGGTACGCGCCTGCCGCCATACGGTGGCAGGGGCGCTGGCATCACGAAAATCTGCCTGGCTCACGTGGGCAACTCCTTAGGGCCTGTTGGGACGCATCATACTTTCGCGACGGCCTCGGCATGCTCATGCGAATGGCTGTGATCCGCCTGGGCCAAATCCTCGGCCGGGACGGTCTCGCCTTGCAGGAGACGCTGCTGAATATCGTGGAAACGGTTCCAGCGATTTTGCCAGGCCGACTCGGAGGTCACGCGCTGAATCTGCACGGCCGTCACCTTGTACTCGGGGCAGTTGGTTGCCCAGTCCGAGTTGTTGGTGGTGACCACGTTGGCGCCCGACTCGGGAAAGTGGAAAGTAGTATAGACCACCCCTGGCTGCACTCGTTCGGTCACCGTCGCGCGCAGGGCGGTCTCGCCCGCACGGCTCTTGACCGAGACTTTGTCGCCACTGCGAATGCCACGATCTTCGGCATCCACCGGGTGAATTTCCAGCAAGTCCTCTGCATGCCAGGTCACGTTGTCGGTACGGCGGGTTTGTGCGCCCACGTTGTATTGCGACAGGATACGGCCGGTGGTCAGTAGCAAGGGGAACTTGCGGCTGCTGCGCTCTTCGGTGGGTACGTACTGAGTCAGTATGAAGCGGCCCTTGCCACGCACGAACTCGTCGATGTGCATGGTGGGGGTGCCTTCAGGTGCCTGTTCGTTGCAAGGCCATTGCACGCTGCCACCCAGCTCCTGGATGCGATCGTAAGACACGCCGGCAAAGGTCGGGGTCAGACGGGCGATCTCGTCCATGATCTGGCCGGGATGCTCGTAATTCATGGGGTAGCCCAAAGCACGGGCCAGGGCGCAGGTGACTTCCCAGTCGGCCATGCCCGCCTTGGGCTCCATCACTTTGCGTACGCGCGAAATGCGGCGCTCGGCGTTGGTGAAGGTGCCGTCTTTTTCCAGGAAGGATGAACCGGGCAGGAACACGTGGGCGTACTTGGCGGTTTCGTTCAGGAACAGATCCTGTACCACCACACACTCCATGGCAGCCATGGCGGCGGCCACGTGCTGGGTGTTCGGGTCGGACTGAACAATGTCTTCGCCCTGGCAGTACAGCCCCTTGAAGCTGCCACTCAAGGCGGCGTCAAACATATTGGGAATGCGTAGACCGGGTTCGGATTGCAGAGATACGCCCCAGGCCTGTTCAAACTGCTGGCGTACGCTGGTGTCGGAGACGTGACGGTAGCCGGGGAACTCGTGCGGGAAGGAGCCCATATCGCAGGAGCCTTGCACGTTGTTTTGACCACGCAGCGGGTTCACACCCACGCCTTCGCGGCCTACGTTACCCGTAGCCATGGCCAGGTTGGCAATGGCCATCACGGTGGTGGAGCCCTGGCTGTGTTCTGTCACACCCAGGCCGTAGTAGATCGAACCGTTACCGCCGGTGGCGTATAGACGGGCTGCGCCACGGATGTCGTCGGCGGACACACCGCAGATCTCGGCCATGGCTTCCGGCGAGTTCTGGGGCTGGCTGACAAAGCTGCGCCATTCATTAAAGGCGGCGGTATCGCAGCGTTCGGCCACATAGGCCTCATTCACCAGATTTTCAGTGACGATTACGTGGGCCATGGCGGTCAGCATGGCGGTGTTGGTGCCTGGACGCAGGGGCAGGTGATAGTCGGCCTGGATGTGCGGCGAGCTGACCAGTTCAGTCTGACGCGGGTCGATCACGATCAGGCGGGCACCCTGGCGCAGGCGACGTTTCAGGCGCGACGCAAATACGGGGTGAGCGGCGCTGGGGTTGGCACCCATCACGATCACTACGTCGGTGTGCATCACCGAGTCAAAGGTTTGCGTACCGGCGGACTCACCCAGGGTCATCTTCAGGCCGTAGCCGGTAGGGGAGTGACACACGCGGGCGCAGGTGTCCACGTTATTGGTACCAAAGGCAGCGCGAACCAGTTTTTGCACCAGATAGGTTTCTTCGTTGGTGCAACGCGAGGAGGTGATACCGCCCACCGCGTCACGACCGTGCTGATCCTGAATGCGACGGAACTCGGAGGCGGCGTAATTGATGGCCTCGTCCCACGACACTTCCTGCCAGGGGTCCGTAATGCTCTTGCGTATCATGGGGCTCAGGATACGGTCCTGGTGCGTGGCGTAACCCCAGGCGAAACGACCTTTCACGCAGGCGTGGCCACGGTTGGCCTTGCCGTCTTTCCAGGGTGTCATGCGAATGACTTTGTCGCCCTTCATCTCGGCCTTGAAGCCGCAACCGACACCGCAATAGGCGCAGGTGGTGATGACGGCGTGCTCGGGCTGACCCAGGTCGATAACCGACTTTTCCATCAAGGAAGAAGTCGGGCAGGCCTGGACACAAGCACCGCAGGAGACGCAATCGCTGCCCAGAAAACCATCGTTCTGGCCGGCAGTGACGCGCGATTCAAAACCACGCTTGTCGATGGTCAATGCAAAGGTGCCCTGAACTTCCTCACAGGCGCGCACGCAGCGATTGCAGACAATGCATTTGCTGGAGTCATAGGCAAAGTAAGGGTTGGAATTGTCGGTAGTATCGTCCAGGTGGTTGGCACCATCAAAGCCATAGCGCACGCTGCGCAGGCCCACCACACCGGCCATGTCTTGCAGTTCGCAATTGCCGTTGGCAGGACAGGTCAGGCAGTCCAGCGGGTGATCGGAGATGTACAGCTCCATCACGTTGCGGCGCAGCTTGTGCAGGGTGTCGTTTTCGGTTTGGACGACCATGCCTTCTTCCACCAGGGTGGTGCAGGAAGCAGGGTGGCCGCGACGGCCTTCAATGTCCACCAGGCACAGACGGCAGGAGCCAAAGGCCTCCAGCGAATCGGTGGCGCACAGCTTGGGAATATTGATACCGGCCAAGGCGGCTGCGTGCATCACGGAAGTGCCGACGGGCACTTCAATCAATTTGCCATCGATGGTCAGGTTGACCATCTCGGTCTGGGTCGAGGCTGGGGTGCCCAGGTCACGTTCGCGTACGGCGACTGTTTCTTTCATGGTGATCTCCGTCTTAGACCTTGGCCAGGTCCTGCTCGGTTTGCGGGGCCAGTCCAAAATCCTGGGGGAAGTGTTCCAGCGCGGACAGGACGGGATAAGGGGTCATGCCGCCCAAGGCGCACAAGGACCCGGAGAACATGGTGTCGCACAGGTCGCGCAGCAGCTCGACATGGTTATCCATGTCTTCGCGGCGACGGATCTTCTGGATGGTCTCCACACCACGCGTAGAGCCGATGCGACAGGGTGTGCATTTGCCACAGGATTCGATGGCACAGAATTCCATGGCGTACTGCGCCATGTGGGCCATGTCCACCGTATCGTCAAAAGCCACCAGGCCACCGTGGCCGACCATGGCATTGATCTTCATGTAGGCTTCGTAGTCCAGCGGGACATCCCACTGGTGTTCGGGCAGATAGGCTCCCAAGGGGCCACCGACTTGCACTGCACGCAAGGGACGACCGCTGGCACTGCCACCACCGTAGTCGTACAGCAATTCGCGCAGGGTGACGCCAAAGGCTTTTTCCACCAGGCCACCGTTTTGCAGATTGCCGGTCAATTGGAATGCCAGCGTGCCACGCGAGCGGCCCATGCCGTAGTTTTGGTAGTAAGCACCGCCCTTGGCCAGAATCACTGGCACGGAGGCCAGCGACACCACGTTATTGATGACCGTAGGTTGACCAAACAAACCTTTGATGGCGGGCAGAGGCGGTTTCACACGCACCACGCCGCGCTTGCCTTCCAGACTGTCGAGCAGGGCGGTTTCTTCACCACAGATGTAGGCGCCGGCTGCCTTGCGCACTTCCAGATCGAACTCGCAGCCGCTGCCTTGAATGCTCTTGCCTAGCCAGCCTGCGGCGCGCGCCGCCACAATGGCTTCGTTCAACGCTTGTACAGCCAGCGGGTATTCGGAACGCACGTAGATGTAGCCATAGGTCGCACCTACAGCCAGCCCGGCAATCGCCATGCCTTCAACCAAGCACAGCGGATCGCCTTCCATCAACATGCGATCAGAAAACGTGCCCGAGTCGCCTTCGTCGGCATTACAGACAATGTACTTCTGCTGTGCCGGGGTGTTCAGTACCGTGTTCCATTTGATGCCGGTCGGGAAAGCCGCACCGCCACGACCTCGCAGGCCGGAGTCGGTCACTTCTTTCACAATGGCGGCCGGTTCCATGCTCAGCGCCTTGCGCAAACCTTCGAAGCCACCACAGGATTGGTAATCGGCCACGCTGACCGGATCAATAATCCCCACACGGGCAAAAGTCAGGCGTTCCTGATTCTTCAGGTAAGGGATGGCGTCCGTCAGACCGTGGCACAACTTATGTGCACCGCCTTGCAGAAAACCAGCGTCGAACAGACCGGGCAGATCTTCAGTCTGGACAGGGCCGTAAGCGACGCGGCCTTCAGCCGTTTGCACTTCCACCATGGGCTCCAGCCATAGCAAACCGCGCGAGCCATTGCGCACAATCTGCACATCCAGACCGCGCTCCTGAGCCTGGGCCGCCAGTTGCTGGGCAATCTCATGGGCGCCCATGGCGACCGCTGCGGTGTCGCGCGGAACGTAAACGGTAATGGTGCTCATGACTGGGCCTCCTGGCTGCTTAGCAGGGCATCCAGTTTTTCGGGGGTGACGCGTGCATGGGGTACGCCATCGAGCATGACGGCGGGGGACTGAGCACAGAGGCCCAGACAGTAGACAGGCTCCAGCGTGTACTGGCCGTCGTCGCTGTTTTCATGGAAGTCGCAGTTCAGGCGGCGACGGGCATGAGCCGTCAGCTCCAGCCCGCCCCGCGCCTGACAGGCTTCAGCCCGGCAGATTTCCAGGGTATGAGTCGCGTGGGGCTGGGTGCGGAAATGGGCGTAAAAAGAGATAACGCCATGGATTTCCGCACGGGACAGCGCCAGCTGTTCGGCCAGCACCGGCACCACGGACTCGGGAATACAGGCAATCCGGTCCTGAATCGTGTGCAAAATAGGCAACAGGTTACCTTTCTGGCCGGCGTGCTCCTGCACGGCCTGCAAGGCGACCTCTTCAGGAGTCAGACCGGACAGGTCCTGCTCCTGGTGATGAGGGGTTGTTTGCATGTCCTGTGTGCGCGGTGCCCGGATAGGGTGCCTGCGCCTCCATATTTTTTATGCACAGCGGTGCATATTATTTGACAGTGTTTTCCCTTGTAATCTAACCACTTAAGTCCATAACTTCAATAAGCAATATTTCGCATATATAATGTTTGGTACATGCAGCACAAAACATAAATACGAAAACACACTGGTCTTAAAAACACATGACCAAACAGAAATTCAAAGCCCGGCTGCGCTCTGAATGGATTCTGGAAAATGCAGACGGCGTGGACCTTCCCATGGGGGATGTGTTGCGTTTGTTGGGTGCCATCGAGCGACTGGGGCACTTGGCGGGAGCCAGCAAGGAATGCCAGTTTTCCTACAGACATGCCTGGGGCTTGTTGCGTAATGCCGAAAAACAGTTTGATGCGGCCCTGCTGGAAACCTCCCGGCGCAAAGGCACCAAACTGACCGAGTTCGCCCAGCGTTTGCTGTGGGCGAATCGGCGACTGGATGCGCGTCTGACGCCAACCCTGGAGAGCATGGCTTCCGAGCTGGAAGAGGAGTTGGGCCGCTTGTATGCGCAGCCTCTGGACCGTTTGCGCTTTCAGGCCAGTCACGGATTTGCGATTGAAGGCCTGATGCGCTTTGCCAATGAGCACGATGGTCTGCCGCTGGAGCTGCGCTACCGCACAGCCATTGAAGCGCTGGCTTCGCTGGAGCGCGGGGATTGCGATCTGGCCGGTTTTCAGGTTCCGGTGGGTGAGTTCGAGGTGGCTGCCATGCGCCGTTATGGGCAGTGGCTGTCTCCGGCGCGTCACAGGCTGATTTTCCTTTCCACTCGCCGGACCGGCTTGTTTGTGGAGAAGGGCAATCCCAAGAACATCACCGGCATGGCCGACTTGTTGCGGCCCGATGTGCGCTTTGTGAACCGTCAGATGGGGTCCAGTACCCGCTTTCTGGCAACCTTGCTGCTGGGGCAGTTAGGGGTAAACACGAATGCGGTGCTGGGCTTTGAAACAACAGAATTGACACATATGGCGGTGGCGGCTCACGTTGCCAGTGGCATGGCCGATACCGGCCTGGGTGTGGAAACAGCGGCCAGCCGATGCGGGCTGGAGTTCATTCCCCTGGCCCAGGAGCGTTATTTCATTGCGGTCGAGCAAGAAGCGCTGGATAAGGCTCCTATGCAGGAACTGATGAACGTGATTGGCGGTTCCGCGTATAGTCAATTCATGGAAGATCTGGTGGGTTACGACCCACGGGGTTTGGGACAGATCATGACGCTGGAACAGGCATTCGGGCAGGCTGCCGACATGCTCTGGCGTTAGACCCCATTGCATGACGAAAACACACACCATGAGACGGGGACGAACCCTGTCCTTGAAAAAGAGAACACCATGAGCGATGAGCATGGGCCAAAACGTGAACCGGTGTCCGTAGACCAGGTTCAGTACAGGCCATATCAAGAAGCAGCTCCCCCAGGTTCCGAGGCCCGGCCCTTGGAGCCGAGTGACCCGCAGCCTGCTGGAGCGGGGATTATGCCGTCCGGCATCGAGCAGGGGGCGCAAGCGGGTGCTGCAGAGCTTGCACGCCGCCCGACCGTGCGGATTGCCGCTGTGTCAGGGCAACCTTTGGACAAGCGTCACCGCCCATTTCGTGACCTGCGCATTTCCCTGACCGACAAGTGCAATTTCCGCTGTACCTACTGTATGCCGCGGGAAGTCTTTGGCACGGACTACGAGTTCCTGCCTCATTCTTCCCTGCTCAGTTTTGAAGAGATTGAGCGCGTAGCACGGCAGGCCGTTGCTCTGGGCGTGCGCAAGCTGCGCCTGACGGGTGGCGAACCGCTATTGCGTCGAAATATTGAAGTGCTGATTGCCATGTTGGCCAAGCTGCGTACACCGGAAGGTGATGCGGTGGAGCTGACTTTGACCACCAATGGCACCTTGCTGGGTCGCAAGGCTCAGGCCTTGAAAGACGCGGGGCTGAATCGTGTCACCGTCAGCTTGGACGCCTTGGACGATGCCCGTTTTACTCAATTGAGTGATAGCGGCGTGTCGGTCTCCACCGTACTGGATGGCATTGCCAAGGCACAGGCCGTGGGTTTGAGCCCGGTAAAGGTCAATATGGTGGTGCGCAAAGGGCTGAACGATGATCAGATCTTGCCCATGGTGGAGCACTTCAAAGGCTCGGGCCAGATTCTGCGTTTTATTGAATATATGGACGTGGGCACCAGCAATGGCTGGAATCTGCAAGAAGTGCTCAGCGGTGCGGAGATTGTGGAACGTATCCAGTCCCGTTTCGAGCTGGAGCCAGTGGCCGCCCAATACCGTGGCGAAGTCGCCAGCCGCTGGCGCTTCAAGGATGGGACGGGCGAAGTTGGCGTGATCACCAGCGTCACTCAACCCTTCTGTGGAGACTGTTCGCGCATGCGTCTTTCGCCCGAAGGACGCCTGTTTCTGTGCCTGTTTGCTTCCCAGGGTTATGATGTGCGGGCGCAATTGCGCTCGGGTGCGTCCGACGAACAGTTAGCCGCCTATATGCACGGCGTCTGGACGGGACGGCAGGACCGATATTCCGAGATTCGGGGTGAGCAAACCACGAGTCGTGACCGTATCGAAATGAGTTATATCGGCGGATGATAAGCACACAGGACATCAGTGGTATTGTGCTGGCGGGCGGACGAGCCCGCCGTTTTGATTTGTCGGGCCAGATCGATAAAGGCTTGCTGCTCTTGCAGGGTCAGCCTTTGGTGCAGCATCTGGTACGTCGCCTGCGTCCGCAGGTGGGGACTATCCTGATCAGTGCCAATCGCAATCCCGAGCAGTATGTCCATTGGGGGCGTGTGGTCCCTGATGCCTTGGAGCTGGAGGGCTATCTGGGTCCGCTGGCCGGTTTGGCCAGTGTGCTGGATCAGATCAGTACGCCGTGGGCCTTGTCCTGCCCGGTGGATTTGCCTTTTGTGCCAGTGGATCTGGGCAAGCGTTTGATCAAGGCCGTTGAGGAGCAGGGCGCTGTGGCTGCCTACGCGCAGGCAGAGCGTAGCCACCCTTTATGCCTGTTACTGCACACCGATCAGGCTGCGGGCCTGAAAGACTATCTGCTTAGCGGCGAGCGCCGTGTCATGAGCTGGCTGGAGAGCATAGGCGCGGTGGAAGTGGATTTCCGCGATGCGCCTGAACATGCTTTTTTCAATATCAACACGCCGCAGGATCTGGATCAGGCACAAAGCTGGTAAACCTGTTGCAGTGGCTTTGCTGCGCAAGTATTGATGAGCAGAGGAAAACAGAGGCGGGGTTGGCTGTTCGTGCGTGAGCGTTCCGTTATGCGGCCCTCCTGAGCAGTAGGCTGTCTTTACGTGAAGTACCTTTAAATAGCTCCAAACCAAAACAAACAACACAAAAAAAAACCGCCCTGATCAGGGCGGTTTCAGACTGCTGATAAACCCCTGGTTTTGCGCCCTGGGGTTTATTTTTTTGTTCTCCCGCCCAGGCGATGAGGTGTCGCTCACGATTCTACGGTTTTCGGTCGATCAGGCCTCAGATCACACCATCAGGCCGTTTGCGGGCCGGGGGCAAGCTCGCAGGCGCGTGAA